>NZ_CP080519.1:314166-628333 GCF_019468465.1 Amycolatopsis sp. DSM 110486 | reverse complement strand
CATCGTGGCGTACCTGCTGGTGGTGCTGTTCGTGTTCCTGATCGCGGGCACGTCCGCCGGGTTCTGGTCGTCGTGAGCACCGTCTACACGGGAATCCCGGTGCGGGGCGCGCGAGCCACGGCGCGAGCGCTGGCAGGGCCGGCGGCCGTGGTCGCGGGGCTCGGCGTGTGCTGCGCCGCCGTGTGGCTAGGAGATCCGACGACGCCGGGCGGGCCGTTGCCGGTGTGCCCCACCAAGTTCCTCTTCGGTATCGACTGTCCGGGTTGCGGCGGTATGCGGATGGCCTACAGCCTCATGCACGGCGACCTCGCCGGCGCCGTGCACTACAACGCGGTGGCGCTCGTGTTCGTGGCGCTGTTCGCATGGAGCGGTGTCGCGTGGACCGTCGGGCGGCTGCGCGGACGGGCGGTTCGGTCGTGGCTGCACTGGCGCCGCACGCCGCTCGTGGTGGCGGTGGTGTTCGCGATCTGGTTCGTGGTGCGGAACCTGCCTTTCGCGCCGTTCACCGGTTTGTCGGTCTGAGTTTTCCTTCTGCCGGAACCGTCTTCGCTTCCCGTTCGTCGTACGGGTTTCGGGTCGCCACCCGGTGCGGACGCCTAGCTGGGCCGACCTCGTCCGGACCAGGTACGCTCCCGCGCACCGGCCCGTCCTCATCGGACTCGGCCGGTTCTCGCGTGCCACCGCGCGCGGGTCAGGACGAGCGAGGGGGAGAACACGATGACCGATCCCTACGGCCGGCCCATGGGGCAGCCGCAGGGCCAGCCGCCCTTCGGACAACCTGGTTCAGGGCAGCAGCCGTTCGGCACACCCGGCGGCTTCGGCCAGCAACCGCCCTCGGGCGGGTTCCCCCAGCAACCCGGCGGTTTCGGGCAACAGCCCGGTTTCGGGCAACCAGGTCAGGCGCAGCCGGGCTTCGGTCAACCGGACGCGCAGGGCCAGCCGGGCTTCGGACAGCCCGGTTTCGGTCAGCCGCCCGCCGGTGGTTTCGGTCAGCCGCCCGCGTTCGGGCAACCCGGTGGGTTCGGTCAGCCGAACCCGTACGGCCCGCCCGGCGGCGCCTACGCGAACTGGGGCCAGCGCGCCGGCGCCTACCTGATCGACTTCGGGCCGTTCCTCGCCGCCATCATCATCGCCTTGCTGGTCTCGATCGCCTCGGGGAGCGCCGGGGCGATCATCTACGGGCTCGCGATCTTCGGGAACATCGGCTGGCAGATCTACAACCGCTGGATCACGGCCGGAAACACGGGACAGTCGCTCGGCAAGCGCGTCGTCGGCATCAAGCTCGTCAGCGAGGCCACCGGCCAGCCCATCGGCGCCGGCATGGCGTTCCTGCGCGACCTCGCACACGTCCTCGACGGCTTCCTCTGCTCCCTCGGTTACCTGTGGCCGCTGTGGGACGACAAGTCCCAGACGTTCTCGGACAAGATCGTCGGCACGATCGTGGTGCCCGCCGACGCGGCGCCCGCGGGCCAGTTCGGGCAGCCGGGCTTCGGCCAGCAGCAGCCCTTCGGCGGCGGGTTCCCGCCCGCCGGGCAGCAGCCGGGCGGGTTCGCCCAGCAGCCCGCCGGGTTCGCCCAGCAGCCCGCCGGGTTCGGGCAGCAGCCGAGCGGGTTCGGCGCGCAGCCCGGGTTCGGGCAGCCGGGTCAGGCGCCGTCGGGTGGTTTCGGCCAGCCGGGTGCCCCGGCCAGTGGCGGGTTCGCGCAGCCGGGCGCCGAGTCGCCGGGCGCGACCGCGTTCGAGCAGGCCGAGCCCACGCAGATGCTCAAGCCGGGCGGCGCTGCCCAGCCCGAGAGCGGTGCGTTCGACGGAGCCGAGCGCACGCAGATGCTGCAGCCGGGTTCGCCGGTCGCGGAAGCGCCCGCGCAGCCCGAAGAGACGCAGAAGATCCAGCCGGGCGAGTTCGGCCAGCCGCCGCAGCATTGACCCGCGAAGCCGCTGCACCGATCGACAGCGCCGGGCCACGGCTTCGATCGGGCAGGGGTGCGGACGAAGACCCGCGGCGGGGGGAGCTCGCCGGAAGCACGAGGAGTTTGGGGAACCAGTCATGACCAATCCGTACGGTCAGCCTCAGCCGCAGCCGCCCTACGGCCAGCAGCCGTCCGGCCCGATGCCGACGCCGTATGGCCAGCAAGGCCAGTACGGCCAGCAGGGTCAGTACGGCCAGCAGGCGCCGTTCGGGCAGCCCGGCTTCGGCCCCGGCATGGGGATGCCGCCGGGCGGCGACATCAACGCCATCAAGGAGTACAAGGGCTGGGCGATCGGCTGCATCTTCCTGATGTGGATCCTCGCGATCTTCGCGATCATGAAGTCCAACGAGGTCCGCACCTTCAAGATGCAGGGCAACTACGCGATGGCCCAGCAGGCGTCGCAGACCACGAAGACGCTGTGCCTGATCGCCACGATCGTCGGCGGCATCGGCTACGCCCTCGCGATCACGTTCCTGATCATCGGGATCGTCGCTGCGACCACGGTCAGCACGTACTGCACCGGCTACTACGGCTGCTGACGCGCTGAACCAGGGTGTCTCCGCCCCGGCATCGCCCGGAAGTGGGACGATGTCGGGGTGGTGAACCTCTACCGCGACACCGGAGTGGTGCTGCGCACGCACAAGCTGGGTGAGGCCGACCGGATCATCACCCTGCTGACCCGCCGGCACGGGAAGGTCCGTGCCGTGGCCAAGGGCGTGCGCCGCACCTCGTCGCGGTTCGGGGCCCGGCTGGAGCCCTTCGGGCACGTGGACGTGCAGTTCTACACCGGCCGCACGCTCGACGTGATCACCCAGGTCGAGACCGTGGACGCGTTCGCGCTGCCGCTGGTCGCCGACTACCAGCGCTACACCGCGGCCAGCGCGATCGCCGAGACCGCCGACCGGCTCTCGGCCGAAGAGGGCGAGCCGGTCCTCAAGCTGTACCTGCTGGTCGTGGGCGCGTTGCGCGCACTCGCGGGCGGTGAACGCGACGCCTCTCTCGTCCTCGACGCGTTTTTCCTGCGGGCCATGGCCTACGCCGGCTGGGCGCCCGCCATCACCGAGTGCGCCCGCTGCGGCCTGCCCGGCCCGCACGCCGCGTTCAACGTGGCCGCCGGCGGCTCGATGTGCCCGGACTGCCGCATCGCCGGTTCCGTGCACCCCGCGCCCGAGGTGCTCACCCTGCTCGAGGCCCTGTTGCACGGCGAATGGCCGGTGGCGGAGGCCTCGCACGGCGTGACCCGGCGTGACGCGTCGGGCCTGGTGGCGGCTCACCTGCAGTGGCACCTCGAACGCCAGCTGCGTTCGCTTCCACTGGTCGAACGGCGTGCCCGGGAGACCGTGACACCGGCCAAGTAGGGTCTTGCGCGTAGGAAATTTTCACTCTTCCAGGAGGCGCGAAGTGCTGCGCAGGGGACGCGAGGTCCGGGCGTCGGGGTACGAGCTGCGGGCACCGGATCCGCACCCGTCGGGAGCCAGGCCACCGGAGATCCCGAAGGATCTCGTGCCGAAGCACGTGGCGCTGGTGATGGACGGCAACGGGCGCTGGGCCAACCAGCGCGGCCTGCCCCGCATCGAGGGTCACAAGCGCGGCGAGGCCGTGATGATCGACGTCGCCAGCGGCGCCGTCGAGCTCGGCGTGAAATGGCTTTCGGTCTACGCGTTCTCCACGGAGAACTGGAAGCGCAGCCCGGAGGAGGTGCGTTTCCTCATGGGCTTCAACCGCGACACCATCCGGCGCCAGGTCGACTACCTTGGCTCGATCGGCGTGCGCATCCGCTGGGCGGGGCGCCGGCCGAAGCTGTGGGCCAGCGTGATCAAGGAGCTGCAGGTCGCGGAAGAGAAGACCAAGAACAACACGGCGCTGAACATGACGATGTGCGTCAACTACGGCGGGCGCGCGGAGCTGGGTGACGCGATGCGCCGGATCGCCCAGGACGTGGTCGAGGGCAAGCTCAAGGCCGACAAGATCGACGAGCGCACGATCGCGAAGTACCTGTACCAGCCCGAAATGCCCGACGTCGACCTGTTCCTGCGGCCCTCGGGCGAGCAGCGCACGTCGAACTTCATGCTGTGGCAGTCGGCGTACGCGGAGATGGTCTTCCAGGACACGCTCTTCCCCGACTTCGACCGCACGCACCTGTGGAACGCCTGCCTCGAGTTCGCCAAGCGCGACCGCCGGTTCGGTGCCGCGGTCGACCAGGCGGAAGCCGAGCGCGCGGCCGGGGAAGCGTCGTGAGCACCTCGGAGGCCGCCGAAACGGCGGCGCTGCTCGGGCTCGCACGCGAGGCCCTCGAGCGCTACCTCGACGTCAACGTGGACGACGACGGCGCGATCACCTTCCGCCACGCCGAGGTCCCGTGCGTCATCCAGGCCACGCGCCTGGCCGACGGGCTCACGGTGCTGAGCCTGACCTGTGTGGTGGCGTGGGATCTGCCGGACAACCCGGCGATCGCCGTCGCCGTGGCCGAACGCGCGGGGCAGGGCCTGTTCGGCACGCTCGGCGTCGGGCACACCGACAGCGGAGTCGACGTGACGCTGCGCTACGCGTTCCCGGCCGAGGGCATGGACCCGTCGGCGCTGGGCACGTTGCTGATGCTCGTGGTCTCGACCGCGTCGCAGCTGCGGACGGAACTGCCGGGTCTGGACTGAGGTTCGCGCCCGGCTTGTCCGATTGACGGGGGCGCGAACGGCGGATTCGGGCCGAAACCGGTCCGAGTGGTCCCCTCGTGCTGTGTCCCGCTGGGATCGGGCGGGCCCGGGCTGGCATCATCGGGCCTCGTGAAAACCCTTGTCGACAACGCGCCCGAGCAGAAGCGGCGCGCGCGGCGGATCCGGGTCAGCTCGATCGAGATCCTCTGCGCGGTGCTGCTCGTCGCGATCCTCGCGCAGGGCCGGTTGCAGGACCTGTTCGACGTGCCCGCGCTGCGCACCGGCTCCACGGTGTTCGTCGCCGTGTGCGTGCAGGCGCTGCCGTTCCTCGTGCTCGGCGTGCTGATCAGCGGTGCGATCGCCGCGTTCGTGCCCGCGCGGGTGCTGGAACGCGTGCTGCCCAAGCGCGCGAGCGCGGCGGTGGGGGTCGCCGGGCTCGCCGGCGTCGCGCTGCCCGGGTGCGAGTGCGCGTCCGTGCCGGTGGCGCGGCGGCTGATCGGCCAGGGGGTCGCGCCGGCCGCGGCGCTCACGTTCCTGCTGGCGGCGCCCGCGGTGAACCCGGTCGTGCTGGTGGCCACGGCGGTCGCGTTCCCCGGGCGGCCGGAGATGGTGCTGGCGCGGTTCCTGGGCTCGCTCGCGACGTCGATGGTGATGGGCTGGATCTGGGCCCGCTGGGGCAAGCTCTCGTGGATCACCGAACGCGCGCTGCGGCGGCTGCCCGACGTCGAGCCGGGGCAACGCTGGAAGGTCTTCGCGGAGACCGCGCGCACGGATCTCGTTGAGGCAGGCGGATTTCTGGTCTTGGGCGCGCTGATCTCGGCGACGCTCAACGTGCTCGTGCCCGCGAAGTGGTTCGGGGTGCTGGCGGACCAGGTCGTGGTCGGCGTGATCGTGATGGCGGTGCTGGCCGTGGTGCTCGCGCTGTGCAGTGAGGCCGACGCGTTCGTGGCCGCTTCGCTGACCGCGGTGCCGCTGCTGCCGAAGCTGGTGTTCCTCGTGGTCGGCCCGGCGATCGACGTGAAGCTGTTCGCGCTGCAGGCCGGCACGTTCGGGAAGTCGTTCGCGGTGCGGTTCGCGCCGGCGACGTTCGTGGTCGCCCTCGCGTGCGGCACGGTCGTGGGCGCGCTGCTGCTGGGTGGTGCGCGATGAGGCGCGAGACGCAGAACGTGCTGCTGATCCTCCTTGGCGGGGCGCTGGTGAAGATCGCGGTGAACGGCGACTACCTGCGTTACGTCAAACCCGCGCAGCAGCCGTGGATCATCGCGGGCGGCGTGGTGATGCTGGTGCTCGGCACGGTCGCGATCCTGCGTGACCTCGTGGCGGCGCGGGCCGCGGCGAAGGCGGCGGCGCTCGAGTCCGAGACAGCCGGCCACGAAGCCTCTGAAGGACACGACCACGTCGACGACGGCCACGGGCACGCCCATTCGGCGCGCTCGGCCTGGCTGCTGGTGGTGCCCGTGCTCGCGGTGTTCCTGGTGGCCCCACCCGCGCTCGGCGCCGACTCGGTCACGCGCACCACGGCTCGCGTGCCGCAGAGTGCCGCGACCACGTCGGCGGCCGCGTTCCCGCCGTTGCCGGCGGGCAAGGTCGTGGAGCTGGCGATGAACGAGGTCGTCACGCGCGCGGGCTGGGATTCCAGCGGGACGATGAACGGCCGGACCATCGGCATGTCCGGGTTCGTCGTGCACGAGGGCAGCACCACGCTGCTGGCGCGTCTGGTGATCAGCTGCTGCGCCGCCGACGCGGCACCCGTCACCGTGCACCTGAAGGGCGGGGCCGCCGACCGGTTCCCGAGCGACACGTGGCTGCGGGTCACCGGACAGGTCGTGCCGGGCACGGCCAACGAGAACAACTCATACACGCCCGATTTCGTGCCCGCGACCGTCGAGCGGATCGACGAGCCGAAGGACCCCTACGAGTACTGAGCGACCTCAGCTCGCGTGCTCGGCGCAGGTGCCCGTGATCTCCACGGTGTGGCTGATGTCGGAGAACCCGTGCTCGGAGGCGATCTTCTCGGCCCAGCGCTCCACGGCGGGGCCCTCGACCTCCACCGTGCGCCCGCACACGCGGCACACCAGGTGATGGTGGTGGTGCGTGGAGCAGCGGCGGTAAATGGCCTCGCCGGAGTCGGTGCGCAGCACGTCGATCTCGCCGGCCTCCGAAAGCGACTGCAGCGTGCGGTACACGGTGGTCAGGCCGATGCCGTCGCCCCGCTTGCGCAGCTCGTCGTGCAGCTCCTGCGCGGAGCGGAAGTCGTCGACCGTGTTGAGCAGGTCGACGACCGCCGTGCGCTGCTTGGTCGAGCGGCGCCCGGGCACGGGGGCGGAGTTGGGGGTGGGGGCCGGTGGAGGCGCCGAGTGGGGGGTCGAGGTCATGGTCACTTCCCTTCCTGCACGTGGGCGACCGCGTCGACGACGATGTGGGCCAGGTGGTCGTCCACCAGGCGGTACACGACTTCCCGGCCCCGGCGTTCGCCCTGCACCACACCCGCCGTCTTCAGCACCCGCAGGTGCTGGCTGATCAGCGGCTGAGCGACGTCGAGGGCGTCCACCAGCTCGTGGACGCACCGGTCGGCCTCGCGCAGCTGCAGCACGATGGCGATCCGGACGGGGGCGGCGAGCGCGCGCAGCAGGTCGCCGGCGTCGGCGAGCGCGGCGCCCGACGGACCTAGCGGACCTGCCGAGGGACCGGAAGCCTCGAGCGGGCCGGCCGGCGCCGTCGCCGGATCACCGGACGTGCCGGTGCCGGCCGAAAGAGCGCCCGTGCTGGCCGGTGCCATCGTTGCCTCCCCTTGCGCGCGAAGCCACCGGACGAGCCGGCGGGTTCCGAAGTCGGATGTCATTGTCGACAACGGTCACGGTCATCGTAGTGTTCCCCTCAGTCGCCCCTGTCGGTCACCGGTCACTCACACCAGTCTCACCCGATCGGGTGAGTTCGTCAGGAATCGGCACTTCGGCTTCGCAACCGGTGGCCGACGGTGCAAGGTTGGCGTGGGGCGTTTCGTCGCTTCTCGTACGCTGACGATCCGCCCGAATCGAGGCGGAGGCAGTGGGGAGACAATGACTCGTTTCGTTACGAAGGCAGCGATCCTGGCGGTGGCGGCGTTGCCCGCGCTCGCTCCGGTGGCAGCTGCCCAGACGACGCAGACCGTGAAGGCCGTCGACGAGAAGACCGGTCCCGTGTCGTTCGCCAACGTGGCGTCGGTGCGGCTGGGCTCCGACCCGCAGCACGGCGGCTCGCTGATCACCGAGACGCAGCGTTCACCGCTCACCCCCGGCCAGTCGAAGCTTTCGGCCGACCGCGTGGCCGTGCCGAAGAACGACGGCGAGAGCTCGACGTTCGGCGGCAACTGGGAGGTCGACCTCGGCAAGTTCGGCGCCGCGGCCACGAGCCCCTACCCGGCCGGGATCGCGAGCCGCGACCACAACGTCGTCGCCGCCCTCCAGGCCACGAACGTGCCGACGGCCGTCGCCGAGACCAACTACGCCCTGCGCGACAACGCTCGCAGCAAGGCGCGCCCGGTCGACAACACGATGCTGGTGCTGGAAAGCGCGCGCAGCGCCGCCGACTGCTCGGCCCCGAACAAGGCCACCGGCACCACCACACTCACCCGGCTCTGGGTGCGCGGAGAGGACGACACGCTCAAGCAGGTCGCGATGCCCGCGGGCGCGGCCTCGCTGAGCGTGAAGAACCTGCGCATGGGCGCCCCCAGGGTCATCGACGGGGCCGACCCCACCAAGTCGCTCTCGGACGTCGTGGTGTCCCGCGTGTCCTCGTTCGACCAGCTGATCAGGCAGGACGGCTGGCGCAACGGCGACGTCACGGCTCAGGCCGGCTGGCGCGTCGACGTGACCACCCACGTGCGCGACGATGCGGGTGAGACGCTGCCGGACGTGAGCACCACGCTGGTGCTCGGCGGCGTGAGCTGCTCGATCCCGAAGAACTTCGTCGCCGTGTCCGGTGGCAGCGGCAACGGCAACGGCGCGACCGCGACGCAGCCGCCGGTGCCCACCGAGGTCCCCGCCGGTTACCTCGGCACGACCGCGGCCGCCCCGTCGAGCGACTACCGGCTGCCGCTGGGCCTCGGCCTGCTGGTCGCCGGCCTGGTGTTCGGCGGGCTCGCGATCGGGCTGGGCCGCAGGCGCACGGCGCGCTCGCGCGGCGAGTAGGTCCGCGTGCTGCGCACCGCGCTGACCGTCGTGTCGGCAGTGGTTGCCGTGCTCGCGCTGGCCGCGGGCGTGGTCGTGCTGACCTGGGGGCCCGCGCCTGTGCCCGCCGCCGCGGCGGAACCCCCACCCGGCTCGCTGCCGGGTGAAGACGGCGCGCCCGCCGAGCTGCCCGCGGACGGCGCCGCGGTCGGCGTGCAGCGCCCCGGCAGTATCCGGCTGCCCGACGGGTCCGAGGCCCGGCTCGTGCGCACCGAGGTGACGCGCGACGGGATCCTGCCGATCCCGCGAGGCCTCGGCGACGCCGCCTGGTGGGGCGCGCGCCTCGGCGCGAAGCAGGGTGCGGCCGTGCTGTCCGGTCACGTGAACTGGGCCGGCACGAAGGGACCGTTCGACGACCTGTGGCGAGTGCGCACGGGCGACAACGTGAGCATCGTCGACTCCTCGGGCGGGCGCTGGCTCTACCGCGTGACCGGTGCGGCAACCCTGCGCAAGGAGCAGCTCCCGGAGCAGGCGCCGCAGTGGTTCGCGCAGACCGGGCCGCACCGGCTGGTGCTCGTGACGTGCGGTGGCGACTACATCGGCGGCACCGAGGGCTACGACGAGAACCGCATCGTCACGGCGAACCTGGTTTCGCGTCCGGACTGAGCACGATCGGGTGCAACCCCGGCCGCGTCCCGCGGCATGTCTTCCTGCGCACGACACACCGGAGCAGGGAGCACGATGCAAGGGACACAGGAACGGCCCGCGAGGACCAAGTGGGTACTGGCCGCCGTCGGGGCCGTGGTGGTGGCGGCGCTCGTCGCCGCCCTCCTGATTTTCACGGGAAAGAATGAACCCGGTCTCGCCAGCGGCGCGGCCTCGGTACCGGTACCGGTACCGGCGGCGGGCGCGGGGGCTGCGCAGCAGTCGGCGCAGAAGCAGGCCGACCCGGGGCAGACGCCTGGCACCGTGCTGCTGCCCGGTGGGGGAACGGCGAAGCTCGTGCAGGAACCCGTGGGTGACGACGGCGCGCTGGTGATCCCGCAGAGCCTCGCCGAGGCCGCGTGGTGGGGCTCGGGACTGGGGGCCGATCAAGGCGTCACGCTCTTCTCCGGCCACGTGAACTGGAAGGGCCGCACCGGGCCGTTCGACCAGCTGTGGCAGGTCGAGCAGGGCCAGACGGTGACGGTCACCGACACCGCGGGGGGCAAGTGGAACTACCGCGTCGACGAGGTCCGCACGATCCACAAGTCCGGGCTCGCCGCGGAGTCCGCGAAGCTGTTTTCCCCGGACGGGCCCCACAAACTGGTGCTCGTGACGTGCGGTGGCGACTACGTCGGCGGCACCGAGGGCTACGACGACAACCGGGTCGTCACAGCGTCGCTGACAGGCCGGCCCTGAGCCCTGCTCACCTCGCCGGAAGCACCGCGGGGGTGGCCGGATACGCTGAACCTCCTAGTCCAACCGTCCCCGCATGCGTCCGGAGCGTGGAGTGCCCGCCAACACCATCGAAACCGTCGTCAGTCTGTGCAAGCGCCGTGGCTTCGTCTTCCCGTCGGGAGAGATCTACGGCGGCACCAGGTCGGCGTGGGACTACGGGCCTCTCGGCGTGGAGCTGAAGGACAACATCAAGCGCCAGTGGTGGAAGACCATGGTGCAGGGCCGCGAAGACGTCGTCGGTCTCGACTCGTCCGTGATCCTTCCGCGCCAGGTCTGGGTCGCCTCGGGTCACGTGAACGTGTTCACCGACCCGCTGATCGAGTGCCTCCACTGCCACAAGCGCTTCCGCGCCGACCAGCTCGCCGAGGACTACGAAGGCCGCACCGGCAAGGCGACGTCGGAGGACGACCTGTCCGACGTGCCGTGCCCCAACTGCGGCACGCGCGGCAAGTACACCGCGCCGCGCGACTTCAACATGATGCTCAAGACCTACCTCGGCCCGGTCGAATCCGAAGAAGGCCTGCACTACCTCCGCCCGGAGACCGCGCAGGGCATCTTCGTGAACTTCCTCAACGTGCAGACGGCTTCGCGCAAGAAGCCGCCGTTCGGCATCGGCCAGGTCGGCAAGTCCTTCCGCAACGAGATCACGCCGGGCAACTTCATCTTCCGCACGCGCGAGTTCGAGCAGATGGAGATGGAGTTCTTCGTCGAGCCGGGCGAGGACGAGTGCTGGCACCAGTACTGGATCGACGAGCGCACCAAGTGGTACACGGACCTCGGCATCAAGCCGGAGAACCTGCGCCACTTCGAGCACCCCAAGGAAAAGCTCTCGCACTACGCGAAGCGCACCGTGGACATCGAGTACCGGTTCGACTTCAACGCGGGCCAGGAGTGGGGCGAGCTCGAGGGCATCGCCAACCGCACCGACTTCGACCTCACCACGCACTCGAACCACTCGGGCGTGGACCTGTCGTTCTTCGACCAGGCCTCCGGCCAGCGCTACCGCCCGTTCGTGATCGAGCCGGCGGCCGGTGTCGGCCGCTCGATGATGGCGTTCCTCGTCGACTCCTACGACGAGGAAGAGGTGCCCAACGCCAAGGGCGGCACCGACAAGCGCACCGTGCTGCACCTCGACCCGCGGCTCGCGCCGTTCAAGGCCGCGGTGCTGCCGCTCTCGCGCAACGCCGACCTCTCGCCCAAGGCGCGCGACCTCGCCGCGACCCTGCGCAAGCACTGGAACGTCGACTTCGACGACGCCCAGGCCATCGGCCGCCGCTACCGCCGCCAGGACGAGATCGGCACCCCGTACTGCGTCACCGTGGACTTCGACTCGCTCGAGGACCAGGCCGTCACGGTCCGCGAACGCGACAGCATGACCCAGGAACGCATCGCGATCGACAAGGTCGTGGACTACCTGGCGCCTCGCCTGCTCGGCTGCTGAAGCTTTTCGTACGCGGCCCTTCCCCGGTTTCTCGGGGGAGGGCCGTTGTGCGTTGTGGCTGCCCCTGACACCTGTCACGGTCACGACGTGACGCTGGGCCTGAGGCCCCGAAGAATCCGGTGTCAGACTTCCCGCCATGGCACGGTTTCCGGCAGCTTTCCGGTGCGCACGAATTGCTGGACGGCTGCGACCACCTGGGCGATGGGCAGTCCTGTCCCGGCGGAGAAGTCGGCGTCGCCTGGCGCGGCAGGCGACGCCGGGTCGCCGTCGGTGACGACGAATGTCGCGTCATCGGCGTATTGCAGGTAACCCCAGCCGTCGCGAATGGCGACGTCCAGCACCCACGGTTTCGTTGCGCAGGTTTGTTCCCGCATCGCGACCGCGACCTTTATCTCGACGTGGGTGGCCAGACGGCTCACTCGGCGCGACAGACCGTTGAGCCGGACGAAGTTTTCCACCTTGCCGTAGAACTCGTCGCCCTTGCCGCTGGCCATCGGCACCGCCGCGCCGTCGCTGCGCACCCACTCCCCGGAAGCTTCACTTCGGAGCCTCTCGGCCCGGCCGGCCCGTTCACGAGCTTGTTCGATCCGCTCGGCGCGCGGGTACTGGTGCCGGCTGGGGTTCGGCCTGTGCCGGCGCCTCCCGTGCCGCCGGCGTCGGGGCCGGCGGATCCACTCCGAGGCTGTCCAGATACCTGGTCAGCAGTGTTTCCGCCTCTCCCGTGCCGGCGAGACACGCTCCGATACCGGTCGCCATTGTTTCGGCCAGCGCGGGCAACTGGGCGGCCTCGGCGTCGTTCGTGCTCGCCAGTGCTTGCCCCCACGATGCGGCCGCCTCGACGGCCAGGCCGTGGCTCGTCGCCAGTGCTGCGCGGGCCGACGCGATCAACGCCAAGCCGTCGCGCAGTCGTGCGGTCAGCTCGTCGACGAAGGGCACGGAGGGGAGCCTACGGGCGGCTTGGATGTCGCAGGTGCTTCGTCAGCATCGACGGAGCGCCACCCCTGACCCCTGACACCTGTCACGGCAACGACGTGACGCTCGGCCTGCTGGCCGACGCCGAGACGCCGGCAGTCTTCAGGGCATGGAAACCACACAGGCCACGCGCGGGGCGCGGGACGTCGCGGCGGGGGCCGCCGTCCGGTTGAGCGGGTTGAAGAAGCACTACGGCGAGGTGCGGGCCGTCGACGGGGTCGAGTTGACGATCGCGCCGGGTGAGGTGGTGGCGCTGCTCGGGCCCAACGGGGCCGGCAAGTCCACGACCGTCGACATGATCCTGGGGCTCAGCAAGCCCGACGCGGGCGACGTCACGGTGTTCGGCAAGACGCCGGCCGACGCGGTGCGCGCCGGGATGATCGGGGCGATGCTGCAGGGCGGGGCGCTGCTGGAGGACCTGACCGTGCGCGAGACCGTGCGCATGGTCGCGAAGCTGCACCGCACGCCGATGCCGCTCGACCAAGCGCTGCAGCGCGCCGGTATCGAGGACATCGCCGACCGGCGGGCCAACAAGCTCTCCGGTGGGCAGAAGCAGCGCGTGCGCTTCGCCGTCGCGCTGGTTTCGGACCCCGACCTGCTGGTGCTCGACGAGCCGACGGCCGCCATGGACGTGGGCACGCGGCGCGAGTTCTGGAAGTCCATGTACTCCTTCACCGACAGCGGCCGCACGGTCCTGTTCGCGACGCACTACCTGGAAGAGGCCGAGGAGTTCGCCGACCGCGTGGTGCTCATGCGGGCCGGGCGCGTGGTCGCCGACGGGTCCGTCGCGCAGGTGCGCGCGCTGGCCGGCGGGCGCACGATCCGGGCCGTGCTGCCCGGCGCCGGCGAGGAGACCGAGCGGCTCGTGGCGACGCTGCCCGCGGTGACCGACTTCGAGCTGCGCGGCGAGCGCGTCGCGATCTCCAGCAGCGAGTCGGACGCCACGCTGCGCGCGCTGATGGCCGCAGTGCCGGCCGTGCACGACATCGAGATCGGCGCCGTCGGCCTCGAAGGCGCGTTCCTTTCCCTGACCAGCGACGAAAACCAGGAAGAAGCAGCCCGATGAACCCGTCCTACCTCGCCGTCGAGATCCGGCGGCTGTTCCGCTCCATGCGGTTCCTCATCTTCGTCGTCGCCTTCCCCGTGGTGATGTTCCTGTTGCAGGCCAACGTCTTCACGAAGGCGACCGACCCGGACCACGCCGCGGTGGTGGCCGTGGTGATGGTCAACATGATGGCGTTCGGCCTCTTCGCCGCGGCGACCACCAACGGCACGCGCCTGGCCCTCGAACGCGCCAGCGGCTGGCAGCGGCAGCTGCGGCTGACCCCACTGTCGGGTACGTCCTACCTCGGCGGCAAGGCCGTGGCGGGCATGCTCGTGGGTCTGCCCGCGCTGCTGCTGGTGCCGCTCGTGGCGATCTTCGTCGAGGGCGTGCACCTCGACGGGGCCGGCTGGCTGCGCGTGATCATGGGCCTGTGGCTCGGCACCATCCCGCTCGTGCTGCTCGGCCTGCTGATCGGCCAGATCGCGACGCCGGAGTCGATGCAGCCCATCTCCATGATCGTGATGCTCGGCATGGGCTTCCTCGGCGGCCTGTGGATCCCGCTGGAAGGCATGCCGGCGTGGATGCAGGACGTGTCGCAGCTGCTGCCCACCTACTGGCTGATCGGGCTGGTGCGCCCGGCCGTGACCAACGAGCTGCTCGTGAGCTTCCCGACCGCGCTCGCGGTGCTGGCGGGCTGGGCCGTGATCCTCGGGGCGCTCGTGATCAGGCGATACCGTAAGGACAGCGCCCGGGTCTGACCGGGACGGGAGGGAACGACGGTGCAGCGCACGAAGGAAGAGCCCGCGTCGATCGCGGTCACCCGGTTCCGGTTCGCGCTGAACGACCGGGCCTCCTGGTGGGACGATCCGATGGTCGGCCACCGGGGCGGGCCCAACAAGATCGGCTGGCCGATCTTCGCGGTGCTGTTCCTGCTTCCGTTCCTGATTCCGGCCACGCACGGGCTGCTCGAGAACTCCGACCCGATGTGGGCACGGGTGCTGATGGGTGTGCTGTTCTACGGCTACGGCGCCTGCTACGCGGTTTTCCCGGTGGTGTTCGGCAAGCCGACGAGGGTCAAGCTCGTCTTCGGTTGTGTGATGCTGGCGCTGGGCCTGTTCTCGACGCTGCTCACCGACGTCAGCCCGTACATCCTGCTCTACGCCACCGCCACACTCGCGTTCCTCTTCCCTGCCGGCTGGGCGGCGATCCTCGACACGCTGGCGCTGGGTTCCGTGGCGATCGTGCTGCTGGCCGGCGGCAAGATCGACGCCGACGGCGGCGACCTGATCTCCGTCGCCTCGATCACGCTGGCGATGTTCTTCATGGCCAACCTCATCCGCGCCATCCGCCGCCTGGAGCGGGCCAATGAGGAGATCGCGACCCTCGCCGTGGCCAACGAACGCCAGCGCGTGGCCCGCGACCTGCACGATCTGCTGGGCCACAGCCTCACCACGATCACCGTGAAGGCCGGCCTGGCGCGGCGGGTGCTGGAGAGCTCCGGCGACATCGGGCGCGCGGTCGAGGAGATCCGCGAGGTCGAGGGCCTCACCCGCAGCGCGCTGTCGGACGTGCGGCTGACCGTGTCGGAGTACCGCGAGGTGTCGCTGGCCGCGGAACTCGCCGGGGCGCGCGCGGCGCTGCGGGCGGCGGAGATCGAGGCGGACCTGCCCTACGCCGTGGACAACGTGCTGCCGCAGCTGCAGAGCACCTTCGGCTACGTGCTGCGCGAAGCGATCACCAACGTGCTGCGCCACTCCGGAGCCAACCGCGTCAGCGTGCGGTTCGGGCGCGACTGGCTCGAGGTGGAGGACGACGGGGCCGGGGCGGACGCGGCGCAGGGCAACGGGCTGCGCGGGCTGACCGAGCGCGTCGGCGGCGTCGGGGGGACGCTGCGCAGCGGGCCGCGGCCCGGGGGAGGATGGGTGGTCCGGGCGGAGGTTCCGGAACCGGAGCCGCCGGCCGTCCAGGTCGTGCGCGCCGAACCCGCGGGAGGACTTGCGTGATCCGCGTTCTGCTGGCCGACGACCAGGCGATGGTGCGGGGAGCCCTGGCCACGGTGCTCGGGTTGGAGGCCGACATCGAGGTCGTGGCGCAGGTCGGGTCGGGGGACGAGGTGCTGGCCGCGGCGAAGGAGTCGGGGCCGGACGTCGCGCTGCTCGACGTGCAGATGCCCGGGAAGGACGGCCTCGCGGCGGCCGCGGAGCTGCACACCGCGCTGCCCTCGTGCCGCGTGATCATCTGCACCACCTTCGGCCGGCCCGGGTACCTGGCGCGCGCGATGGCCGCGGGCGCCGCGGGGTTCGTGGTGAAGGACGCGCCGCCGGAGCAGCTCGTGGAGGCCGTCCGGCGGGTCCACAGTGGACTGCGCGTGGTGGATCCCGCGCTGGCGGCCGAATCGCTGGCGACCGGGGCGAGTCCGCTCACCGGGCGGGAGTGCGACGTGCTCTCGACCGCGCGCGACGGCAGCACGGTCGCGGACATCGCGAAGGCGCTGTTCCTCTCGGAAGGCACTGTGCGCAACCACCTTTCGGCCGCGATCGGCAAGACGGGCGCCCGCACGCGCGCCGAGGCCGTGCGGCTGGCGGAGGAACGCGGCTGGCTCTGACGCCCGGGGTGCCTGCGCCGGAATCGCGTGCGGCTCTGAAAAGATGGCGGGCATGAGAACACCACCCACGCCTGTGAGCTGGCTGCGCCGCATCGCGTTCGGCGGGGTGCTCGTGGTGCTCGCCGTCGTCGGCGGCACGGCGTTTCGCGTGTGGCAGGTCGCGCGCGAGAACGACCGCACGCCGGCCGACGTGATCGTGGTGCTGGGGGCCGCGCAGTACAACGGCAAGCCGTCGGACATCTTCATGGCGCGGCTGGAAAAGGCGCGCCAGCTCTACGACGCGGGTGTCGCGAAGACCGTGGTGACTGCCGGCGGCAAGAAGGCGGCCGACAACTTCACCGAGGCCGCGGCCGGCGCGCGGTGGCTGAACCAGCACGGCGTGCCCGCGTCGGCGACGCTGGCGGTCGGCGAGGGCAGCGACACGCTGCGGAGCCTGCGGGCCGTGGCCGACCAGGTGCAGGCGCGCGGCTGGCACACGGCAGTGCTCGTGAGCGACCCGTGGCACTCCTACCGCGCGCGGACGATGGCGTCGGACCTCGGTCTCGACGCGTGGACCGCGCCGACGCACAGCGGCCCGATCGTGCAGGAGCGCGTGACGCAGGTCCGCTACATCTTCCGCGAGACGGGCGCACTGTTGTTCTACGAGCTCACGAAATCGCCGGCCGACGAGCTGTTCGACACCTTCATGGGCTGAACTTCCCCGGGGAATTGTCGGTGGCCGCGCTTAAGCTGACCGGGTGAGCGACGGGTACTCCGAGTACGACCGCGCCCGGGTGCTGGCCGAGGCACCCAAGGGCGCGGCGCTGGCCGGCGCGCGGCCCGACGGGCGCAGCGGCTTCGCGCGCGACCGCGCCCGCGTGCTGCATTCGGCCGCGCTGCGGCGGCTGGCGGGCAAGACGCAGGTGGTCGGTCCCGGCGAAGGGGCCGAGGTCAGCGGGGTGCCGCGCACGCGGCTCACGCATTCGCTGGAGGTCGCGCAGATCGGGCGCGGCATCGCCGAGGAGCTGGGCGCCGACCCGGACCTCGTCGACACGGCCGGGCTCGCGCACGACATCGGGCACCCGCCGTTCGGGCACAACGGCGAGCAGGCGCTCGACGACGTCGCCCAGGCGTGCGGCGGGTTCGAGGGCAACGCGCAGACGTTGCGCATCCTCACGCGCCTGGAACCGAAGTCCCTCGACGACGCCGGCGCGGCGGCGGGCCTCAACCTCACGCGCGCGTGCCTCGACGCGACCACGAAGTACCCCTGGCGGCGCCGGCCGGGGCAGCAGAAGTACGGCGTGTATGCCGACGACGTGCCCGTGTTCGAGTGGGTGCGCTCCCGCGCGCCGGGCGAGCGGCGGTGCCTCGAGGCCCAGATCATGGACTGGTCCGACGACGTGGCCTACTCCGTCCACGACGTCGAGGACGGCGTGCTGGCGGGGCGAATCTCGCTGAGCGTGCTGGCGGATCCGGACGAACGCGCGGCCGTCGCGGAGGCCGCGGCACGGCACTTCTCCACGCTGTCGGCGTCCACTTTGGAGGGCGCGGCCAAGGAGCTGCTCGACCTGCCCGTGGTGGCCGCCCTCGTCCGCACGGCTCCGGACGGCTCGCTGCGCGCCCAGGTGGCGCTGAAGCAGCTGACGAGCGAGCTCGTGGGTCGCTTCGCCTCCGCCGCGGTCACCGGCACCCGCAGCGTCTACGGCGAGGGCCCCCTGCTGCGCTACGCCGCCCGTCTCGCCGTCCCGGACCAGGTCGCGGCGGAGGTCGCGCTGCTCAAGGCGCTGGCTCTGCGCTACGTCATGAGCGACCGCCGCCGCCTCGCCATGCAGGACGGCCAGCGCGAGCTGATCGCGCAGCTGGTCGCCGCTCTCCTGCGCCGCGCACCGGAGTCCCTGGACCCGCTTTTCGTGCCCCCGTGGCACGCGGCCGCCGACGACGCCGCGCGCCTGCGGGTGGTCGTCGACCAGGTCGCCTCGCTCACCGACGCGCAAGCCCACGAATGGCACCGCTGGCACGTGGGCCGGCACGTCTGACCTGCCGCTGTCTCGACCATCCGCCTTCTTGACCACCGCCTTCTTGACCACCGCCCTGCCCTCTGCGCTCCGCTTGCCGACGGCCTTCGCAGTCCTGCCAACCCCACCCCCAATGTGGCGTTGGTTGCGCTCAACGCACCGAACGCCACATTGGGGTGCTGCGGCCGGTCGGAGGGGAGAAGCGGAGCCCGAGTGGGGGAGGCGAGGCTTCGGCTGATCGGTTCCGTGCCGCCGGAACCACCCGGTCGGGTACGGTCGCCGCATGGCCGTGGACAGCCACTTGGACTTCACGCTCGCCCTGGGACGCACCGCCGCGGCGGGTGGGGGTGACGCGTGTTTTTCGCCGTACTCAGTGGCCAGCGCGCTGGGCCTGGCGGCCCGGGCGGCGCGGGGGCGGACCGCCGAGGAGCTGCGCAAGCTCCTGGCCACCAGCGACGCCGACCTGGACGCGCACGCCACGGTGCTGCGCGACGCCGCGGCGCTCGGCGACGAAGCCCAGCTGGCCGTGGCCAACACGCTGTGGGCGTCCGACGCCATCACCGTCGAGAGCGCCTTCCTCGACCAGCTCGTCACGTGGCCCGGCGGCAAAGCCGAGACCGCGCCCTTCACCACCGACCCCGAAGCCGCGCGCGGGCTGATCAACACCGATGTCGACCGGATCACCCACGGCCTGATCCCGGAGCTGCTGCCCTCGGGCACGATCAGCGCCGACACCCGCGCCAGCCTCGTCAACGCGCTCTACCTCAAGACCGCCTGGCGCCACCCGTTCCCCGACGGCGCCACCGCCCGCGCCGACTTCCACAGCCCAGGGGCGACCCGCCGAGTGCCGACCATGCACCTCGAAGAGACCGTCGGCTACCACCACGCCGGCGGCTGGCAGGTCGTGAGCCTCCCCGCGCAAGGCGGCGTCGAAGCCGTCGTCCTGCTCCCGGACGGCGACCTCGCACCCGCCGAAGCCGCGCTCGACACGCGGAACCTCAAGCAGCTCCTCGACGGCCCGAAACGCCGCAAGGTGCGTCTCTCGCTGCCCAAGATCAAGCTCGACGTCCGCACCGACCTCGACGGCGCCCTGCACGCGCTCGGCGTGCACGAGGTGTTCACCACCGACGCCGATCTCACCGGGCTCACCGCCGCGCGCCCGCTGTGGGTCGACAGCGTGGTGCACCAGGCCGTGCTGCGCCTCGACGAGCAGGGCCTCGAAGGCGCGGCCGCCACGGCGATCCAGATGCGCACGTTGTCCCTGTCCACGGCCGAGCCG
This sequence comes from Amycolatopsis sp. DSM 110486, assembly GCF_019468465.1. Classification (NCBI taxonomy): domain Bacteria; kingdom Bacillati; phylum Actinomycetota; class Actinomycetes; order Pseudonocardiales; family Pseudonocardiaceae; genus Amycolatopsis; species Amycolatopsis sp. DSM 110486. Next base: position 608,791 of record NZ_CP080519.1, on the reverse strand, counting down.
CTCGAAGTCGCGGTGGACCGGCCGTTCCTCCTGCTCGTCCGGCACGCCGGCACCGGCGCGGTGTACTTCTTCGCGCGGGTGGTGCGCCCGTAGTGAGTCTTTTCCAACCGGAAGCGAGGACCGAACTGATCCCCGCCGTTCCCGGGCCGTCCGCGCCCGCCGCCACGCCGAAGCTGCGCCCGTCTTGGGCCGACGCCGGCATCATGGCGGCCTTCGTCGCGTTCGCGTTCATCCTGTACGGCGGCCTCTGGGACGACCTGGGCACGGGCTACCTGTGGAACAGCGCGTCGGACCAGAACCTGTGGGAGTGGTTCTTCGACGTCACCGCGAAGTCCGTGCTGCACCTGCAGAACCCGCTCAACTCGGACCTGCAGAACTACCCGCTCGGCGTGAACATGATGGCCAACACGGCCATGCTCGGCGTCGGGATCCCGCTCACGCCGATCACGCTAGCCTTCGGCCCCACGGTCACGTGGGCCATCGCGCTCACCGGCAGCCTCGCCGGCACCGCGGCTGCCTGGTACTGGGTGTTCTCGCGCCACCTCGTGCGCCACCGCGCGGCGGCGGCGATCGGCGGCGCGGTGGCCGGGTTCGCGCCGTCGATGATCTCGCACGGCAACGCGCACCCGAACTTCGTCGCGTGGTTCGTGCTGCCGTTCCTGGCGCTCAAGGTGATCCACCTGGCGCAGGGCCGCAAGCTCGTGCGCAACGGGATCTGGCTCGGCGTGCTCACCGCGTACCAGATCTTCCTCGGCGAAGAGCCGCTGCTGATCTTCGCGCTGGGCTTCGTGATCTTCGCCGTCGCGTACCTCGCGTCGCGCCCGCGGGAGATCAAGGCGATGGTGCGGCCGCTGCTGCTCGGCGGCGGGCTGGCCGTGGTGATCACCGGTGTGCTGGTGGTTTTCCCGCTGTGGTGGCAGTTCTTCGGCCCGCAGAGCTACTCCGGCCTGGAGCACGGCCCGGTCGGCAACGACCTCGCCGCGTTCACGCGGTTCGCCACGCAGTCGATCGCCGGCCAGCCCGACGCCGCGGCCGACGTGTCGATCAACCGCACCGAGGAGAACGCGTTCTTCGGCTGGCCGCTCATCGCGCTCATGGTCGTGGTCACGATCTGGCTGTGGCGCGAGGCCGTCGCGCGCTCGCTCGCGATCGCGATGTTCCTCATGGCGTGGCTGTCGATGGGCGTCGAGCTCATGGCGGTGCACGTGGACACCGGCGTGGCCGGGCCGTGGAAGCTGCTGGCGGACCTGCCGCTGTTCGAGTCGCTGCTGGAGTCGCGCCTGGCGATGGCATGCGTGCCCGCGATCGGCGCGCTGCTGGCGATCGCCACCGAGCGCGTGTTCGCGACGGCCGAGACCCTGCCGGATCCGGAAGAGGGCAAGCACCGGCTGCCCCTGCGCCTGCTCTGGGTGGGCGCGGTGATCGCCGTGCTCCTCCCGATCGCGCCGACGCAGCTGCTGGTCAAGGACCGCCCGCCCACGCCGGCCTTCTTCGCCGACGGCACTTGGCGCACCTACGTCGCCCCCGGCGGCACCGTGGTGCCCGTCCCGCTGCCCGGCTCGGGCGAGTCGGAGCCGCTGCACTGGCAGATGGACGCCGGCCTGGGCTACGCGATGCCCGAGGGCTACTTCGTCGGGCCGAGCGGCCCCGACGACAAACGCGGCCGCTACGGCTCCTACCAGGTCCCCACGTCCACCCTCCTCGACCGCGTCCGCGACTCCGGCGAGGTCCAGCCCGTCACCGACGCCGACCGCGACCAGACGATCAAGGACCTGCGCTACTGGAACGCCAGCGTCCTTGTCCTCATCCCGCGCGAGCACGCCGACGCGTACCGCGCCACCGTCGAGCTGCTGCTGCGCAAACCCGCGCAGTTCGTCGACGGGGTGTGGATCTGGGACGTGCGTGCGGTCACGGCCCGCCGCTAGCCGATGGCCCAGTACCCGTGCCCGTGCTGTGGGGGGCCTCGGGATGTCAGCGATGAGCCGTGGCCGGCCGATCGCACCTCGCTGTACTGGTGGCGGCCGGACTACTGGCGTTGACGCTGACGGTCCACTGTCACATCCGCGCGGCCCGTCTCGTTCCTCCGTCAGCACCGACGAAGAGGAGACGACCATGCCCCGCATCCCGGCGAAGCGCACCACCGAGGCCGGCCCGCTGCTGAAGCTGCTCTACCGGTTCGCCGGAAAGCGCTTCGGCGCCGTGCCCGAGCCGATGGCCGTGATCGCCCACAACCCGGGGCTGCTGCGCGCGACCGTGGTCCACGAGCTGATGGCCGAGAAGGCGTCGAAGCGGCTGCCCGCCAACGTGCGCGAGCTGGCGGTGTACCGCGTCGCCACGCGGATCGGGTGCTCGTGGTGCGTGGACTTCGGCAGGATGCTGCAGCGCCACGAAGGCCTCGACATCGAGCGGCTGCGCCACATCGACGACTACGCGACCTCGCCCGCGTTCTCGCGCGCCGAGCGGCTGGCCGTGGCCTACGCCGACGCGATGTCGGGCGCGCAGGTGAGCGTGACCGACGAGCAGGTGGCCGAGCTCGAAGCCGAGTTCGGCCGCGCCGGCGTGCTGGAGCTGACCTATCAGATCGCGCTCGAGAACTCCCGCGCGCGGATGAACAGCGCGCTCGGCATCGTCGACCAGGGCTTCACCTCGGGCGACGCGTGCCGGGTGCCGATGCCGTGACAGCGAGGTGCCCGGCCCGACAATTCGAGTGCCCGCTCCGGGCTGAAGGTGTTTCATCACCACCGTGGCCATCGAACTGAGCACACCGGACGCCGGCCGGCTCGGCGACGTCGTCCGCGCCCTTCGCGACTGGCAGAGCGACGCCGCGCCGATCCAGCTGCACCCTGGCGACCTGGGCTGGTACTGGCAGTTCGGCGCCGACGCGATGGCGGCAGCCCTGCGGACCTGGAGCCGGGACGGACAGCTTCTGGCCATCGGGTTCCTGGACAGTCCCGACGTGGTGCGGATGACTGTCGCGCCCTCGGCCTGGCGCGAGGAGGAGCTGGCTCACCAGGTCGTCGCGGACGTGTCCGAACCACGACGTGGCGTCCTGCCGGCGGGAAAGGCCTCCGTCGAGGCACCGGACGGCACCCGGGTGCAAGAGTTGCTGTCCGAGGCCGGCTGGAGCGCCGGCGAGCCGTGGACGCCGTTGCGCCGCGACCTCACGGGGCCGGTGGACCAACCGGGTTTGCGCGTCGAGGTCGTCGGCCCGGGGCAGGGGTCCGAGTTCACCGCCGTCCACCGGTCGGCGTGGGGCCGCCCGCGGTTCACCGACGAGCTGTGGCGCGCGATGACGGCCGGGTTGCCGTACACCGACGCGCGGTGCCTGCTCGCTCGCGACGGCGAAGGCGTTCGGGTGGCGGGGGTGACGGTCTGGTCGGCCGGTCCGGGGAAGCCGGGGTTGCTCGAACCGATGGGCGTCCACGCCGACCATCGCGGGCGCGGCTACGGCCGGATGATCTGCGTCGCCGCGGCGGCCGAGCTCAAGAAGCTGGGTTCGTCGAGCGCGCTGGTCTGCACCCCGAGCTCCCGTGGCGCCGCCGTCGCCACCTACGAGTCGGCCGGTTTCCGGCGCCTTCCCGAGCGGCTGGACCGGACGCGAGACGCCTGAAGCCTGATGACGCTCAGTCGCTCGAGTCCGCCGACTCGGGACGCGTGATGTGCGTGAGCTTGTCGGGGTTCACGATGTCGTAGATGGCCACGATGCGGCCGTCGCGCAGGCTCATGGACTGCACGTGCTCGTCGACGGAGAGGAACCCGTCGTGCCCGGGCATCGGCGGGAGCCAGAGGCCGAGGTCGCCGTTGACGAGGATCGGGGCGCCGCGGCTGATCACGCCGGGCTCGTACTTCTGGATCAGGCCCAGGAAGAAGCGCGACAGCTTGTCGGCGCCCACCATGATCTGGCGCGTGGTGCGGCCCTTGCCATCGGAGTCGCCGATGAGCACGACGTCCGGGTGCAGCACCTTCGCCATCGCCCGGATGTCGCCGGCCAGCAGCGCGGTCACGAACTTCTCCAGCACCTGCTGCTGCTCCGTGAGCTCGGCGCGCGGCGGCGGGTCGGCGCTCTCGAGCGCGCGCCGGGCCCGGGAGCCGTGCTGGCGGGCGGCGTCGGGCGAACAGCCGAGGATCCCGGCGACCTCCGCGAACGGCACGGAGAACGCGTCGTGCAGCACGAACGCCACGCGCTGTTCGGGCGTGAGCTTGTCGAGCACCACGAGCGCGGCCATGCGGATGCCGTCGTCGCGCACGGCGGCTTCGAGCGGATCCTCGCTCACCGGCGCGCCGAACGGCGTCACGATCGGCTCGGGCAGCCACTGGCCCACGTACTGCTCGCGCCGCGCGGGCGCCGAACGCAGCCGGTCGAGGCAGATGCGGCCCACGACGGTGGTCAGCCAGGCCCGCAGGTCGCGGATGCCGGCGCGCCCGGCGTCGTCGAGCGCGGCCAGGCGCAGCCACGCTTCCTGCACGGCGTCCTCCGCGTCCGAGCGGGTGCTCGTGAGCCGGTAGGCCACCCCGATCAGGTGGCCGCGGTGGCCGGCGAACTCCGCAGCGAGGTCGTCGAGTGCCGTCGGTGTGCGCATGAGGCCGAGTGTGCCGCAAAGCCACCGGGGAGGGAGAACTATTGTGGATACCGTGGCAGGACGGATTCGGGAGAGCGACATCGCGGAGGTGCGTGAGCGCAACCGGATTGACGAGGTCGTCGGGGAGTATGTCGCGCTTCGGCGCGCCGGGGGTGGCAGCCTGAAGGGGCTGTGCCCGTTCCACAACGAGAAGACCCCGTCGTTCAACGTGCGCCCCACTCACGGCACGTTCCACTGCTTCGGCTGTGGCGAGGGCGGCGACGTCATCAAGTTCATCCAGAAGATCGATCTCGTCTCGTTCGTCGAGGCGGTCGAGCGGCTGGCGGACCGCGTCGGCATCCGGTTGAACTACGAGGGCGGCGGCGGGAGCGTGCAGCGCGACCGCGGCACGCGTTCGCGACTCATCGAGGCGCACCGCGCGGCGAGCGAGTTCTACATCGAGCAGCTGGTGACCGACGAGGCCCGCGCCGCGCGCGACTTCCTCTCCGAGCGCGGGTTCGACGCCGCCGCGGCCAAGCAGTTCGGCTGCGGCTACGCCCCGGGCGGCTGGGACAAGCTGACGAAGAACCTGCTCAACCGCGGGTTCGAAGTCAAGGAGCTGCTTGCGGCAGGGCTGTCCAAGGAGGGCCAGCGCGGCCCGATGGACCGCTTCCACCGGCGGCTGGTGTGGCCGATCCGCGACGTCGGCAACGACGTGGTGGGCTTCGGCGCGCGGCGGCTGTTCGACGACGACCGCATCGAGGCGAAGTACCTCAACACCTCCGAGACGCAGATCTACAAGAAGTCGCAGGTCATGTTCGGCCTCGACCAGGCCAAGCGCGAGATCGCGAAGCGCCACCAGGTGGTGGTTGTCGAGGGCTACACCGACGTGATGGCGATGCACGCGGCCGGCGTGCCGACGGCCGTCGCGTCGTCGGGCACCGCGTTCGGCGAGGACCACATGAAGGTGCTGCGCCGGCTGATGATGGACGACGACGCCTTCCGCGGCGAGATCGTCTTCACCTTCGACGGCGACGCGGCGGGCCAGAAGGCCGCGCTGAAGGCGTTCGAGGGCGACCAGACCTTCGCCGGGCAGACCTACATCGCGGTGGCGCCCGACGGCATGGACCCGTGCGAGCTGCGCATCGCGAAGGGCGACGCGGCCGTGAAGGACCTCGTCGCGCGCCGGACGCCGCTGTTCGAGTTCGTGATCAAGAGCACGCTCAAGCAGTTCGACCTCGACGCGGTCGACGGCCAGGTCTCGGCGCTGCAGAAGACCGTGCCGATGGTCGCGGCCATCAAGGACCGCGCGAGCCGCGACGGCTACGCCTCCAAGCTCGCGTGGTGGGTCGGCTGGCAGGACGTGGCGCAGGTCGTGAACCGCGTGCGCGGCGCCGCCGGGACCGCGGCCAAGCGTGGCGGCCAGACGCCGCAGCTGCGTCAGCCCGCCTCCCGGCAGGCTGCCGCGCCGGAGCCGACTCCGGAGAAGCAGGACCTGCCGCGGCCCGCACCCGGCGACCCGCGGTTCATGGGCCAGCGCGAGGCGCTCAAGGCCGCGCTGCAGCAGCCCGCGATCGCCGGGCCGGAGTACGACTCGCTGCCCGAAGAGGCGTTCACGCACCCCGCGTACGTGGCCGTGCACCTGGCGTTGCTGAAGGCCGGCGGCGCGGCGTCGGGGCTCACCGGCTCGGCCCTGCTCGACGCCGCGACGCAGCACTGTCCGGAAGGGACGGTGCGGCGCGTGCTGAGCGAGCTGGCGGTGGAACCGTTGCGCGCCTTGGGAGAAGTGGACTCGCGCTACATCTCCGGTGTGCTCGCGGGAGTGCAGGAGAGCCTCGTCGGCCGCCAGATCGGCGAGATCAAGTCGAAGCTGCAACGGCTTTCGCCGGTCGAGGCGCCCGACGACTACCGCGCGCTGTTCGGCGACCTCGTCGCGCTGGAGCAGTACCGCAAGTCGCTGCGCGAGCAGGCCGCGTCCGGATGGGACTGACATGGGCTGGCTGAACCGTCTGATGGGCGGGGGACTCCCCGCGGACTTCCCGGGCGAGCTCGCTGCGGGCGAGAACGTGATCGCGGTCGCGGGCGTCGAAGGCGGCGGCGAGCTCGTGGTGACCAGCCTGGGCCTGTGGATTCCGACCGAGGGCGGCCCCCGGCGGGTCTACTGGCACCTCGTGGCCAAGGCCGCGTGGGCCGAGGGCGTCTTCGAACTCACGGAGTCCGAGGAGACCGGGGAGGCCGGCGTCGTGATGGTGGTCGTCGACCGCCCGCCCGTGCGGTTCCGGCTGCCGGCGCCGGGCAAGGTGCCGCCGCAGGTGCGCCTGCGCGTCGACGGCTCCGTGCGCTCACGCCACCGCCACGACTTCGGCACCGGCGGCGGCGCGTGGTTCGTGCAGCGCAAGGTCCCCGGCCGCGACGGCACGGTGCTCCAGGTGCGACCCGACCCGAGCACCGATCCGGCGTTGGTGGAGGCGATCGCCGGGGAAGTCGCCGAGAAGCTGGCCAACTCGGGGGAGTAAGCAGTACGCTCGTACTCAGTACGGGCGTACGGTTTATCTTTCGGGAGGTTCGCCATGTGGGATCCGGCCAAGTACCTCGACTACGCGGACCTCCGGGCCCGCCCCTTCTACGACCTGATCGGGCGAATCTCGTCCGACGCGCCCCGCCGCGTCGTCGACCTGGGCTGCGGCCCGGGCAACCTCACGCTCGACCTGGGCCGCCGCTGGCCCGGCGCTACGCTGGAGGCCCTGGACAGCTCACCGGAGATGGTGGACGCCGCCCGCTCTCGCGGAGTGGACGCGCACGTCGCCGATGTACGCGAGTGGGCGCCGCGCTCGGACACGGACGTGGTGGTCTCCAACGCGGTGCTCCAGTGGGTGCCGGGCCACGACGACCTGCTGCGCCGCTGGGTCTCGCAGCTGCCCTCGGGTGCCGTGCTGGCCGTGCAGGTGCCGGGCAACTTCGGTGCCCCGTCGCACCGCATCACGCGCGAGCTGGCGGCCTCCCCGGCGTGGTCCTCGCGCCTGGCTTCCCTCGTTCTGCGGGAGAACGAGGCGGTGTCGTCGCCCCTGGAGTACGCCTCCCTGCTGGCCGACGCGGGCTGCCTCGTCGACGCCTGGGAGACGACGTACATGCAGCGCCTGGCCGGCGAGAACGCCGTGCTGGAGTGGATCACCGGCACCGCCCTGCGCCCCATCCGCGCCGCCCTCCCGGACGACGACTGGGCGTCCTTCCGCGCCGAGCTGGCCCCGCTCCTCGACGAGGCCTACCCGCCCCGCGCGGACGGCACGACGTGGTTCGAGTTCCGTCGCATCTTCTTCATCGCGCGGATCCCCTGACCCCGCCGTTTCCGGGCGCGCTCACAGACCCCCTCAGCGGTACGCGTGCGGCTCAGTGCCCCCGGCCGAACTTCTCGCCGACCTTGGCGCGCGCCACTCCCGCGGCGCCCTGGACCATCGGGTGGTCGATCACCTTGCGGTAGGTGCGCACGATCTGCTCGTACCGTCCCCGGCCGGCCTTGGTCCCCAGCACGTATCCCAGACCCACGCCCAGCAGGAACTTCTTCATCAGCGGCCACGCCTCTCGTTCGTCGGACTCCCGACTCTCCATTGTCCAGCAATCCGGCGCCCCCTGGGTGTGATCCGCGAAGAGGGGCCCCCTGTTCGGGTGGCGCAGGCGGTGCGCTAAAGTTCTTTCCATCGCGCCGGACATCCGGCGCACAACTGAATACGATCCCCTGTAGCTCAACTGGCAGAGCATTCGGCTGTTAACCGGAGGGTTCTTGGTTCGAGTCCAAGCGGGGGAGCATCCAAGCCTAGGTCGCTGACCTGGGCTTTTTTGTTGCCTGCGGGTAGGGGCGTTTTGGGGGCTACAAACCCCTGAGTTCGCGGCGGGCCCGGGCTGCGCTTCACGCAGTCAGGGCCGTCGGCGAACGGTTCAGGTAACTGACCAGTGACGCTTCGCTCGGCGGCGAAGACGATCTCGACCGGCTGGGTGGTTCGATCCGGCTCGCGGTGCACACGGTCGTTCGAAGTCGTGGCTGGCTTTCGCCGGACGCGGCGGGAAGCGCAGTCGAGCTGGTGCCCGGCGATGTCACGCTGGTCCGGGGTGGGCCTGATCACTACATCGGCCACGAGCCAAGCGCCGAATGCCTCGATCCGGAGCTGCTCGTGCCGGCGATCCGCAGTGACTTCCGCACCAGCCCGACCGTGGCCACGCTGGTTCACTGCCTCGGCCGATCCGCGGCTGAACGCCGCGTTGCAGGTCATGCAAGGTGAGGCGGAGAAGGCGTGGATCGTTGCCGACCTGGCCGCCGTAAGCGGTCTGTCGCGGCCGGTGTTCGCTCGGGCCGTGACGCGTTGGGGCAATCACCGATGCAATATCTGACCGACTGCCGGACGACCCAAGCCCGGGTTCACCTGCGCGCCGGCGAGCTCAGCCTGGAGCGAACCGCCACGGCTGTCGGGTATGGCTCGGCGGCGCTTCTGTAGAAACGCTGCGGCATGCCCGCCGCCTTCTGCTCTTCGCGAGCGTGGTGACCTTGGCGTTGAACGTCGCGGGACCGCTGATCGCCGGCGAATACGGCAAACCCGCTTTCGACGCCGTCGGGCCGTTCCTCTTGATCGGCTGGGCCGATAGGAACTGCGGCTCGGTTCGACGTCGGTCCCAAGGAGCCTGGGCCGTCTGAGGTCGTTCAGCAGGCATCTGGCGGTCGACCGGCCGAGGTGTTCCTGGAGCAGGTCCGCCGGGAGGACGCGGTCCATCAGCGGCACCCGCCAGATATGTCTCCACGCCGTCGACGAAAACGACGCCCGATCACTGTCTTTGCGCCCGCGCGACGAATGTCGAATGTGATCCACCAGATCAAATCGTGACTTCACGGTGACGCGGGTCAAATCTGTGTGAGGTGGCATTGTTCCGCCGTGCTCAGCGCTGGTATTCGTGCAGCCAAAAGGATCAGTTTCACCTGATCAGTCGTGAAGGTGTTGGAATCTTGCACGCACGTCCTTGCGGGTGCGGCGTCTGGTGTGTCACGGTGACGGAACTGGGTTGCTGTGCGTTCAAGGGTGTTCGCGAGCAGATCCTCGTCGCAATGCGCGAGAACGTTCACCACGCCTTTCACTGCCGGATTCGGTGCGTGCTCAACCCGCCTTGAGTGTGGTCATCAGTTCGGCACAGATTTCCGATCAATGGGGTTCATGCGGTGAGTGAGTCATTCAACGTCCCGCCAGAAAAGCAACGTGAATCTGTCTGCGGCCAGGGTGGCAACGTAGAGGTGGCAGGCAGCGCCGAGCGCGTGTTCGCCACGGTGCTGGCGGACGTCGTGCGTGTCGATCGGGTGTCGGTTGACAGTGATTTCTTCGAAGATCTCGGCGCCAATTCGCTGGTCATGGCGCATTTCTGTGCGCGGGTGCGTAAGCGCGCGGAGGTACCGTCGGTGTCGATGAAGGACGTTTACGCCAACCCGACGATCAGAAGCCTGGCGGCATCAGTCGGAGGCGCTGCACCCGCGTTGGCTGAGCCTGCGGCTGCGAAGCAGGCCAATGCACCTCCTCGTGGCGGCACGGCACAGTATGTCCTTTGTGGACTACTTCAGTTCCTGGCGTTCGTGGGTTACGCGTACTTGGCGGCGTTGCTCGTCGTACGCGGCGTGACCTGGGTATCTGCCGCCGGAACGAACCTGCTCCACATCTACCTGCGGCTGGTGCTGTTCACCTCCGCTGCGTTCGTCGGGCTGTGTGTGCTGCCGATCGTGGCGAAGTGGGTGCTGATCGGCCGGTGGAAGCCGCGGCGGATCCGAGTGTGGACCCTCGACTACTTCCGGTTCTGGCTGGTCAAGACGCTGGTGCAGCGCAACCTGGTGGCGCTGCTGGCCCTGGGCTCACCGCTGTACGTGCTGTACCTGAAAGCACTCGGGGCGAAGATCGGCCGGGGAGTCGCGATCTTCTCCCGCAACGTGCCCGTGTGCACCGACCTGCTCACGATCGGCGAGGGTTCGGTGATCCGCAAGGACTCCTTCCTCCTCGGTTACCGGGCCGAGGCCGGCGAGATCCAGACCGGTTCGGTGACCCTCGGGAAGGACGTGTTCGTGGGGGAGTTGTCGGTGATCGACATCGACACCTCGATCGGCGACGGGGCGCAGCTGGGACACGCGTCGTCACTGCATCCCCGCCAGGCGGTGCCGGCGGGTGAGCATTGGCACGGGTCACCGGCGTGGCGGACCGAGACCGACTACCGCGGTGTCGGTCCCGCGGGATGCGGCATGGTGCGCCGGTTCTGCTACGGCGTCTCGCAGCTGCTGGCCCTGCTGCTGGTGTACCTGCCGTTGGCCATCGGCGGCGTGGACCTACTGCTCGCCACCGCCCCGCAGCTCGCGACGTTCCTGAGCTCGGAGCCGCTGCAGTTCACCAGCTGGGCCTTCTACCTCGACGCGCTCGCCGTGTCGTTCGTGATCTTCTTCGGCGGATCGCTCATCACCCTGCTGCTCGTCGCGGCCGTCCCGCGTGTGCTCGGCGTCGTCCTGAAACCGGACAGGGTCTATCGCCTGTACGGTTTCCGCTACTCGCTGCACCGGGCGATCCGCGTGGTCTCCAACCTGAAGTTCTTCATCACGCTCTTCGGCGACAGCTCGGCCATCGTGCACTACCTGCGGTACCTCGGGTACCGGATGCCCGACCTCCAGCAGACGGGGTCGAACTTCGGGTCCGTGGTCAAGCACGAAACCCCGCAGCTGAGCACCGTCGGCAGCGGCACGATGATCGCGGACGGCCTGTCGATCATCAACGCAGACTTCTCCAGCACGTCGTTCCGGGTGGCCCGAACGAAGATCGGCGGGCACAACTTCCTCGGCAACAACGTCGCGTATCCCGCGCAGAGCCGGGCGGGCGAGAACTGCCTGCTGGGCACCAAGGTGCTGGTGCCGGTCGACGGCCCGGTTCGCGAGAACGTGGGGTTGCTCGGTTCGCCGAGCTTCGAGATCCCGCGCACGGTGGCGCGGGACCGGCAGTTCGACCATCTCAGGAGCGGCGACGCGCTGCGCCGGGGCCTCGCCGCGAAGAACCGGCACAACTCCGTCACTATCGTGATGTTCCTGCTGGTGCGCTGGATCTATTTCCTGGGCCTCGTTCTGCTCGGCTGGGCCACCACGGACGTCTACCCCGTGCTCGGGCTGTCGGCGATCGCGCTGGCGTCGCTCGTCGGGATGCTGTTCAGCGTCTGTTACTTCACCCTGGTCGAACGCGCCTCCCAAGTGATCCACCCCCTGCAGCCGCTGTACTGCTCGATCTACGACATCCGCTTCTGGCGGCACGAACGGTTCTGGAAGGCGGCCGCGATGGCCTACGTGCAAGCCTTCAACGGCACACCGTTCAAAGGCGTGATCTGGCGGATGCTCGGGGCCCGCATCGGCCGCCGGCTTTTCGACGACGGCTGCGGGTTACCGGAAAAGACCCTCGTGACGATCGGCGACGACGTCACGTTCAACCCCGCCAGCAAACTGCAGTGCCATTCCCAGGAGGACGGCACCTTCAAGGCCGACCGCATCGCCGTCGGGTCCGGCTGCACGATCGGGGTCGGGGCCCTGGTCCACTATGGAGCGTCGATGGGCGACGGCGCGTCGCTCACCGCCGACTCCTTCCTCATGAAGGGCGAGGAAGTACCACCCCACGCCTGGTGGGGCGGCAACCCGGCCAGCGAGATCCGAGCCCAAGACTCGCGGGTCTCCGCTTGAGCCCTCGGCGCACGAAGTAGTCGCCGATGCCCTCGACGCCGCGAGCGCGGGATGGGTACGGCGCCGAGCTCGGCAACGGTGTCCGTGGGCGGTTTGGGTCAGACGGTGACGAGGAGCCCGGTGAGGTACATCGCGAGCAGGCCGGCGGCGGCACCGCCGATGGTGGTGGGGTCGAGCATCCGGGCGTGTCGGTCTCTCAGGGATGGGGCGATCTGGATGATGACCTGTGCGATCGCGCCGACGCCGATGCCGAGCAGGAACGCGGAGAGTTCCGCGTTTCTCACGGTGGCGCCGACAAGTGTTCCGGCGATCGCTGGTGCGCCGGCGAGGATGCCGAGGCCCAGCAGGCGGAGCAGCGGGGGACGTTGCTCGGTCAGGGGTGCGACGATCGCGAGACCTTCGGTGGTGTTCTGGATGGTGAACCCGACGACCAGAGCGGTGCCGAGGGCGAGTTCGCCGACGGTGTAGGCGGCGCCGATCGCGAGGCCTTCGCCGAGATTGTGCAGGCCGACTCCGATCGCGATCATGACGGCCAGGCGGGTTCCGGTCGCCCGTGCCGGCTCCTCTTCGCGGCGGCCGGCTTTCAGTCGGTGGTCGACTGCGGTGAGGGCGAGGAACGCCAGCACGGCGCCGAGCACGACGAGGGCCGGACCGCCGAACGCGCCTCCGCCGCGCCCGGCGAGCTCGACACCTTCGAGCGTCGCGTCCACGGCGAGAAACGCAAGCAGCCCGACGGTCAGGGCCAGCAGCAAGCGCATTCCCCGGGCGCCGATCCGGCGCAGCACGGGCAGGAACAGCATGCCGAGCACGACGGGAATGATTCCGACGTAGGTACCCAGCAGGGCCATCACGGCGAAGAAGCCGCCGTTTGCGGGCGGGGTGCTCACCGCGGCCGGGATCTCGTGTTCGATCGCCAGACCGGTGGAGGTCAGCATCGCGACCGTGTACGGCTGTCCGTTCTGCCACGGGTAGGTCAGCCGTAGTGTGTCGGTGCCGAGCCGTTGGATAGGCCCCGTCCCGCCGGTGAAGTCGACGTAGGTGTCGTTGACGAACACCTGCGCGACCTGCACCGGATCCGGGCCGGTGTTGCGCAGGGTCAGTTCGATCGCGCCCGGGGTCAGCTGCGTGTGTTCGACGATGAGCTGCTCGATCGGTGGTCCGGTGCGTTCGGGCAGCGACCGGCCGCCGAGTACGGCGAGTGCTGCCAAGGCGATCCCGACGAGGACGACACCGGCGATCGCGGGCAGCCATGCCCGCAGTCCCGCCGTGCGGCCGTCGGTCATTCGGTCACCTCGAAGAAACCCATCCAGCCGAGTTCGGCGAACTCCGTTTTGTGCGCGTGGAACATGAACTTCCCGGTGTGGGGGAATCGCAGCTCACAGATTCCGCGCTGGCCCTGGGCCTGAACGACGGTGTCGGTGTACTCGGAGGGTTCGAGGCGGGTGCCGGTCGGGTAGTAGTCGAAGAAGTTGCCGTGCAGGTGGAAGCTGTTGATCGGGTCGTATTCGAGGATGTTGACCAGGTAGATCCGGACCAGCTCGCCGCGCCGGACCCGGATCGGCTCGTGCATGTAGTGGAACGGGATGCCGTTTACCGCGTAGAGCTGATTGCCCTGCCCGTCGAAGGTCGTGTTGTAGCCGTGCATCACCATGACCAGCTCATCGGCCGGCGGACGCGGCTGGGGCGGGTCGACGATGAAGGTGCCGTACATGCCGCGGGCGATGTGCTCGGCCAGCGGACCCACGTGACAGTGGTAGAGGTGCAGCCCGAACGGCTGAGCGTCGAACTCGTACACCACGCTGTGCCCGGGCTCGATGACCCCGGGCCCGATGTTGGGGACCCCGTCCATCTCGGCCGGGTGGATACCGTGGAAGTGCATCGTGTGGGGGTGGGCCGAGCCGTTGGTGAACCGCACCCGCAGCAGATCGCCCTGCTGGCAGCGCAACGTCGGACCGGGCACCCGTGCGTTGAACGTCCAGGCCGGGAACCGGACACCGGGCGCGACCTCCACGTCCTCGTCACTGGCGAAGATCTCCCACTCCCGCAGCGGGCGGCCCCGGTCGGTCCGCGAGACGCGGCCGTAGTCGAAGTCGCGCAGGACCTCGCTGGGGTAGAAGCCGTTCGCCCGATGGTCGACGGTGCTGCCCTGGCGGAACATCGGACCGTTCACGCCGCCGCCGTGCCCGCCCGCATGCCCGCCCGCATGCGGGCCGGCCGGAGTGACCGGCTCCTCGGACGATGGGGGCAGGGCGCGCGCACCAAGCGCGAGGCCGGCGGTGCCGGCCAGGGCACCTCCCAGCAGGAACCGGCGTCGCGTCGCGGCCATCACGCACCTCCTTCGGGGGCCGCCACCGTGCCGCATACGGCTCGGATGCGGCCTCCAGATCGACGCTGCGTGTCCGATCGGTCACCGTTCGCTCTTCCAGGCGACCCCAACCGGACTATTTCGGACTCCCAAACTTATATGTGTGTCCTCACGAATACAACCGTTCGGGGTGCGGCGACCTCCGCTGTGACCTGCGGTGCATCGAGTTCGACCATGTTGAGTCGTTGTGTGCTGCGCAGCCGCAGGCAGAGCAGACCGCCGGACGCGCCGTGTGCCGGTGGGCGCTGGGTGATCCGACCCGGCTGAGGATCGCGCATGCTCTGCATGTCGGCGACGAGGTCTTCGTGTTTGGCCTTTGGCCCGGATCGTCGGAGCGTCACGGGGGCCGGTGTCGCGACAACTCCCTCGGGCCCTGGCGCTCCGGGGCAGCCTCGTCCGGACGGTCGCCGAAGTCCGGCCGAGTTTGCCGGGTACGAAACCTTCTTGTATCGGGCAGAACCCCGGCAACGGTGTGTTGCCGGGGTTCTGTCGTGTTCAGGATCGCTATGAGGCCGTCGGTGTCTCTGCCTCGGTCGTGTTGCGCGGTCCCGGATCTCGACGGCCTGCCAGAGAAGGTCGCCGTCGGGCGTGGGGTCGACGTGGTGACGATCGACATCGATTTCGTCACCGAGGCGTGTGCGCATCGGTCGTGACCGCTCAGCCCTGCCGGTTCCTTCTCTTCCTGGCAAGGCTGAGCTGTCTCTGCGGTTTACAGCGACCGGAACAGGTGGCTGGCGTTGTTGTTCAGCAGCTCGGGAACGAAGTTGCCCCAAGTGCCGGGGTAGTAGGTCATTTCGGCGCCGCCGTAACCGCTGTTGTAGTACACCGTGACCTTGTATTTGGTGCGGTTCCACGCGGAGATGGCGTTGTTCTTGACGCAGGTGTTGATCCCCCGGCCGGCTCCCTTGAACTCGTAGCAGGTCGGCTGGGAGTCGCCGTAGTTTGAGATCGAGCCGGTGAAGTCCGACAACGACTCCGTCCGCTCATTCCCCCAGTAGAGGCAGAATTCCCCCGCGTCACAGTGTCCGTCACGAGCCGCTGCATGAGCCGTGCTGACTGTCGTGGCCGCGAGAACGACGCTGGCCCCGACGGCGACCGAGGTCCGAGCAAGGACCTTTCCGATGTTCCTCAACAGAATCCTCCCCTGTTCGCTGAAATGTCCCCTGGCACGTGGGGACATACCTGCATTTTTGCTTAGTAAGGGCTAATTCGGGGAGGATCCGGCTAAAGTAACCTGATTGGCCCATTCAAGTATGGGCAGCGACAAAGCGGCCACTTGGCGACCGCTGCCAAGCCGGACCTCCCGGCATTCGCGGCGTGCCCATGATCCGCCTGCGTCCCAAGGTTCCTCCGTCGCCACATATTCCGAACGTGACGATCATGGAGAGTTATGCAGTACGGAGAGCAACAACTGCCATGCAGGCCGGACAACACGTACACGCCGAGGCCAGCCGTTGGCAGTCCTCCGTGGCCCGTGGCTCAGGCGACGCGGTGAACGAGGCCGTGGCGCAGCCGGTGGTCCAGTTCCCACAGCGCGGTGCGGTTGGAATCCCACTGCACGGCCTTCGCTGCCTTGTCGAGGCTGAACCAGCCGTAATCGGTGTGCTCGTGCGACAAGATCACCTCGGTGTCCTCCACTCGGACACCGAACGCGTACTCCGGGATCACCAGCACGTCCGGTCCCCAGGTGAACTCCCCGGTCACGTAGACAACTGGGATCGTGGCGCGCGCATCCAGCCCGACGAACTCGCAGTCACCGACCAAGCCGGCTTCCTCGGCGGTTTCCCGCCGCGCCGCCTGCAGCGGGGACTCGCCCGCTTCGCCACCGCCGGCCACACCCTGCCAATAGTCGGCATCAGCCCGCCGGAACAACGCGAACTCCGTGCCCTGGCCCGTCTGCCGGTAGGGCAGCACCAAAACCTGAAACGCAGCACGGCCGTTCATGACCAAGGTCCTCCCAGCCGCAGCACCAGGATCGCCCTCCAGCTTGAGCTCGCTCTGTATGAACGCCGCGTACGTGGTTCCCTGGTCTCCCATGACTGAACGAGCTACCGAGCGTGCGTCGCGCGGCGCGGTCAGCGGCATGACAAGAAGCCAAGGCGGAAACTAGCCGAGTCGAGCGAAAAACGAGACCTCGGGTAGCAATGTGGCGCTCGAGGTCGGCAGCGCTGGCCCGACTGCGCGATGCTCCGCAGCGGTGGCGACCGCGCTAGCAGTGTGGCTACTGCTGTCCACTTCAGCCGGGGAAGTCCGCGTACTCGATGTTCGGTCCGTACAGCGCGACCTTGACCGCTTCCAGCAGTTCCTCGAGGCCGACCGGAGTGGCAACCCCGTCCGGCCCGGTGAGGGTCCAGGTGTCGGTCCAGGTGACCGTGTACACCTCGTGTCGATAGTTCTCGAACTCCACGAACAGGTCGTCCCGGCCCTCGCCCCGGGTCATCGTGCTGACCAGGGATTTGAGCCCGGCGAAACCGCGCTTTGCTTGTACGGAACCAGTGGCGCCGCGGTAGCGGTATTTCAGGTACGGGGACGGCGGGCGGTCCCAGCTGGTGCCGCGGATACCGTTGCCGCGACTGTAGCGGTATTCGGCTTCCGGGAGAGGCTCGTCGCCGGCGGCTTCGCAGCGGAAGATCGGGATGACGGCCCGGACGGCGTCGTGCATCTCGGCGTCGTCCGGGTAGAGGCGGTGCACGAGCGGGCCGGCCGCGGCGACCGCGTCGAAGCCGTAGCCCGCGGGGGCGAAGCCTTCGGCCAGGGACAGCGGGGCGTCGGTCGCCAGTTCGGCACCGTGCGAGCGGGCGAAGGACAGCAGCGCGACAGCCAGCTCTTCGTCGTACGAATCCAGTGCGAATGCTTGGAAGGCGCGCTTGCCGTCGGCGTACAGGGCGGCGCTGTAGTCGAAGCCGGGGGCGCTCGCCCAGTGCCAGGCGTCGGGCAGATCGCCGAGATCGGCGACGTTGGGCATCGCTGCGTAGGTTTCGCGTGGGTCCACTGCTCGCCTCCCGGCATCGCTCTGCTCAGTGCAAGGTACACGGATGCCGAGGTCCCGGCTCCGTGGCCGCGTAGCGCTCGGTGAGCTTCCCGCCTTCGGACGAGTTCTGCGATTTGCCCATGGCTTCCATGTCGTCGGTGTTGTTGTACCAGGCCTTGCGTTCCGCGGCGGTCATGTTGTGGCCCTCGTCGCGCCAGTGCTCCACTACCGGCGGAACGTGCTCGTAGGTCAGATTTCGCTTGCCGTTGGCGTCGTAGTAGGGGATCGGTTGACCGGCGCGGTCCACCCAATTGAGCTGGTCGTGTGGAATGCGGGCGTTGCTCGCATCCCGCGGGACGTCGCCGAGGGCACGGCCCTCCACGGTCCACTTCGTCGCCATCGCGTCGTGGGTGGACTGCAAGTAGTCGCCGGGGTATTCGGTGCCACGGTTGTGAATGTGGTCGGCGGGCGGCAGCGCGGGGTCGTGTGCCCACTGGCCGTTCGCCGGGTCCTTGTAGCCGGCCAGGCCCAGCGGGTCGGCTACCGCCAGCGGGTTCGGGACGTAGGTGTAGTGGTTCGCGGACGGGGCCAGTCCGATCGGGTCCGGCGACAGGTACCGCGCGGTGTGCGGGTCGTAGTAGCGGTGGACGTTGTAGTGCAGTCCGGTTTCGTCGTCGTAGTACTGGCCTGGGAAGCGGAGCGGGCAGCCGGTTCCGTCCGAAGTGGACATCGCGATGGTGTTGCCCCACAGGCCGCTTGTCCGGTACCAGGCGACCCGGCCGGTCGCGTCGACCAGTTCGGTCGGCGCGCCGATCAGGTCGGCGACGATGGCGTGGAAGCGGGTGTCGATGACCGCGGTGGGTGCGTCGGCCAGCCAGGAGCGGGTGGTTTGCGCGATGGGTTCGGCCGAGCCTCCGCGGTAGTCCCAGGACGTGACGGTGGTGCGGCGGTCGACGGTGTGGGCGGCTTCGGCCAGGACGGTGCCGTCCCAGGAGAACGTGGTTTCTTCGGCGATGCTGCCGTCGGGCGCGAGGCGCTGTTTGGCGATCCGGCGGCCGAACGGGTCGTAGCGGTAGCGCCAGCGGGTGCCGTCCGGGGTGGTGACGCCGATCAGCTGGTCGCGGTCGTTCCACGCGTACTCGCGGATTCGGCGTTGACCGGAGAGGCCGCGGCGGATTTCGCGGACGAGCCGGCCGGAAGCGTCGTAGGAGTAGGAAGTCCGGCCCGCGCTGCGCAGCAGCATTCCTTCGACCGCGCGGGGGCCGGCCACGTCGGAAGCATCCTCCGTGGACGGACCTGGTTGCGCGGAGACCAGGTTTCCCAGTGTGTCGTAGGCGTACTGCTCGGTCCAGGTGGCGGCCTGCACGCCGGTGACGCGCCCGCCCGGGGTGAGCTGGAAGACGCGGGCGCCGTGCACCCGGTCGTCGATCGCGAGCACCTGACCGTCGGCGCGGTAGCGGAAACTGCGTTCCTGGAGCGCGCGATTCGGTCCCCCGGCGGACACGAGCGTTTGACCGGTGAGGCGGCCCAGTTCGTCGTGCGTCTGGGCCAGGCTCGCGTTTTCGCCGAGGCGGCGGAGTACTTCCCGGCCGTCCCGGTACTCCAACGCGACCGTTCCGGCGGTCCCGGCCATCGCGGTTTCCCGGCGCATTTCGTCGTACTGCCACCGTGCTTCGACCCCGGACGGGGTGATCCGGCGGACGCGGCGGCCGGTCGAGTCGTATTCGTTGCGCAGCACGCGGCCGTTGACGGATTCGGCGACCGGGCGGCCGAGCAGGTCGCGTTCGTAGGTCACTTCGACAGCGCCGTCGGCGACCCGGCGCAGCCGGCCGCCTTCGTCGTACTCGTAGGCGATGGTCGTTTCGCCGAAGGTCTCCCGGGACACCCGGCCGCGGACGTCGCGGGTCAGTTCGGTCACCGCGCCGCCCGCTTCGGCGCGCGAGATCATCGCGCCCATCGCGTCGACCCGGTATTCGAGCGCGCGGCCGGTGAAATCCTGTTCACCGATCAGGTTTCCGGCCGGATCGTAGCGGTAGGACCAGGTTTGCCCGGCCGGGTTGCGGACGCCGGTGAGCCGCAGTTCGGTGTCGTGGGTGAAGGTGTGCCTGATGCCGTCCTGGCCGGTGCGCGCGGCGAGCAGGCCGAACGGGCCGCGTTCGAAAACCGTGGTCGCGCCGGTGGCCGAGCGAGCTCGGACCAAGCTGCCTTCGAGGTCGTAGAACCGTTCCTCGCGGTCGCCGTTGGCGGCGACGCGCCAGGCCAGCGCGCCTTCGCGGGTCCAGCCGTACCGGGTGCTGCGACCTCGCGGGTCGGTCGCTTCGATCGCCCGGCCGAAGCCGTCGAGCCGGAACGTGGTGGTTTCGCCGTCCGGCGAGGTGATCGACAGCGGGCGGCCGACGTCGTTGCTGGTGTACGTCCAGCGGGCGCCGTCCGGTTCGACGGTGGCGGCCAGGTGGCCTCGCTCGTCCAGTTCGCTGGTCGCAACCGCGCCTAGCGGATCCACTGTGGACACGATGCGGCCGGCGTCGTCGTAGGTGTGCCGCCAGACCGCGCCGTTCGGCTGAGTCACGGTGACCGGCAGCCGCCAGCGCGGGTCGTACTCGATGGCGAGCGCGGTGCCGTCGGGGTAGCCGATCCGCGTCGGGTCGCCGTTCTCGTCACGTTCGTAGCGGGTGACCGCACCGTTTTTGTCCGTGAGCGACAGCAGACGGTGGAACCGGTCGAACTCAGGGCGTTCGACCCCGCCGTTCGGGTCGACCACCGCGGTGATGTGGTTGTGCTCGTCGTAGTGGTACTCGGTGCGCCGGCCGAGGCTGTCGGTGACGACGGTGACCCGGCCGGCCAGGTCGTAGTCGAAGGTCGCGTCGAGGTAGCCGTCGAGGCCGGCGCCGCGGACGACGCGTCCGTCCGGGCCGTATTCGTACTCGTAGCGGTAGCCGGTTCGGTCGGTCCAGGCGACGATCCGGTCCGCGTCGTCGTAGTCGTACTGGTAAGGCGCGCCGGTCGAGTTCACGATGCCGGACAGCCGGCCGCGCCGGTCGTAGCGGAACGACACGATCGGCACGTCTTCGCCGTGTTCGGCGCCGCCGAGCAGGCGGTATCCGGCGATGCGGAGGCCGTCCGCGCCGTCGACGGTGTCGACGCCGACCCGGTAGCCGCCGGAATGCGTGACCGTGAGCGGACGGCCGGTTTCGTCGCGCAGGTAGTCGACGCGGTGCCCGCTGCGGTCCGACAGCGAGCTGATCTGCCACTCCCTCGGCGCCGTGGGGTGCGCGGCGAACCGGCGGGTCCAGCCGGATTCCTGGTCGACGAGCAGGTAGGTTTCCGCCGCGGCATCCCAGCTCAACGGCCAGCGGGCGCCGAAGCTCGGCAGCACCGGAGAGCCGTCGCGGGCGGGGTGGATGTAGCTGAGCACTTCCGCGTCCGTGCCGTAGTACCGGACGAAGTCGTCGGTCAGCACCAGGCGTTCGTCCAATGTGGACGCCCAGCCGGGGCCGAAGGAACGGCCGTCGGCGTAGCCGGAGGCGTACGCGCGGTTCAGCACCAGCGGCAGCAACCCGGGTAGCTCGACGTCGGTACCCGCGGTGATCATCTGGCCGGACACCGCGTCGACCGGGTCGCCGCCCTTGCCGTCGCAGCCGCCGGTTCCCTCGGACTTCTGCCCGCCGGCCGCCTCCGGATCGTGGCTACCGGGCGCGTTCGGGTCGGCGCCGTGGTTTCCGGGCGGCGTGCCGTCGGGGACGCTGCCGTCCGGCTCCGGCGTGGACGAAGGCGAGGTGTCATCGTGCGGGGTGCCGTCGTGCGGGGCGCCGGGTTCGTGCGGGCCGGAATGGCCGGGTTCGGCCGACGAGACGTGCGTGCCGTCTTCGCCGGGACGTCCGTGCAGCTCGGACATCACCTTCTTGACCGCGGCGAAGATCTCTTCGAGCTTCGACATCAGCGGCCGCAGCTTCTCGACCGAGTTGATCAGCTTCTTGATCAGCGCGCCGATCTTCTCGATCCACGCCGAAACCTGCTCGACCACCTGCGCCACCACGACCGGCGTGCCGAGCCCGAGCGAGCAGACCTCCTCCAGTGCGTCCTGGATGAAATCGCCGACCGCCTGGGTGATCATGTCGCGGACCATGGCGCGCACCGCGGCGGTGATCACCCCGACGATCTGAACCACGATGCTGATCCCGCTCGCGCAGGTCGCGGCCGCGTTGAGGTGGTCGATCTTGTTCTTGACGTTCGCGCGGTAGGCGTCCGCGGCCTGGCCGATCCAGTGCGCGGTGTCCTTCTGCACGCTGTCGCCGAGGTCTTTGGCCGCTTTTTCCACGGCCTTCGCGATGTTGCCCCAGGTTTGCGAGTAGGCGGTGATCTGGTCGGCGTCGCCGGCCAGCTGGTTCAGCGCGTCCTGCAACGGCTGGACGTGCTCGATCAGCCAGTTGAGGCCGTAGGAGATGAGCGTGCCGACGGGGTTCATCGCGATGGTCAGCAGGTCCATCGCGGTGCCGAGCGCGGCGATGCCGCCCTCGATCCACGAACCGGACTTGATGCCGTCGTAGGCGCCGATCGCGTCGTCGAGGACGTTGATGCCGGTGTGCCAGGTCGTCGAGTCCTGTTTGGCGGCGACCAGCGGATTGCTCACGGCAGGTCCTTGCCGAGGCTGGTGATCCGCTGCGAGTGCGCCTGTTCGGTGTCCTGGTAGGTCTTCGCCGCCTGCTGGATCGACTGCGACAGCGTGCCCATGGCCTGCTGCGCGGCGCCGAGGGTGATCAGGCCGGGAGTGCTGACCGCGAGCACCATCGGCACGAAGAGCGGGCCGCAGATCAGGCCGTACGCCTGCACGCCCATGGTGACCTGCTCGGCCGCGGCGAGCGCCTGGCCCAATGTCTGCCCGACCTGCTCGACCGCTTTCGCGTGGGCGAGCAGTTCGTCCGGGCGGACTTGGTAGCCGCCGCCATTGGTCGCACCGTCCGGCATGGTCACCTCTCGTCCCGGCTATTCGCGGATCATGACCGGGCCGCCCCAGCCGTCGTCGTCATCGTCGGGCGGGGCCGGCGGGCGCAGCGGCGGGGCCGGCGGGCGCAGCGGCGGGGCCGGCGGGCGCAGCGGCGATGGCGGCGGCGCGGCCTCGGGTTCGTCGGCGAGCCGCCCGATCCGGCTGGTCGGCGCCGGCGGAGTTTCGTCCCGCTCGGGTTCCGGCTCCGGGAACTTCGCCCGGTAGCTGCCGACGATGGTGTCGCGGGTCTGCGGATCGTCGCCGATGGTGTCCGCCATGACCTCGCTGAGCCGGTCCGGCAGCTTCGACTGCGCGGTGCGCAGCGCGGACAGCACCGCTTTCGCGACCTGATCGCCGGACATCTCCCGGACGCGGTCGGTGATCCGCAGGTCGGTGACGTTGCCGGCGGAGTCGACGGTGACCGTGGCGGTGCCGTCTTTGCTGGCTGCCGACACCACGACCTGCTCAACGGCCTGCTGCATCGCGCGGTAGCGCTGCGCTTTCTGCTTCGCTTGCGCGACTAATTGGTCGACGCGGGCTTCCGCATTCTCCGCTTTGTCCGATATTGGGTCGCTCATCCGGTTGTTCACCCCCATCGCCGAGCCGGGTACGAGGAAACCATCGAAATCGGACCGGCGTGCGGCAGATGTTCCGGAATTACGCCGAATGGCGCACGATGGCACTGAGTCGGCGGAACCGTCCGGGAACGGGTTGATGCCGGCGCGATGGATTCTCGCGCTGAGGCCGGTTACGCGGCGCTCCTTGTTCTTCGCAGCAACGGTGAACTCGGAGAGGTGGGCGAACGCTGGGGGCTTCGGTTGGTGTTGTGCTCGACAAGTCGCACTGCATCGAAGCATCAGCTGAGGCGTCACTCCCACGTGAGGTGAGGCATCGGCTGAGCTACGCGAGCAAGCAGCCGAAATCTTCGAAGCTGAAGGAAAACGAACGCTCCCGTACGTGCTGAAGGTCGAGAGGACCGAACCCAGTGCGGACCCGAAGACGCCGTCCGCAGGCGTATCGGCAACGTGAACGAGAAGGACGGGGTGCGCGGATTTCCTCCGTGGGGTGGTGCCCGGACGGTGGTATGCCTACGTCCTGACTGTGGCGGCCACTGGTCGCCACGGCGCCGACTCGGCGTCCGCGGGCTGGTAGCTGTCCCTGAAACCGAAGGCGCAAGGCGTGGAGCCCTGCTCGCGTAACAGTTCCAGGCGCTCGACGGCCTCCTCGACGGTGGGAATGTGCCCGGCGGGGATCCACCACATCACCTGGAACGGCGCCTTCGGAGGTTCGAACCACTCCGCACGACGGCGCAGCACGTCCAGGTGGCCGCTGCGGTAGACGTAGTCCCACAGGGCGTCCCGGCTCTCCCAGACGGACATGTTCACCAAAACGTCGTCGCCCAGCGACGTCCGGATCGCGGTGGCGTCGGCGCCGCCGTCCTCAACCAGTCGCCAGATGAAGCCGGGCGCGTTGTCGGCGACCTCGTTCAGTGTGTCGAGCATGGACGTGAAGCTGTCCGCGCGGCCGTCGTCGAGGGGGAATTTCAACGTGCCCACGTTGAGCTGGGCGAGGTGGTGTCCCGTCATGCCCTCACCTCATCACCGCGGGCTTTCTATGTCAACTCACATTATTTTTAGAAAGCTCGACGACGACGCAGCACATCCCAGGTCGCGGGTCCATGCGGGCCCGCAGCCCTTTGGCGCCCTCCAACAACCCTTCCAATAGCGCCAGGTTCATGCCGCACACCAACACCGGATGCCGCTCGGAGAGGACGTGGAAGGGGCAGTTGGCCAGGCGCAGGGCGTCCCCGTCGTCGTCCAAGCGAGGCTCATAGCCGCGAGCGGTCAGCAGAGCCTTCGCTGCGTCGAGACCGTCGACCGGCGCGGCGGCACGAGCGGCCCGCCCCTCCCGACGAGCGGCGGCCTGCAACTCGGTGTCCAGGCGGGCGGCCTCGGCGACCTCGGCCAGCAGATCGGCGGGGGTGCGGTAATCGCGTGGGGGAACCGAGAACTGGCGCTCGGCACCGGACCTGCGGTAGAGCTTGGCCGGCCGCCCGGCGCCGGGGCCAGCGCGCCCGCTCAGTCGCCTGCTTTCGGTCTCCAGCAGCCCCGCATCCACGAGCTTGTCCAGATGGAACGCGGCAAGCGTGCGCTGGATCCCGGCGCTCTCCGCAGCCTCGTTCCGGCTCACCTCGTGGTCCTGGGCTGCCACGTAGTCATACAACCGCCGCCGGATGGGGTCCTGCAGCATGGCGATCGCTTCGATGTCCTCCACGCAGCCAGTCTAAGAACAACGGAGATGCTTGTTAGAGAGCGCCTGGGCGATCCTTGCCGAAGCCCTCGCCCCGCTGGCCGGCGCGAGTGGCGGATGGTGGTCCGCAGAAGGTCTCCCACGCCTACGACCTCGCCTATCCCGATGGTCCGGGATGACTCGCGCCGGCAGGGTGGCTGACGATGAGTTCGACGGGTCGGCAGGGTCGATCCGAAGGAGCTCCAGGCCTGTCGTAACTGACCACATGCGACAGTCCACTGTGGTGCACGGGGTCGTTTCGGCTCCGCCGTCCCGGATCGGTTCACCTGTGGGTTCACGGTCGAAGAACACTACGGTGACCGCTCAGTGGACTCACCGTCCTCGGAGTGCACCGCGTCGACCAGGATCTTCTCGGGTGCCGCGCTCTGCACTAGGTCCAGGTAACGCGGGCGGGACACTTGTGACGACCGCTTATCGGACCGGCTGGGGCGTGTCCGTGTCGAGCCGGCCGTCCGGGCGCAGCAGCCAGCCCGCACGCTTGCGCGTGCGCAGGGTCACCGAGCTGTCGATGAGAGCCCCGGGCGGCAACAGGTCCTCGAGCACGCCCTGCAGCTGCATCAGGTCGGTGAGCCCCGCCGTCCAGGCGAAGACGACGAAGTTCGCGGGTCCGGTCATCGACATGCACATCCGCACACGCGGCTCGGCTCGCATCCTGGCGACCACGGACAGCAGGAGCGGCTTCGGCACGCGGCACCACCAGATGACGCTCACCGGCCATCGGGTATGCAGTTGCGACAGTTCGCACCGCATCGCCAGCGCACCTGCGTTGAGCAGCCGCCCCAGCTGCCGCCGCACCGTCGACGCCGGTCGGCCGACCTGGTCGGCGATGTCGATCGCCGTCGCCCTGCCGTCTTTGCTCAGGACCGACATCAGCGGCGCGTAGGTGGGCGCGGCGATGTCGACCGGCGCTCCTCGCCCGCTGGGAGCGGAGGCCTTCGCGGCCTTCTCGACGGCGGCCTGTTCGCCGGCGTCGAGCGCGTCGAGCCGCCACTGCCTGCCTTCGATGTGCATCTCGGTGCCGAGGTGCGTCCTCGTCGACATCACGCCCGGGATCCGTGAGAGCTCGTCCAGGATCAACGAGGACAGTTTCTCGAAGGTCGGCGCCGCGACGATCGTCATCAGGTCGCGGCCGCGGGCCGCGTACTCGATGGCGCGCACGTGGCCCAGCCCCTCGAGTGTTCTGACCACGTCGTCGAGCCTGCCCGGCGCGCAGTCGAAGTCGACGATGGCCAGCTGCCGGTTGCGCGCGGCCACGCCGCCGAGAGGATAGGCGTAAACCCACGCGATCTCGTTCTCGCGCAGCCGGATCCATCGGTTCGCGAGTGCCGGGGCCGACGCGCCCAGGACGGTCGCGAGGGAACTCCAGCTGGCTCGTGGCCACAGCTGCAGCGCATGGATGAGTGCGAGGTCGTCCTCGGACTGCTCGATCCGATCGCGAGCCGCTCGATTGACGATCGAAATGGGTGTTTCTACGGCACAAGGCGGAACTGATGAGGACTTCGTCGACTCGGAGCCATCGGTCGGGATGCCGTGGTTACGCTCCGGACATGTCGGAACCGTTGTCACCTGCCGATCTGTCCGTGCACTTCGCAGGACTCGACCTCTCGAAGCCCGTGGCTCCCTCGACCTCGTCGACGGACCCGTTCTTCACGTATGCGAGACCGGAGACACACGGCGTGCACGTGAGCAAGGTCCAGGTGGAGATGCGAGACGGCGTGCTCCTGGCCGGCGAGCTCCATCGCCCCGCGAACCCGGACGGCACCCCTGCGTCCGGGCGGTTTCCGGGCATTGTGTACGAGTTCAACGGGTACAACGCGGTGTCGTTCATGGGGGCCGGTGCCCGCTCGTTTGTGACCCGTGGGTACGTGGCCCTGGTGTGCAGCGTGCGAGGCAGTGGCGACTCACCGGGTGAGATCGACCCGTTCGGCCCGCAAGAGCAGCGTGACAACGTCGACCTGATCGCGTGGCTCGGGACGCAGCCGTTCTCGACGGGCAAGGTCGGCCAGATGGGCGTGAGCTACGGCGGGCACACCACCATCCTGGCCGCCGTGCACCAGCCGGAACACCTCACCGCGGTGATCGCGACCCAGGCGCTGAGCGACTGGTACGAGGACACGATCTACCTCGGCGGCGGGATCTACAACAACCGGATCCGCGGCTGGCAGAAGGACACCGCCCCGGCGACCCTCGAAACTTACCCCCAGCACCCGCTCTACGACGACTTCTGGCGCGAGCGCAGCGTGCGGGCGCGCTGGGACAGGCTGGACGTTCCGGTTCTCGACGTCGGTGGCTGGCTGGACCAATACCGCAACGCCATGGTGAAGAACTTCCGAGCCCGCCCCGAGAACGTGTGGATGGTCGCGGGCCCGTGGAGTCATGGCATGCTCCCGGGCCAGTTCGAGGACATCGCCACCGCGGCGTACCTGGCGTGGTGGGACCGCTGGCTCTCCGACGACGTCCCCGGCCTCCTGCCCGAAACCAAGGTGACCTCCTACGAGATGCCCGACGCGGGATGGAAGCAGTACTCGACCTGGCCGCCGTCCGAGTCGCGGGAAGACCACTTGACCTTCGCGTCCGGCGGCAAGCTGGTGGCCGGCTCGGTCGAGAAGACCACCGACGCGTTCGACGTGGAGACCGGTGCGCTGCTCGCCGAGACGGAATTCCTTCCGGCGGATCTGGTGCTGGCCGGCACCCCGTTCGTCGATCTGCGAGTCTCCTTCACCGCGGACGAGGGATACATCGCGGTGGTGCTGGAAGACCTCGGCCCCGACGACGCGGCCTCCAGAGTCACCCACGGCTTCCTGCGCGCCAGCCACCGCGATGGCAACGAACAGCGAGTACCGGTGGAACCGGGAGCTTCCTACGACCTGCGCGTACCCCTGTGGGCGACGCACCACCGGTTCAAGGCGGGGCACCGGCTGCGGATCCGCGTCGCCAGCCGTGACGAAGGCGTGATCGACTCGGACTCGCCCGCCGGAACCGTGACCGTCCACTATGGCCCGTCCACCTTCACCTACCAGATGATCGGATGACCCGGTCCCTCCTCGCCGGAAAGACGGCCATCGTCACCGGAGCGGGCCAGGGCATCGGTGCAGGCATTGCCCGCGCCTTGGCCCACGAAGCCGCCTCCGTGGCGGTGGTCGATCTCGACGGAGCCCGAGCGGCGGCGACCGCGAAGGAGGTCGGCGGCCTGGCGATCACCTGTGACGTGAGCGACGTCGATCAGGTGGACTCGGCCGTCGCCGCGGTGGTGCGGCGATTCGGTTCCGTCGACGTGCTCGTCAACAACGCCATGGCACAAAAGCCCATCCCCCTCCACGAGCTGGATCCCGCGGATTTCGAGCTGCCCTTCCGCGTCGGTCCCTTCGGCAGCTTCCTGTTCATGCGCGCGTGTTTCCCCTATTTGCGCACCAACGTGCAGCACGATTCCGTTGTGCTTTTCGTGGTCATGACTCCGCTGTCGACCCTGGGCACGTCGCTGGCATTCGCCGCGCTCCCGGCGATGATCGCCGAGCACAGCCCTTCCGACGAGATCGCGATGGCCACCGGGATGTACAACACAACGCGGGCGATCGGCGGCAGCCTGGGCGGCGCGGTCTTCGCCTTCGTCCTGTCCAGCATGACGCTGCCCGGCACGAGAATCGCCGGCGAAGGGGCCTACGTTCTCGCCTGGACGATCTGCGCGGCCGCGGGCGTCATCACGATCGATTTCCTCGCTCTCGTCGGCCGCGGGAGCCGCCGGAAATAGCCCGGCCGCCGGCTTTGCCGAGGACGTGGCCGGATCCGGCCGGCCGGCTGTCGATGCGGGAGCGGACTGTCGTGGCCGTGGTTACCCGGTCACCGCTGACGGGTCGCAGCCGCGCGGTCCGCGATGATGTCCGCGACGCGCGCCGGCGCCGACAGGAATGCTGAATGTGCCGTGGGCAGCTCGACGACCGTCGTGGGGTTCGTGGGGAACGCCGTGTCCGCTTGAGCGACGAAGAGCCGCTGCAGCCCGGCCGGAATGGTGCGGTCCTCCGTGCACACCACGTACGTACGGGGAATCGATCCCCAGCCTTGTTCGGTCAACGTGGTGCTCTCGGCCACCATGGCCAGCGGCGCGTCGCAGCTGAGCAGCGCGGTCGCGGCCGCCGCCTGGGAAGGTTCGACGTCTCCGTAGAAGGCTGCGCGGATGGCCGCCTGAGCCTCGGGATCCGGACTGCGGTGGTCGATCCGCAGCGCGCCGATGGTGGCCGGGTCGCCGACCAGCAACTGCATGAACCGGTTGTCACGGCCCTCGGGCAGCGACGGGTAGTCGAGGCACGGCGTGTTCGAGGCCGGCATGTACGCAGCCAGATACACCATGTGCGCGACGAGCTCGGGCCGCCGTTCCGCTGCTCTGCTCAGCACCGCACCACCCATGCTGTGCGCCACCACGCAGACCGGCTTTCCCCCGCCGACGCTGTCCAGTTGCGCCACCAGAAGGTCGGCGGCAGCGTCCAGCCCGACCCCCGAGACCGGCGACGGCTCCGTGGCGTAGGCGACCGGGTCGAACGGACGCCGGGCGGCGGATGCCGGAGACGTCGCGTGGAGACCGTGCGCCGCCATGTCGACCGCGACGGCGGTGCGGCCCCGCCCTCCCAGCTCGGCGATCACCTCCGTCCAAGCCCACGCTCCGTGGTAGAAGCCGTGCAGTAGAACGACCGGCTCGTTCGACATGAATCCTCATTCTCGACGCAGGGGTCACGCGGGCATTCCGCCGGAAGGTAGCGGATTCGCGACTGTCGCGGTCACTGTCATTTGACTGGTTTTGCCTTCGTCCGTGGGCTTCGGTCCCGGCGCACTGTCCACCTGCGACCGATGCTGGGGTTCCTGCTGTCCGGGTATGTCGCGGGTGATTCGGACCGCGGCTCGTGGTGACCACGCCGGCCGCGAAGCCCGGCGGATGCGGACCGGGGCCCCGGCGCGGGAGCCGGGTAACGCGCGCCGCCACGCGCGGCCGACCTGCGTGACACCGACACCTGTCGAACGACTGTCCGAGGCGGCGCGACGGCGCCGATTCCCTGTGGCCATCCGACGGAAGCGGGCGGGCAGAGCGGGACTGGATCCTGAGAACCGCCGGGGATGCGCGCTCGGCCCGCATCGAGGCGGCTTTCGAGGAGCGCCGGTCAGGCCTGCTCCAGTGAAGACAGCGTCCTATTCAAAGGGAAGATTCGCATGAATGATTTCTCCGCCGACGAGGCCGACACCATTGTGCTCGTTCACGGCCTCTGGGTGAACCCGCGCAGCTGGGAGGGGTGGAAACACCATTACGAGGCCCGGGGATACCGGGTGTTCACCCCGGCCTGGCCGGGGCTCGACCGCGAGGTGGAGGAGCTCCGGCGCGATCCCGCGGGTATCGCGGGCGTCGGCCTTCGCGAGGTGGTCGACCACTACCAGAGCGTCATCCGCTCGCTGGATCGACCGCCGATCATCATGGGCCACTCGTTCGGCGGCACCGTCGTACAGCTCCTGCTCGACCGCGGGCTGGGCAGGGTCGGCATCGCCATCGACTCGGCAGCCGTCAAGGGCGTCCTTCCCCTACCGCTGTCGACCCTCAAGTCGACCTTCCCGGTCCTCGGGAACCCGGCCAACAAGAACAAAGCGGTCGCGCTGACGCCGGAGCAGTTCCACTACGCCGTCACCAACACTCTCACCGAGAGCGAGTCCGCTACGCGCTACGAGCGGTACGCCGTCCCTGGCTCGGCACGCGTGCTCTTCCAGGGGGCGTTCGGCAACTTCAACCCCCGCGCCGTGACCCGCGTCGATTTCCGCAAGCGCCAGGCCCCGCTCCTGTTCATCGCGGGGGAGGCCGACCACCTCGTGCCGCCCAAGGTCAACAAGGCCAACTGGCGACTCTCCAGCAAGTCCGCGGCCGTCACCGAGTACAAGGAATTCCCCGGGCGCTCGCACTTCATCATCGGCCAGGACGGCTGGCAGGAAGTCGCCGACTACGCCCTGAACTGGGCCGAGGAACACGCCGCCGCCCGTGTCTGAGCGTCGACGCCTCCGGACCCACCACCACGAACCCCCGCAGGCGGACACGTCTGCGGACAGCAATGACAATTGTTTCGAACAAGGAGAAACCGTGCGTAAACGTCGTGTTTTCCGCTCCGCCGTCCTCGGCGCGACCGGGATCGCCCTCGTCGCCGGCGTGACCACGCTGGCATCGGCCGCACCGGCCCCCCAGACCGCGCCTGTCGCGCTCTCGCACCCGGCCGCGGCTCCCAAGCCGACGATCGTCCTCGTCGACGGAGCCTGGTCGAACTCCCAGAGCTGGGGCGATGTGACCAGGTCCCTGCAGGCGGCCGGCTACCCGGTCGTCGCCCCGCCGACGGCCCTGCGCAGCCTCTCCGGCGATTCCGCCTTGCTGGCTTCCTACCTCAACACCATCCAGGGCCCGATCGTCCTGGTCGGGCAGTCCTACGGCGGAGCCGTCATCACCAGTGCCGCCACGGGCAACGCCAACGTCAAGGCTCTGGTCTACATCTCGGCCTTCGAGCCGGACACGCATGAAAACGTCACGGCCCTCGCTGGGCAATTCCCGGGCAGCCACCTCAGCACCGATCCCACCGCGGTGCCTCCCACCGCCCTCAGCGCCGTCCCCGTCCCCTACACCAACCCCGCCGGCGATCCCGAGATCGAGCTGTACGCCAAGGCGGCCCAGTACCGGGACCTGTTCTTCAGCAACCAAGTCTCCGCGGCCACCGCCGCGGAACTCGCCGCTACGCAGAACCCCGTCGCCTCGACGGCCCTGGGCGAGAACCTCGCCGGCGAGCCGGGCTGGAAGACGATCCCCTCGTGGACCCTCGTCTCCAACGCCGACCACCTGATCCCCCCGGCCGCCGAGCGCTTCATGGCCACCCGCGCCCACTCCCACATCGTCGAGGCCAACACTCCCCACGCCGCACAGGTGACCAACCCGGGGATCGTTGTCAACCTCATCGAGCGGGCCGTCGCGGGCACCCGGTGACGTGAACCGGACGACACCGCCGGCCAACCCGGCGGTGTCGTCCGGTATCGGCCGATTTATTCCGTCGTTCCTTCGAAGGAAGCAGAACCAGTCCCGCCCCGCCACGCCCGCGGCGAACTGCCGTAGGCACGAGAAAACGCCCGGCTGAAGGCGGCTTCCGAGATGTAGCCCACGCGGGCCGCGATCCGGCCGACCGGGTCGGCCGTGCCGCGCAGCAGGTGCGCCGCGTGGCCCAGCCGGCACCGCAATACGTACGAACCGGGCGTTTCCCCGACCGACTCGGCGAACCGCGTCGCGAACGCCGAACGCGACAGCGACGTGAGCCGCGCCAGCTCGTCGACGGGCCAGTCACGGCCGGGGTCCCGGTGGATCGCGGTGAGGACCGGTGCGAGCACCGGGTCCAGCGCTGCCGTCAGCCAGCCGGCGTTGCGCACATCGCCGGCTGAGGCCCACGACCGCAGCGACCAGATGAAGAGCAGATCGAGCGCTCTCGAAACCATCACGCGGGTGCCGGGTGCCGAGTTCGTCACCTCGAACACGAGGAGCTCCCTGATGGGCAGGAGCCACGCCGCCGATCGCGCGTCGCCGCGGATCACGATCGCCGCAGGCAGAACGCCGAGCAGTGGCGCGGCGACAACCGTCTCGACCACGAACTCCCCGGTCACCCAGGTCGTGTGCGGCGTCGCTCGGACGATGTGGGCATCACCTCGCGCGAGCAGCACCAGGTCTCCTGTACCCAGCTCCACCGTGTCTTCGCCCGCCACCTCGACGCTGATCCCGCCCTCCTCGACGAGGTGCAGCACCCTGGCCCCGGCCGGATGCCGCTCACGCGGGCTCGATCGGCGGCGCACCTCGCCACCCTGCAGGTGAATCGCCTGCAACACGTCCGAGAGCGCATCGTGCTCGCCGTAAGCCGGCGGCTGTGGTGAATCGGCAAAGTCTTCCGGATCTTGAGCCATGTTTTCGCTCCGTCCTCCTTTTAGGCTGCGACGCTGAGTGCGCGAGTGGTTCCGCCCGAACGGACCCGGCGCTCCCGACGGAGGAGGCACCCCATCATGTCTGCCAAGTGGACCGTATGTCATCGGATCATCTGAGGAAAATCGATCCGAGGTCGGATGATCCAGCTGCGGATGATACGGTCGCGCAGTGTCTCCGAAGAGCGGGCGTCGCGACGAGTTGCCGCCACCCGACGCCGCCTCGGCGATCGGCGACCTGACCTGGCTGGCTCACCGCGCGGCGGCAGCGCTCGGCGACGCGTTCAACGAGGTCTCGCGGGATGCGGGGCTGGCCGATCTGCGCGACTGGCTCGTTCTCGAGCTGATCAGCAACGGTCCGGAGCGGACGCAGTTGGAGATCGCCACGGAACTCGGTGTCGACAAGACCACATTGGTGTCGATTCTCGACCGGATGGAGCGCGACGGGCTCGTCGTCCGCGAACTCTCCGCCCGTGACCGGCGTGTGCGCATTCCGAGGGCAACCGCGAAAGGCGTCGAGGTGAAAGACCAGGTCGCCATCGCCCGCGATACGGCGATCATGCGTCGCCTGTCCTCGATTCCCGCCCGTGACCACGCGAAGTTTCACGCGATGCTGTGGAGCATCGTCCAAAATTATTGACCACCCGAACGCGGAACCACTGCTTTAGCGCCACGTCTGCACAACGGCTGACGTCAGCACTCCGCGCGGTAGGAGTGAAGGATCCCGACGTTGACAGCCAGAAGTGCACACCGGCGAATCGCTTGTGGACAGTCCGGCCCGCGAGGTCGGGCCCCGGGCCGGGAAGTCTCGACGGGCCGCGCAGGCGGGGGAGCGTGATCCGGTGGGCGACAACGGCCTTTTCGACCACGGTGGTGTCGATTCCCTGGTGGGGCGCGGCGTGGCACTCGAGAGGATCCGCGGCTTCCTGGCCGCCACAGATCGCGGCGGGGCGCTCCTGTTGTCGGGCGCGGCGGGGGTGGGCAAGACCGTCCTGCTCGATGCCGTTGCCGAAACCGCGGTCGCGAGTGGCTCACGGGTCCTGCGTGCCGCCGGCGTCGAGTTCGAGGCCGACGTCAGCTATTCCGGGCTGAACCAGGTCCTCTTCCCCCTCTACGAGGCGTTCGGCGAACTCGACACGGCACACGCCGATGCGTTGCAAGTCGCCCTTGGCTTCGGGAGCGGAGTACCGCCGGAACGGCTCGTCGTGTCGAACGCGACTCTCATGCTCCTGCGTCACGTGGCCAAAGCCGGCCCGCTGCTCCTGATCGTCGACGACCTGCCGTGGCTTGATCGGGCCAGCGCCGCCGTGCTGGGCTTCGTCGCCCGCAGGCTCAACGGCACCCGCGTCACCTTCCTCGGCGCCATGCGCTCGGGTAGTGAGACCTTCTTCAACCGCGGTGGCCTGCCCGAGTACGAGGTGCCGCCGTTGGACGAAGAGTCCTCACACCTCCTGCTCAACACTCGATTCCCGACGCTGGCCGCTCGAGTGCGTCAGCGACTGCTGTCGGTGGCCGAAGGGAACCCGCTGGCTTTGCTCGAGTTGCCCACGGTGCTGAGCGGGGAGCAGCGTGTGGCCCTGGAGAGCCTTCCCGTAATACTTCCGCTCAGCCTACGGCTTCAGGCGTTGTTCGTCTCTCGGGTGTCCGTCCTCTCCCTCGCCGCACGGCGGCTGTTGCTGCTCGCGACGCTGGAAGGAACCGGCAATCTCGCGGTCCTGCAGGCGACGGCGCGCGAGGCCGGCTACGAATCCGACCTCGAGGACCTCGCTTCGGCCGAGCAGGATGGGCTGGTGGCTTTCGACGAAGGCACGCGCCGGCTCGTTTTCCGGCACCCCTTGATCCGGTCGGCGGTGGTGGATGCCTGCACGAGTGCCGAGCGCCGGGCGGCCCATCGAGCGTTGGCCCACGTGCTGGTGAGCCAGCCCGAGCGGCGGGCCTGGCACCTCGGCGAGGCTTCCGTCGAGCCGGATGAGCAGGTGGCCGGTCTGTTGGACCAGGCGGCACGCAGCATCGCGGCCCGCGGAGACGCCGTCGGAGCGGTCGCGGCGCTGGTACGGGCGGCCGATCTGAGCCCGCACAGCTCGAATCGCGCTCGCCGGCTCGCCGAGGCCGCCTACATCGGCGCCGACGCGACCGGGCAACTCCGCAACGCCTCGGAACTGCTCGAAGGTGCCCGCTTGGCCGACCCGGAGCTGATCGGCTCTCTCCACTTCGCGGCCGCCGCCGTCTTCCTGATCATCAACGGCGACGGGGACATCGACACCGCCCACCGACTGCTGACCGGCGCCATCGAGTCCGGCACGCACCGCTACGAAGCAACGGACGGCGCCCTCATCGAGGCGCTCCACCTGCTGCTGCTCCTCTGTTTCTTCAGTGGCCGCGCGGAACTGTGGGAACCTTTGTATGCGACGCTCCGGCGTCTGCGACCGGAGCCGCCCGCCCTGCTGTCGGTGGCTGCCAAGACCTTCTCCGACCCAGTCCGTTCCGGTGCCGGGGCTCTGGATCAGCTGGAATCCGTTCTCAGCGACCTGCAGAAGGAATCCGACCCCGGCCGGATCGTTCGCGCCGGCACCGGCTCGCTCTACCTCGATCGCCTGGCAGATGTCCGCGAGCCGTCGTGGCGAGTTGTCTTCCAAGGGCGGGACGGCGGTCCGCCGCGCCGGCACGTCGGCGCGCTGATGCACCTGTGCCTGGACGATTACCTCACCGGCAGGTGGGACGAATGCCTGGAACTGGCCGACGAAGGAGCCCAGGTGTGCGAGGACTCCGGGTACCACTTCTTCACTTGGTACTTCTGGTACTGCCGAGCCGTCGTCGCCGCGGCCCGCGGTGACGACGAAGCCGTCGACCGCCTGACTGACCAGATCATCCGCTGGGCCACGCCCAGGGGAGTGGGGGTAGCACTGCACTACGCCCGGCACGTCCGCACAGTCGCCGAATCCGGCCGCGGTGACTTCGAAAGCGCTTACCGGAACGCGACGGCGATCAGCCCAGCGGGCACGTTCGCGTCCCACGTGCCGCATGCATTGTGGGTGGCGTTGGACGTCGTCGAAGCCGCGGTGCGGACCGACCGGCAGACCGCCGCCGTCGCTCACGTGCGCGCCATGCGGGAGGCCGACATCGCCGCGCTGTCCCCGCGGCTCAGCCTGCTCGCCGCGGGTTCGGCGGCGTTGTGCGCCACCGACGACGACGAGGCGGTGCGCCTGTTCGAGGAGGCGCTGGAATTGCCGGGCGTCGAAAGGTGGCCTTTCGACCTGGCCCGCGTTCACCTGTCGTATGGGGAACGACTGCGACGTGCCCGCGCGAACGCCGACTCCCGAGAGCCACTGCGTCTGGCCTACGACGCCTTCACGCTGCTCGGCGCCAGTCCCTGGGCGGACCGTGCGGCCAAGGAGCTGCGTGCGACCGGATGGGGCGCACCGAGAACCACGGCGAGCGGAGAAGTACTCACACCCCAGGAGCGGGAGATCGCGGATCTCGCGGCGTCCGGCTTGAGCAACAAGCAGATCGCCGAGCGCCTGTACCTCTCGCACCGGACCATCGGCGCACACCTGTACCAGATCTTTCCCAAGCTCGGGATCACCTCCAGAGCCGCACTTCGCGACGCGCTCGAGGCCCTGGAGAAATGACACCGCCACAGTGATGCGCGACGCATCGCCGGACCTCTCGTCGGCCGGACCAGGTGGACGCCGCCTTACCACACGGCGCCCTGGTCGGATGCGGTGCCGGGCCGGCCAGGAACGATCCTCAGTGGACGGGTGCCCTTGGGGCTGCCGACGGCAGCCGCGATGGCCTGGGCCGCGAGGGCGACCTCCGCGCCGGTGAGCGCCTGCGCGGCCAGCCTCGAGTCCACCCGGTGGACCAGGCCGGGGTATCGGCCTTCGTACGCCTGAACGGTCTCGGCGTCGTCCGGGCGGACGGTGCGTACGTGCGGGCCGCTCTCGGGGACCAGGAAACCCGGGACGACGATCGTGGTCTCGACCCCGAATTCGGTCAGCTCCTGGGCGTAACTCGATGCGAGATGGTCGATCATCGTGACCGCTTCGGAGTGCAGCGCAAGGTAGGGAGCGCCCTCGGCATCGTGGTTCGCAGGCACCACCCATACCAGCAGGCCATCCTGCCGCTCGCGCATCTGCGGCAGCACGCAACGGTTGACGCGCTGGGTGGACAGCACATGCGCGTCGTAGATCTGCGCCAGCTGGTAAGGGGTGAAGGATTCGAGCGGCCCCCGGGGCACCGGGCCGACGGCGTGGACCACTGCGTCGATTCTTCCGGCTTCCGTCAAGATGTGATCGACCGCTGTTGAGACCGAGCGCTGGTCGGCTACGTCCAACGAAATGGGGCGCAGGCGGGTCCCGCGCCCGCTCGGCTCGGCAAGGCGGCCGGCTGGGTGGACGACAGCCGGGCTGATCCCCGCGTACGCGGTGTGGCCTGAACCGACCAGCGCATTGGCGGTGGCAGCTCCGAGGTCACTGGAAGCCCCGGTAACAAGGACGATCTGTGACATGGTGCTCCTCGTTACTCTTCGGCAGATCATGGAAGCGGAGCGGCGACCTAGAACGGTGGAGGCCGGCTCGCCATCACCAGCCCACACCAGGCTGTCCCATCAGTGTCGGCATGACGGAATCCATTCGCATAGGTCGAATGACTGTCAGCGAGACTGTGGCTCATTGATCCGGCCCTGAGCACGCGAAATGCGCAGCCAGTGCCGATTGCACGGTAACGGGCACGGGGATTTCCGTCGATCGCCGGCCCTGTGGGATCTCAATCGGTTCAGCGCGCGTGAAGATCATCGTGAAACCTGATTTCGTCACCTCGTCCTGGCTGCACCGACCTTCACATAAAGCGGCGGCACGGAGGAATGACTGCCTGGTGCGAAGTGACGCGCTGCCCGGCGGTGGTCTTCCGACCGAAGCGGCTCCCCGCCGATCCCGGCGAGGCTGTCGGACAGCGCCAGGAGGCGGATTCCCATCGAAGAGCGCGGACCACCGCGCAAGAAAGACATCTCAGGTTCTTAAGAGTCAAGCCGCAGCGGTGAGTGGAGGTGGGAAGGCCTGATGTTCGTCGAAGAGTTGTCCTGTTTGGAGGCAGTGGTGAAGCTGTCCGAGGAACTTGTTGAACAGGTGTCGTTGGGCTTGGTGGTTCCAGTCTCCGGCGGCGCGGCGGGTGTCGAAGTGGCGTCTGGCGCCGGGGCTGGCGCGCAGCGAGGCCAGTGCCCAGATCGGGCCGACCGCGGCCAGGCGCCGGTTTTTGATGTGTCGGTGCGTGATCACGGTTTTTCGGCCGCTGGCGCGGGTGATGGGGGCGGATCCGGCGTAGGCCTTGAGGCCGCGGGGGTCG
The DNA here is from genome assembly GCF_019468465.1 of Amycolatopsis sp. DSM 110486. Classification (NCBI taxonomy): domain Bacteria; kingdom Bacillati; phylum Actinomycetota; class Actinomycetes; order Pseudonocardiales; family Pseudonocardiaceae; genus Amycolatopsis; species Amycolatopsis sp. DSM 110486. The sequence continues at coordinate 570,571 of NZ_CP080519.1, read as the reverse complement.
GTGAAGCGGGTGCGGTCGTCTCCGATTTCGGCGAGCACCCGGGCGCCGGCCAGCAGTCCCAGGCCGGGGAAGCTGGTGATGATCGTGGCGTCCGGGTGCTGCTCAAAATGGGTTCGTGCCGCTTCCGCCAGACTGTCAGCGGCGGCGCAGGCGGCCTCGAATTGGCTCAGCAAAGCCGAAAACTGGATGCCCATCGCGTTCTCCACGATCGGTGGCTGCCGCAACCGATCAGACCGGAACACACCGTGGAGGCGATCAACGTCGGTATCGACGTTGCGGCGGCGCCCGGCCTTGGCCAGCAGTGTCCGCAGACGTGCTCGGGTGAGTTTCGCTGCGAGCGCGGGTGTGGGTGCGGCGGCGAGGACGGTGCGGGCGTCGCGACGGGCCAGGCCGCCCTCGGGCTGGCCGGCGAACGCGTCGAGCGCGGCGGGGTAGAACTGCTTGAGCAGCGATCGGAGCTGGTTGCCCAGCTGCTGGCGGGCCCAGACCGCGTCCTGCTGGGCCCGCGCGAGCACCCGCACCGCCTGGGCGAGATCGGTGTCGGCCGGCAGTGGGCGGTGTGCGTCGGCGTCGGTGCGCACGATGTTGGCCAGCATCACCGCGTCCGCGGCGTCGGACTTCGCGCCCGAGACCTGGTGCCGGGTCCGGTACCGCGATGCGGAGAGCGGGTTGATCGCGTAGATGGTGCGTCCGGTGGCGCGCAGCGCAGAGACGAGCAGTCCGTGGTCGGTCTCGATCCCGACCGGGATCGGGTTTCCGGCGGTGTCGCCGCCCTCGGCCAGCAGGTCGAGCAGGTGGGCGAACCCGGTCGCGTCGTCGCCGATGCGGGCTTTCGCGACCACGGTTCCGGTGTCGTTGACGATGGCGACATCGTGGTGGGATTCGGCCCAGTCGATGCCGCAGAACAGTGTCAAACCGTCACGCCTCCTTCGCTATTGCGGCTGCTCACGGGTCCAGGCAGAGTCACGCAGCGCCCTAATCGCGGGACTCGATGGTCCGTCATCTCAGTAGCCGTTCGTGACTCCAGCACACCGCAGGAACCTCGTTCTGCCGAAGAGCTCGCGGCTCGGGAACACACCGAGAGGTCACCTCCTGCGGCGGACTCGCGCCACGACATCCCACCACCACAAGCACCGGCCCACCGGCAGACGCGCCGTTCTTTCTTAAGTCGTCGAACGACCGGAAAACCTAGGCATCGCCCGCCGGCGGACCAGCACCAACCGGCTCGATCACGAGCCGGAAGAACTACTCCTACTACCGATTAGGCAAGACATGGCAGCGAGTTTTGTGCAAGCACCGGCCGAGACGGTGGACGTCGGCGGAACGCCGTTCGCGTACCGCGAGTTGGGCCCGGCCGCAGGCGTGCCGCTGGTGTTGCTGAACCACATCACCGCAGTGCTGGACGACTGGGACCCCGCCGTGGTCGACGGCTTCGCGGCCGAGCGACGCGTCATCGTGGTGGATCTCCGGGGCGTCGGAGCCTCCGGCGGCACCACCCCCGACAGCATCGAGGCGATGGCCGCCGACACGGTGGCCTTCCTGGAGGCTCTCGGGCTGGACACGGCCGATCTGCTGGGCTTTTCCCTGGGCGGCATGGTGGCCCAGGCGGTCGCCCAGCAGCGACCCGATCTGGTCCGGCGGATCGTCCTGGCCGGCACCTCGCCCGCCGGTGACGAAGGGCCTGCCGGCTGGGGCGCCGTGCTGCAAAGCGCTTTCGGGAAGTCGGCCACTGAAGGCAAGCACCCCAAGCACTTTCTCTTCTTCTCGCCGACGCCCCGCAGCCAGGCAGCTGCGGATGCCTTCATCGCTCGCCTGGACGAGCGTACCGAGGACCGCGACACGCCCGTGACGGACGAGACGATCGGTGCCCAGCTGACCGCGGCCACGAAATGGGAGCAGAGCACCTCACCCGCCGGTCTGGCCGACGTGGACAAGCCCGTCCTGGTCGTCAACGGCGACAACGACATCCTGGTGCCGACGATCAGCTCGTTCAACCTCGCGCGGCTGCTTCCCAACGCCACATTGAGCATCTACCCGGACGCGGGCCATGGCGGGATCTTCCAGTACCACGAGCTGTTCGTACAGCAGGTGCTGGACTTCCTCCGCGACTGACAGGCCGCCACGGTGCCGTCGGCGATCGGCACCGTGGCCGCCATCCTCGCTTGTCTCACCGGTTCCCCCGACCCCCGTCGAGCAACAGCCATGACCATCGAAGGACGGCAACGCCATGCCCGCCAGTGATTCCCCTTCCATCCAGACTTTCGCACACGAGGTGCTCCGCCTGACCATCCCCGTCACGACAACCTTTTCGGAATTCCGAGAAGATTACGAACGCGCGGTGCCGGTGCTCGACGCTGCTCGAATCGAGCAGTTCAAGAGGGAACGGGCCAGCTGGGACGTCGTCCGGGAGGCTGCCGAGGAAAACGCCCCGCACAGCTTCATTCGATACTGGGGCACCGATGTCGGCTCTCTGATGGAACTGGCCGCCGAATCGCGTCCGTGCGCGGAATACCTGATGGGCAACCACGTCTACGCCCAGCGCATGTTCCGGCACGACCCCTCGGTGATGCTCTATGCGCCATTGCGCACCGCGATCTACGTGGACCACGACGACCGCACCTGGTTCACGATCGATCAGCCCAGCACCCGATTCGACAGCTTTCACGATCCGCGCATCGCCCAGGTCGGGCGAGAACTCGACGCCGAGCTGGCCGCCCTCCTCGAGCACCTCGGCCTCCCGGTGCCGGCCGAATTGATCGCTGACGCCGACAACAACTGACGATCAGCGCGCAATCCGGAACGACCCTGCGCGGGAGCGCCCCGGGTTTCGGCGATTTCGCCGGTCTCGCGGGCCGAAGTCGTACCGTGCGCGCACGGCTTCGTGCTGTGCGCGCACAGGGCGGGGGCTACGCGACGATCAGGAAAGCCGTTGTGGCGGGCAGGGTTACCGCCGATCTGGCTACACGATCTGCGCCCCACCGCCGCGAGCGTGGCGCTCGCGGCGGGGGCAGACATGAAGGTCGTGCAGAAATTCTGAGGCATTCGTCGATCATCGTGACCGTTGACACCTACACGACCGTGCTACCCGAAGCCGCACTCGCCGCGGCTGAAGCCACCGCCAAGATCATCCCGACGGCAACGCGACAGCTCGGGCACAGCTCGGGCGCGCCACCGACCACCGTGGACGGTGAACAAGCGGAAGAATCTATTCCAAGCGCTGGAGTAGCGCTGGCTGCGGTCCCCGGCGGTGTTGTATCCGGGGGAGCGGGCGAAGCTGGTGTCGCGGGTACCGCATTTACGGTCTCGACGGGCGATCGGGCCCGGGTCTGGGGCCATCGCCGGATCATCGCCATCTGACGACTGAAGCCCCGTCCCTCCGCCCCAGCGGGGAGCAACCCGAGCCTGCAAACCTGCGCAACTGCGTGTTCTACCTGGTCAAAGCGTGTCGCACTCGCCGAGGAACCGCCAGGTTGTCCGGATGCGAACGTATTCGTAGCCGGTAACCGGTGCGTCCGTATTCGAGGCTGTCGCGTCCTCGTGCTCGCCGTCCACCGACATGATCGACGGGATCTTCACGGTCGCGCGCCGCTGGACAGGAGCCGGCAGGGAGGGCTCCCTTCGGCACCGGCCGGTGGTCGAAGCGCCGGGCCTGGGACGTTGCGAAGCGGTTCAGAAGTTCAGCGGTGCCGGGGCACCTCCTCGCGTGCTCGCGGTCACCGTGTGGGCCGCGGTCGCGACGTCGGCGCGCAGCGTCGCTTCGTGCTCGCCGTGCCGCCACGACAGTTCCACTTCCGTGCCGTCGACCTGGTGGTGGAAGGTTCCGTCGAACGCAGGGTGGTCGGTGCGGAAGCGCAGCGCGGCCAGGAGGGAGCGCACCACCGGCCGGCGCAGGTCCGCCGCGACCTCGGCGGGCGTGTAGTGGTGGCGGTTGACGTCCCGGCCGACGCCGGTACGGCTCAGCAGCGCGAGGTCGTTGCGTCCGGCGAGCAGTCCGACGTAGTAGATCTGTGGTGTGCCGGGGACGAACAGCTGGATCAGGCGCGCGAGCAGGTACCGGGTGTCGTCGGCGCCGAGCGCGTCGTAGAAGGTGCAGTTGACCTGGTACAGGTCGAGGTTCGAGGCGGCGGTCCCGGTCGCGAGCCTGCTGGTTCCGCCGCTGGCGGAGTGCACCGACTCCACGAGTTCGTCGATCTGGTCGCCGGTGAGCAGTCCGTCCGCACCAGGCACCAGGGCGTTCGGCCCGACATCGATGATGCCGATCCCGTCGTGGGTGTCGAGCACGGTGACGGCGTTGTGCGGCCGCACGGACAACCAGTTGTGGAAGGGGAGCGGGTCCCGTGCGTGCAGAGCGTGCAGTACGAGTGGCGGCAAGGCGAAGTCGTAGACGTAGTCGGCGATCCCGGCGATCTCGATCTGCTGGCTGTAGTGACCATGCACCTCAACGAGGATCTCGGCGCCCCGTTCGTGCGCGTAGGCCCCGATGCGTTTGATGAACGCCAGGCACGCGGCCGTCAGGAAGCAGTCGGTGCCGGCTTCCTTCGCCGCGTAGCCGACCGCGTCCAGCCGCAGCAGCCGGACACCGGCGTCGGTGAGCCGGTCGACGACCGCGGTGAGGTACTCCCACGCGACCGGATCGCTGATGTCCAGGTCGACCTGCCGTTCGGTGAACGTGGTCCACATCAACCGCCGTTGCTCACCCAGGCGCATGGACGTGAACGGCAGCCCCGGACGCGGCCGGTAGATCCGCAGGAGATCGTCCTCGGTGGCCCCTTCGGGGAACACTGCGCCCATCGTCAGGAACATGCCGGCGTAGGGCGATTCGGCTCCGCGCGCCACGACGTCCCGGAACTGCGGAGATCGGCTCGACACGTGGTTGACGATCACGTCGGCCATGACCGCGTGCTCGCGGGACAGGTCCCTCAGGTCGTCCCAGGTGCCCAGACGAGCGTCGATTTCGGTGTGGTCCTCCGGGTCGAAACCCGCGTCCGCGCCGTCGAACGGATGGAAGAACGGCAGGACGTGCACACCGCCGAACATCCCGGCGAGACGGCCGTCGAGCAGGGCCCGCAGTCCGGGAAGCGTCCCGGCGAGACGGTCGGCGTAGGTGATGAGCTGGGGGGAGTTCGTGTTCGTCATCAGTCCAAGGAGTCCATGAGAGCGCCCAGCAGGGGTGTCCAGCGGGGGTCGGGTCCGGTCAGGCCGTCCCAGAGAAAGGTGTCGCACGTGAACGCGAACGCGATGCCGCTTTCGGGATGGGCGAAGCTCAGCCGCCCGCCCGCGCCGGTGTGGCCGAACGAGCCGGGTCCGAGCATCGCGTCGATTCCTGTTCTCGGCAGCTGGAACCCGAGGCCGAACCGGGGTGGCTCGGTGGTCAGCACAGCCAGTTCCGGTGGCGTCGCCACGGCGTCGGTCCGCGGTGTGCGCGCGGACTCGACCGTCTGCGCCGACAGCAGCCGCACTTCGTCGACCTCGCCGATGCACGCGGCGTAGATCCGGGCGAGCGCGCGGGCGTTGCCGACGCCGTTGGCCGCCGGGATCTCGGCGGCGTGGAATGCGCGGGTGCGCCACACCGGATCGCCGGGTCCCGGATCGTACTGCGGCGAGCGGAGCATCGCGCGGGCGAGGGGCGTCGTCGGTTCCAGGCCGTGATCGCGGTACACGCTCGCGAGGTCGATGCCGCCGGCAGGAGCGACGTCTGGGCGCAGCCGGTGCTCGTGCTGCTCCGGCAGCCCGATCCAGAAGTCCGCGGCCAGCGGCCCGGTCACGTTCTCGGCCAGGAACCGGCCCACTGTCAGCCCGCTGACGCGGCGGATCACCTCGCCTACGAGGAACCCGAACGTGAGCGCGTGGTAGCCGCACCGCGTCCCCGGCGTCCACAAAGGACGCTGAGCCGCCAGGAGGGAAACGATCGCGTTCCAGTCGAGCAAGTCGGCGGCGCGGACCTCGGCGGCGGGGTCGAACAGCGCGAGGCCGGCCTGGTGCGTGAGCAGCCAGCGCACCGGGATCCCCGCCTTGCCGCCCACGGCGAACTCGGGCCAGTAGTCGGCGACGGGGGCATCCAGGTCGAGTAGTCCGCGTTCGGCCAGCACGAGTGCGCAAACCGCGGTGACGCCTTTGGTGCACGATGCCGTGCGGACGAGGGACTCCGCGGCGAAGTGCTCGCCGCCCCACAGGTCGACCACTTCACGGCCGTGTTCGTAGATGCTCAGCTGCATCCCGCCCGGATTGCCGGCGAGCACGCGGGTGAAGGCGGCGCGGACCGGCTCGAACTTCTCGTCTGCCCGCCCGCAGGTCTCCCTGCGGTCAGTCAAGGGATCGGCTTCGCTGCGCCAGGCCGGCCGGGCCGTAGGGGTACTGCGCGGCGCCCGGATCGCTGGCCTCGGACAAGATCGCCAGCTCGTCCTCGCTCAGCTCAAGCCCGGCTGCACCGAGGTTGTCCTCGAGTTGCTCCACCGTGCGGGCACCGAGCACAATCGACGTGACTCCCGGCTGGGCGCTCAGCCACGCGAGGGACACCTGGGACATCGTCGCCTCGCGTCCGTTCGCGACGGCTGCTACCGCGTCCAGCGTGCGCCAAGTCCGCTCCTGGGTGCTGCGCAGGTCGTACGCCTCCACCCCGCGGTTCGGGTCCTCGCCCAGCCGGGTGGCGCCGGATGGGCGCTGGTCACGCCGGTACTTGCCCGTCAGCCAGCCCCCGCCCAGCGGCGACCACGGCAGGACGCCGAGACCCGTGGCCAGGCAGGCGGGGACGATCTCCCATTCCACCTCGCGCACCAGCAGGCTGTACTGCGGTTGCATCGAGATCAGCGGGAACCGGTCCTGGGCGTGAGCGGCCGCCAGCGCGATTTGCCAGCCGGTGAAGTTCGACAGCCCGCCGTAGGAGATCTTGCCCGATCGGACCGCGTCCTCGAGGAAGCCGAGGCTTTCGTTCAGCGGGGTCAGCGGGTCCCACGCGTGCAGCTGGTAGAGGTCGATGTGCTCGCAGCCCAGCCGTCGCAGCGAAGCGTCGAGCGCCCGGGACAAGTGCCGCCGGGAAAGGCCGGCGTCGCGGGGCTCGACACCCACAGGGAAGCGGCCCTTGCCGGCGAGGAACACGTTCTCCCGCACCGCCGGAGATCGCTTGGCCAGCCAGTCGCCGATGATCCGCTCCGCCTCGCCGCCGCTGTAGACGTCCGCGGTTTCGACGAACGTCCCGCCCGCCTCGAAGTAGGTGTCCAGCTGTTGGTGCGCCACCTCCGACGGGGTCTCGGCACCGAACGTCATGGTGCCGAGCGAGCAGGTGGATACGACGGCACCGGAACGACCGAGCGTGGTGTACTTCATTTCTTCGTGACTCCGCAGTTCAGAGTGGCCGGGGACGATAGGCGTCGACGAGCCTGTCCATGAGCGCGTCCATGCGCTCGTCGACGACCTGGTGCTCGGGGTTGCTGTCGTACCAGTCGATGATTTCCCGCGCGCCGTGATCGAACGGGATGAAGCCGGCGAAATCGGGGACGAGGCGGCGGATCTTCGAGTTGTCGAAGACCATGGAGTTGGCTTTGTCGCCAAGCAGTGCCGAGCCCCACTCCTCGTCCACGGCCATGACCGCGTCGGACGGTACGTGCACGAGGTCCGGCGTCACACCCGCCGCTCGTGCCATCGCCGTGTAGATGTGGTTCCAGGTCGGCGACTCGTCCGAGGTGATGTGGAATGCCTCGCCGATCGCCTCGTGCCGGCCCAGCAGCCCGACGAACCCGCGTGCGAAATCCGCGTGGTGGGTGATCGTCCACAAGGACGTCCCGTCGCCGGGTACGACGACTCCCTTGCCGCGGCGCATCCGGTCGATGACGGTCCAGCCGCCGTCGAACGGCACCATGGTGGGGTCGTAGGTGTGTGAAGGGCGGACCACGGTCACCGGGAACCCGGTCTCCCGGTACTCCGCGGTCAGCAGTTCCTCGCATTCGATCTTTCGCCGGGAGTAGGCCCAGTACGGGTTGCGCAGCGGGGTGGACTCGGTGACGGGCAGCCGGGCCGGCGGCGTCTGGTAGGCCGACGCGGAACTGATGAAGACGTATTGGTTCGTGCGGCCCGAGAACAGCTTCACGTCGGCGGCCACGTGTTCCCGGGTGAAGGCCACCCAGTTCACGACCACGTCGAACTCGTGCTCCCGGAGCACCTCGCGCACCGTGTCGGGCCGGCGGATGTCGCCGAGGTGCACCACGGCACCCGGCGGGGCCGGCCGGGCCGACGTGGCGCTGCGCTTGAGCAGGTGCAGGTCGACACCGCGCTCCAGCGCGAGCCGGGCACAGGCGGAGCTGATGATCCCGGTGCCACCGATGAACAACACTTTCAACGCGGTCACTTGACTCCTCCTGCGGTCAGCCCGCTCACGATCCGGCGCTGGAAGATCAGCACCAGGACGATCAAGGGGACAGTGACGATCACGCCGGCGGCCATCTGCGTGCCGTAGGGCTGGTCGTACTGCGAGATCCCCGAAAACTGGGCGATGGCGACAGTCACCGGCTGGGAGGCCGGGGTCTGGGACATCGAGTTCGCGATCATGAACTCGTTCCACGCCGAGATGAACACGAGGATCGCGGTGGTGAACACACCGGGCACCGCGAGCGGCAAGATGACCAGCCGGAAGGCCGCCGCCTTCGTGCAGCCGTCGACGCGCGCGGCCTCCTCGAGCTCCCACGGCATCGCGCGGAAGAAGCTGGCCAGGATCCAGATCCCCAGCGGCAGGGAGAAACTGATGTCGGGGATGATCATCGATTGGTAGGTGTCGATCCACCCGAGGTCCGCGAACAGCTGGAACAAGGGCGTGAGGATGGCGACACCGGGGAACATCGAAGTGGCGAGGAACAGCCCGAGTACCAGGTTCTTGCCGCGGAAGTGCAGGCGCGCCAACGCATAAGCCGCGAACACCCCGAACACGAGCGCCAACGCCGTGACGGATCCGGCGATCACCACGCTGTTGCGCAGGGCCAGCAGGAACGTGTTCTGGCTGCCGAACACCGCCGTGTAGTTCAGGAAAGTGGGATGCGTCGGCACCAGAGAATTGTCGAAGACCTCCTTCGGATCCTTCAGGCTGGTCACGACCATCCAGTAGAACGGCAGGAGACAGAACAGCACGATGGTGACCAGCGCGGCGTAAAGCCACCGGCTGGCGGGACCGCGCCGCGTCGTTCCGCGGCGCCGGTCCGCGGTCCGCGGTGCCGGAACGGTCGCGGTGGTCATCGTTTTCCTCCTCGTCCGCCGCCGATCTGGGCTTCCACCGCGTTGACGCCCAGCAGCCGCACGAAGGCGTACGCAGTCACGAAGATCAGCAGGAAGGTCAGCGTCGACAGCGCCCCGCCGAACCCCGGCTTCAGCTCGTTCAGCGTCGCTTGCACGACGAGGATCGACAGGGTCGTCGTGTCGTTCGCGCCGTGCGTGAGGATCGCCGGCAGGTCGTACATGCGCAGGGTGTCGAGGAGGCGGAACAGGATCGCCACCAGCAGTGCCGGCCGCACGAGCGGCAGCGTGATCAGCCGGAAGCGCTGGAACGCGCCGGCCCCGTCGATTTTCGCGGCCTCGTAGACTTCGCCCGGGATGATCTGCAGGCCCGCGAGGATCAGCAGCGCGATGAACGGCGAGGTCTTCCACGTGTCGGCGATGACGATCGCGGCTTTCGACGGCCAGTCCGATCCGGTCCACACCACGTGCGAACCCGTGAGGGCGTTGATGATGCCGACCGGATCGAAACTCCACTTCCACAGCACCGCGGCCACCGCCGTGGGCACGGCCCAGGGCACGAGGACCACTCCGCGAAGCAGTCCCCGGCCCCGGAACGCCTGGTTCATCACCAGCGCCATGCCCAGCCCGATCGCCGTCTCCAGCACGATCGTGACGGCCGCGAAGAAGTACGTGACTCCGACCGAATCCCAGAACTTCCCGCTGTTCACCCCCCACAACGCGCTGAAGTAGTTGTCCAGCCCGATGAACCGGGGTGCGCTCGCGATCGGGTCGCTGAACAGCGAGCGCACCAGCGCGGCGATCACGGGGTACCCGATCACGACCGTCAGGACCAGGATCGCGGGTACGACGAGCCAGAAGGCGAACCGGCCGTCGTTTTCCTTCCTCCCGCTCGCCCGCTCCCGCCGCGTGGACGCGCGCGGGACAAACGCCCGGGAGTCACCGGTTCTGACGGACACGGCTCACCTTCCTGGATTGCTGGGTCATCACGGTCAAGCGGCGCTGATGGCCTGCTGCAGATCGGCGGCGAGCTGTTTGACGGCTCCGTCGACCGAGACCTTGCCTTGCAACGCCGCGTAGACGTTCTTCTGGATCGCCAGGCTGACGGCGTTGTAGTTCGGTGTCTTGAGCCTGGGCACCGCGGTGAGCTCGGCCTTTTGCAAGGTCGGCAGGTACGGTGAGGCCTTCGTCAGGTCGGGGTCGGTGTACAGCTTGGTCAGCACCGAGGCCTGGTTCATTACCTTCACCAGAACCCGCTGGCTGGACTCGGACTGCATCCAGGCCACGAAGTCCTTCGCCGTCTGCTTGTGCTTGGAGAAGGCTGAGACTCCCAGGTCGATGCCGCCCAGCGACGCGATCCCGGGGCCATTCGGACCGGGCAGCTGTGCCATGCCGAACTTGCCCTGCACGGCGGAGCCGGCCGCGCTCGCCGCGGTGTAGACGTACGGCCAGTTCGCGAGGAACATCGCTTTCCCGGTCACGAAGGCGTTGGCACTTTCCTGCTCCTGGTATGTGAGCGCGGCCGCCGGGATGTTTCCGCTGCGGAACATGTCGACCAGGTGCTGCAACCCCGCCCGCGCCTGCGGCGAGTCGACGGTGACCTTCGAGCCGTCGGGGCTCAGGAAAGAACCGCCCGCCGAGGTGATCGCTTCGGCCGCGTTCACGGTAAGGCCTTCGTACTGCGCGAACTGCCCCACGTAACACGCCATGTCGTGCGCCTTGGCGATGGCGCAATCCGCCTGGAGCTCGGCCCAGGTCGTCGGGGGCTTCGGCACGAGGTCGGAGCGGTAGTAGAGCAGGGCGCTGTTGGTCATGAACGGGGCGCCGTACATCTTGCCCTGGTAAGTGGCGGTGTCCACGGCGGCTGGCAGCACGTCGGGACCACCCACCTGCGCCTTGTCGAGCGGTTCGAGCCAGCCGTGGGCGGCGAACTCGGACGTCCACACGACGTCGTCCCACATCACGTCGTACTTGCCGCTGCGGGCCTGCAGGTCCTGCACGAACGAGTTGCGCTGGTCGTCGGGGGAGGCCGACAGCTCGATGAACGTGACCTTCTGGTCGGGGTGCAGCTTGTTCCACTCCGCGAGCAGCTGTGGCATCGCGCCGGTGAGGTCCTTGCCCGAGGCGAAGGTGATGGGGCCCGTGCCGTTGCCGGTGGTGCCGCCTCCCGTGCCGCAGGCGGTGAGCGTCGTGGCCGCGGCCGCGACGGCGGCCAGGCCCATACCCAGCCGGGTCAGTCGTCTCCGCACTGTGTCTCTCCAATGAGTCAGTCGCGCTCGGAACGGCGTGCCGACGGCAGCGGGGACTGGGCCGGGTTCCGCCGTTTTCCGATGTTGGCGCACAGCATGAGGGAGGAGAAGCCCTGTGTCAAGGAAGCGCTTGCACAGGTTCGAGGCGCAGAATCTCGGACAAAGTCCCATGTCATGGCGTTATGTGTCGATTCAGATCCGAAAATCCACGAGATCTATGCCTAGCGCTTGCACAGACTGGGCGGGGCAGCCCATAATCTGGGGCAGCCGTGGGTGGGTAAGTTCGCGCGGGAAGATCCGGAGGGGGTAGCGGTGGCGAGGATCGAGGACGTGGCGAAGCGCGCCGGCGTCTCGATCTCGACGGCGTCCCGCGCGCTCAACGGTCACCCGCGCATCTCCCGGGACACCGCCCGCCGCGTCGCCGAGGCAGCGCAGTCGCTCGGCTACGTCGCGTCTTCCAGCGCGTATACCTTGGCTACCGGCCGGAATCGCAATGTCGGCGTTGTCCTGCCCTACATCGAACGGTGGTACTTCGGCACGGTGCTCGCCGGCATCGAATCCCGCCTCATGCGCGCAGGCTACGACCTGTCGCTCTACGACTTCAACGGCTCGGCCGAGCAGCGGGCGTCGGTGTTCACGGATTTCCTGCTCCGCAAGCACGTTGACGCTCTCATCACGGTTGCGGTCCGGCTGGAGCCGCACGAGCTCGAAGTGCTGCACCGGCTCGACAAGCCGGTGCTGGCGGTCGGCGGACCTGTCCCGGGAGCCGCGACCTTGCGCATCGACGACTTCGGGGCCGCCAAGCTCGCGACACTGCACCTCATTTCGTTGGGACACCGGCGCATCGGGCTCATCGGCGGCGACACGGCGAGCGAAATGGACTTCCGCCAGCCCGAGACTCGCCACGGCGGTTACCTGGAAGCCATGGCGGAAAGCGGGCTCCCGGTGTCCGACACCTCGTTCTTCCCCGCCGACTTCACCATCGCGGGCGGCTACGCGGCCGCGAAAACCGCGCTGAGCGACCCGCGGCTGAGCGTCAGCGCTCTGTTCGCGGCGTCCGACGAAATGGCGATCGGTGCCATCCTGGCCGCGAAGGACCTCGGCATGAAGGTCCCGGAAGATGTGTCCATCGTGGGCATCGACGGCCACGACCTGTCGGAGTTTTTCGGCCTGACCACCGTCGCGCAGTCCCCTCGAGGCCAAGGTGCCCGCGCCGCCGAGCTGATCCTCGAAGTGCTGTCCGGCGACCAGCCGGCCAGCCCCACCGACACCCTCTGGCCGATCGAACTGGTCGTGCGGTCGACCACGACCCGGTACCACGCGCCCTGACCCGACCCCACTCGGCGACCGGCCGCCGCGGTGCACCGTCGCGGCGGCAGCCGGAGCCCGTGTCGGTTCGGGCCTACCGGTGATCGCGGCCCGCGCGAGCGACTGACCATTGTGCTCCCGTTCCGAGGCACCTGCCGTCGAGCACTGATGCATGACGGGCGGGCTGAAGGGCTTTCCTGCCACCACCTCTCTCACGATCAGGTCTGGGCGAGATCGAGCCGACGCCCGACGAGTTGATCGGCATCGAGTTCTTGCAGCCCGATGTGCACGAAAGGCGTGCCGTAGAGCCCGCCGGTGCCGTCAGCGCGTGCAGACGAAGCTGGACGCGTTGTCCGGATCACCGGCCTGATACTTGGGCCATTGTGGATAGGCACACAGTGGACGGGTGCGGTTGCCGTGGTTCGCGTCGGCGACGACCGGGTTCGCGGGAGACTGGCCGCTTCGGACCCATTGGTCGAGCGCGGACAGTGAGTCCCACGACGCGGCGAAGGCGGGTGTGCCCGAGTTCGCGTGGTTCGACCCCGGCACGACGTAATAGCGCATGAACGCGTCGGTCGGACGGGGGCCGAGCAGACTGCGCACGCGGGAGTAGTAGTCGCTGGTGGAGTAAGGGGAAACCAGTTCGTCCGCGGCGCCGTGGAGCAGGATCAGTTTGCCGCCGGCGCGGGCGAACGGGCGGAGGTCGGCATTGTTGCGGTCTTCGATGGTCGACAGGTGGCTGATTCGCCCGAGCCACTTGCCGGGGTTGCGGGGATCCAGGTCGAGCGGGTTGTAGCCGGGGTCCCGGGTCAGGAAGTACTTGACCCACTGAGCCCAGTACTGCATCCCGTAGCCGCTGGTCACCGGCATGGGATTCGCGGGCGCGGTGGTGCCGAACCCGAGGAACGGCGTCCTCATGTCCGCACCCGACAGGAACGGGAAACCGGGGTACTGGGTCTCGCCGCTGGCGACCGGGTACGGCCACCGGAACGGTGAGGACATGGCGGTCACGGCGTCGATCTGGGCGTCGGACAGGCACGCCGGCCCGGTGTCGGCGCCACCGGGGCACCGGAGCGAGTGCGGGTCGAAGTGGCAGCCGCTCGGGTTGGAGATGACGTTGTCCGCGACCCCGTCCAGGTCGTCGCAGGCGTGGACGACGCTGGTGTAGAGCAGCGTCTGCTTGGCGGGCTCGGGGAAAGCTCCCGGACGGGACAGGATCTGCGCCAGGTACCCGAGGTCCAGGACCTCACTGAGGTTGTTCCAGGCCGGGTACGCGGAGATCACGCCGTCGAACGCGTTCGGCCACCGCTGGGCGACGATGAGGGCCTCGCGGCCTCCGGTCGAACCGCCGGCGAAGTAGACCTCGGCCGGCGTTGCCCGATAGGCGTGCCGGATGAGGAACAGTCCGGCGTCGCGCGTCTTCTTGAGCGCGTCGCCGGCCGCGAAGTTGGTCAGGGCTTCGTCGTTGACGCCGAACGTCCCGTCCAGTGACGGAGGGGCGGCCGGGTCCTGCTGGTGGCCGGAGTCGCTCGCGAACGTCGCGTAGTGCCGGGCCAGCGGCACCGGCTGGTCGACCGGGCCGAACGGCACGTTCGCCGTCTGGTCGGGGACGGTGCCGTCGAAGCCGCCGCCACCGAACATGAGCGCCTTCCGATTCCAGCCCCGGGGCAGGTCGACGCTCATCTTGATGTCGGGCGCGGCCGGGTCGACGGGGAAGAGATCGGCGTCGACGTGGCAGTACTCGACGGTCTGTCCACTAAGGACACTCGTGGTCTCCGTAGCGGCCTCGACGCGTCCGCCGGTCGTCGGCAGGCTCATGACCGACGCGGGAATCCGGAGACCGGCCAGCCCGGCGCAGTCCGGTGTCGTCGAGGAAGCCTCCGCGGCGGCGGGCCCGGAGCCGAGGATTCCGGTGGTCCCCAGCACCAGAGCCATCGCCAGCGCGATCGCGCCCTTCACCGTTGTTGCACTCACGCCGTTCCCTTCTCAGCGGTAGAGGTGCGCGCCCGGAACGGCGTGCGGATCGTTGCGGACTTCGGCGGGGTTGGTCTCGGGCAGGAACCAGGCGCTGGCGAAGGTGATCAGCCCCATCAGCAAGATGTAGACGGCGACCAGGACGGTGCTCCCGGTCCCGGCGATGAGCGCGGTCATGAGGAACGGTGTGCCACCGCTGACGATGACCGCGGAGAGTTGATAGGCCAGGGACGCACCGGAGTACCGGACGCCCGGCGCGAACAGTTCGGCGAGGAAGCTGGCGATCGGGCCGTAGGTGAGGCACTGGAAGACGAAACCCACCACGACGGCGACGAAAATCGCGGCCAATGATGCGGTGCCCACGAGCCAGAAGTACGGGAAGGCCCAGACGGCGACACCGAGGCCGCCGATCAGGATCAGCGGCCGGCGACCCACTCGGTCGGAGAGGTGCCCGGACCACGGGATGACCACGAGCATCGCCACGGAGCCGGCCAGCACGACGGCGAGCAGGGGGTCACGCTTGACGCCCAGTGCGTCGGTCGCGTAGCTGAGCAGCCCGGAGATGCTGACGTAGAACAGGCTGTTGGTGGCCGAGAGGAGCCCGCAGCCGAGCAGGATGGTGCCCCACTTGCTCCGCACGACCTGGGCCAGCGGAGCCCGCAGCACCGTGTTGCTGGACTGGGCCGCCTTCTCCTGCAGCGCGCGGAACTCCGGGGTGTCCTCCACTTTGGACTGGATGTAGATGACGACCGAGAACATGACGACGCTGACCAGGAACGGGATGCGCCAGCCCCAGCTGAGGAAGGCGTCGTCGGGCATGAAGCCGCTGGCGGCCACGAAGATCACGTTGGAGATGATCACGGCGACGGGAACGCTGGTCTGCCCGAACGTGCCGGCGAAACCACGCCGCTTGGGACCCGCGGACTCGGTGAGCAGGAGGACTACCCCACCCCACTGCCCGCCTGTCGCGAGTCCTTGGACGAAGCGCAGGACGACCAGCAGCGTCGGAGCCAGTGCACCGACGGAGCCGGCGCTCGGCAGGCACCCGATCAGGAAGGTCGCTGCCCCCATCACCGCCAGGCAGGCGACGACGACCGGCTTGCGCCCGTACTTGTCGCCGAGGTGCCCGGCGAGCACCCCGCCGATCGGCCGCGCCAGGAATCCGGCCCAGAAAGTGCTGAACGCGAGCAGAGTTCCCGTCAGAGCCGAGGCGTTCGGGAAGAACACGTGGGGAAACACGAGCGCCGCGGCCGTGCCGTACAAGAAGAAGTCGTACCACTCGATCGAACTGCCGACGAGCCCGGCGACCAGGAGCTTGCGGAAGGCCCGCCGGCCGGCCGGGGAAAGGTCGGAGCCGACGTCACCGGACTGTCCGGTGGGATGGGCGATCGGATTGGTCATGGATCCCGCCTTCGTCGAGGACATCGGCACGTGATGGCGGTCATATTAAGGAGCCACTACTCTGCGGATGAGGTGTGCATCACCCACACCTCACGCCGATTCGGTGGGGCTTTCGCCCACCAGCGCGGAGGAGGACGGCATCGTGGCCGGTGGTCGGGCTGAGCAAGCGGAGTCGGTATCGCTGCTGCGCCGCCAACGTGAACTGGCGTCGTTGTACGCGACGGCCAAGTCGCTGACCGCACTGGGCGAACTCGACGAGGTCCTGCAGTCGATCGTCCACCACGCCCACGATCTGACGGGCACCGACTTCACCTACCTGTCGCTGGTCGGCGACGACGGCAAGCTCTCGGCCCGGGCCTCGGAAGGGACGATCTCCGCTGCTTTTCTCGCGGCGTGCATCCCGGCCGATGTGGGACTGGGCGGCAAGGTGCTGGCGTCCCGCAGGCCGTATTGGGTGCGCAACTACGCCTCCGCGACGGTGATCGACCACGACGCGAGCTTCGACCGTCTGGTCGGCACCGAGAAACTCGTCGCGCTTCTGGGCGTGCCGCTGGTCATCCGAGGGGAAGCCGTCGGCGCCCTGTTCGCCGCCGACCGTACCGAGCGGTCCTTCGAAGCCGACGAGATCGCGCTGCTGATCGCGTTCGCCGACCACGCCGCGGTGGCCCTGGACAACGCGAGGCTCTACGAGGCGAGCCGGACGGCCCTGCAGGACTTGCAGGTGGCGTACCGGAAGATCGAGGACCACATGGCGGTCATGGAACGGGCGCAAGCGACCCACGAAGTGCTGACCGGTGCGGTGCTGCAGGGCGGGACACCCGGCGATGTCGCGCAGCTCCTGGCCGACCAGCTCGGTGGCAGCGTCACCCTCCTGGACCGGACCGGCGCGGTCGTCGTGCACCGGGATTCAGTCGTGGACCCGAGCCCGCCCCCGGCGGAGGCGGACCTGGCCGAGGCCGTCCGGACCGCGCATCGTTCGGGGCGCTGCACGACGTCGGTCGAGAAGGCGGGTGTCGCCCGCAGTGTGGCGGCGATCCGGGCGGGCGACAGCCATCTCGGCGCCTTGGCGTGGAGCCGGAAAGCCGGCGACGTGGCCGATCTCGACCTGCGGACCCTGGAGCGAGCCACGCACGTCATGGGACTGCTCATCCTGAAGGAGCGTGCGGTCGCCGACGCGAGTGAGCGGTTGAGCGGAGAGCTGCTGACCGAGCTCATGGTGGGCAGCCCGGGGATCGACGCGGCCCAGCGCGTCCGGGCCCGTGCCCGCGGCATCGATCCCGACCGCCTGGTTCTCGTCCTCGTCGCGGAGTCCGCGACGTCGTCCTCGACCGAACTCTCGCGCCACCTGCACGACATCGCGCGAGACCATTGTGGACTGGCCGGCGAACACCTCGGCCGGGCCACGATGATCCTGCCCAGCGCCGACGACGAGCAGACCGTCGAGGAGGTCCAGCGCCGGCTGCGCCGCGCGGTGGGTGGCCCGGTCGTGGTCGTCGCCGAACGGGCGACCAACCACGACTGGTCACGCGCCTTCTCCCTCGCCGGCCGCTGCGGCGCGGTCATGCGCGCGCTCGGGCACACCGATGTGGGCGCCACCACGGGCCGATACGCCCTCTACGCGATGGTCTTCGACCCCGAACGGGTCCGGGAACTCGACCGGTTCATCGCCGGCTCGATCGGCCCGCTGCTCGACTACGACCAGCGCCGCGGCACCGATCTCGTCGGCACGCTCACCGCCTACTTCGTCCATCGCGCCAACGTCGCGGCAACCGCCCGGGCGTTGCACGTGCACGTCAACACGCTGCTCAAACGGCTCGACCGCGCCGGCAGCGTGCTCGGCCAGAACTGGCGGGACAACGACGACCTGGAACTGCAGCTCGGACTGCGGCTGCACGGGCTGCGCGCGATCGCGATCACCTCGTCGTGACGGACTGGTTCAGGCCGGGCGCAGCGATTCCCGCAGCGCGGTCTTGGACAGTTTCCCCGTGCCTGTCTTGGGCAGCGTGGTCATGAAGACGAACTCGTCGGGCAGCCACCACTTCGCGACCCTCGGCGTGAGGTGCCGGGTGAGGTCCTCGGCGGTGGCGGCGCTGCCCTCGCGCACGACGACGTAGGCCACGGGGCGCTCCATCCAGCGCGGGTCCGGGCGGGCGATCACGGCGACTTCGACGACGTCGGGGTGCGCGGAGAGGGCGGCCTCGAGCTCGACCGAGGAAATCCACTCGCCACCGGACTTGATGAGGTCCTTCATCCGGTCCACGAGCCGCAGGTACCCGTGCGCGTTGATGGTGGCCAGGTCGCCCGTGCGCAGCCAGCCGTCGCCGGTGAAGCTCTCGCCGCCGTCCGTCCGGAAGTAGCCGCCGGCCACCCACGGGCCGGCGACCTGCAGCTCGCCGACAGCGCGGCCGTCGCGCGGCAGCTCCCGGCCGGTCTCGACGTCGGCGATCCGCACGTTCACCAGCGGCAGCGGCTGCCCCTGAGCGGCCCGCACGGCCACCTGCTCCGCTTCGGTCGCGTCCCGGTGCTGGGTGCGGGTGCCACCGATGGCCCCGACCGGACTGATCTCGGTCATCCCCCAGGAGTGCGTGACGGGCACCCCGAGCGCGGCGCGGTAGGCCTCGGACAACGCCGGGGGCACCGCCGAACCGCCGCCGAGCAGGAACCGCGTGGCGCTCAGGTCGTGCCGGCGCAGCCGAGGAAGCAGGCTCGTCCACACCGTCGGAACGGCGCCGGCCACGGTGACCCGCTCGGTTTCCATCAACCCCAGCAGGTGAGCCGGCTCCGCGGACGCACCGGGCAGCACCAGGGACGCGCCCGCCATCATCGCGCCGTACGGCAGGCCCCACGCGTTGGCGTGGAACATGGGCACGATCGGCATCACGACGTCGCTCTCGCGCAGGCCGATGAGCCCGGCCGCGAGCGTCCCCAGGCAGTGCAGGATCGTCGAGCGGTGGCTGTAGAGCACACCCTTGGGCGGTCCGGTGGTGCCGGAGGTGTAGCACAGCCCCGAGGCCAGGTTCTCCTCCGCGAGCTCGAAGGTCTCCTCGAACGAGCCCTGGAACGGCTCGGCACCGGCGATCAGCTCGTCGTAGTCCAGGATCCGGGGGTCCGCCGGGATCGGGTCGTCGGTGCCGTCGGCCAGCACCACCCAGTACCGCACCCGCGGCAGCTTCCCGGCGCTGGGCCAGATCCTCGCCAGCAGCCCACGGTCGACGAACACCACGTCGTCCTCGGCGTGGCCGGCGATGTACTCCAGGTGCTCGGCCGAGAGCCGGATGTTGATGGAGTGCAGCACCCGCTTGGTCGCCGGTACCGCCAGGTAGAGCTCCAGGTGACGGCGGCTGTTGCTCGCGAACGTGGCGACGCGGGCACCGGCCGGGACGCCGAGTGAGTCCAGCGCGGTGGCCAGCCGCCGGGCGTGGCCTGCCACTTCGGCGTAGGTGAGCCGCTCGCCACCGGCCGTCGTCACGTGCTTGTGCGCATACAGCCGCTCGGCGCGCTCCAGGATGTGCGCGATGGTCAGCGGCCGAGGCTGCATCAGCCCTTCCACGGCGCCGGTCGCCTCGGCAGGAGGGGAGACGCGGGACTGCTCAGGCATCGGTTTTCTCTTTCGGCCGGCGAGTTCGCCCCAGGAGACGGGCGGCATCCGCTTACCGCCGCAAGAGACTCTAAGCGCGGCCCAGCTTCGACCAAGAGGTAGGAACCATCCACTCGCCCGCCGGTTTCGGCGGAGATTCCCCACACTCCGCTCGGTCCCGGCCGAGGCCGGAGGAGGGCTGCGAGCGGTGTTGCTCACCGAGGCCGCGCCATTTCCCGACGGCTGATCTCAGTGAGATTCGCGCTCGGGCTGGACTAAACCGACAACGCAGGCCGTGAGTTGCCCCGAAAAGCCGAGCCGTCACGCACCCCGGCCGGCCGAGGTCGAGGTTGCCGGGGTTCGGGTCACCGGCGGAACCGACGACTCCGCCGGTCGGTCAGCCGTGGGGGACGGCGCGGTGAGAGCCGAACCTCGCGCGTCAGCCGAACACCCGGCGCTGGATTTCCCGGCGGTAGTCCTCGAGGGTGTTGTCCAGGTGGACCGCGGCGGCCTGCGCGGCGGCCTCCGAGTCCCCGTCGCGGATCGCCTGGTAGATCGCGGCGTGTTCGTCGATCGCCTCGGCGGCGTGCCCGCCGACCGTGCCGCGCAGGCCGATCGTGCTGGACTGGTGCTGCAGCCGCCGGACTTCGCGGACGGCGGCCAGGAGGAACTGGTTGTGGGACGCGGCCGCGATGCCGAGGTGGAACTCGTCGTCCCCGCGGTCGAACAGCGCCGCCTCTCCGGTCAGGTGCCCTTCGCGGCAGGTTTCCGCGGCCGCTTCGATCGACCGGAGCTCCCCGGGGGTGGCCCGGGTCGCCGCCAGCCGGCTCGCGGTCATCTCCTGCACGCGGCGGAACTCGAAGAGCATGTAGACGTGATCGAGGTCGGTCGGCAGGAAAAAGCTGCCCCAGCGCGCCGAACCCAGCATGCCCTCGTCGTCGGCGACGTAGAGCCCGCGGCCCTTCTGCGCGCGCACGCGACCGATCGCGGAGAGGATCTTGACCGCTTCGCGCACGACCGTGCGGGACGTCCCCAGTCGTGTGGCCAGCTCGTTCTCGGTGGGCATGCGATCACCGGCCTGGAGTCGCAGCTCCGCGATGAGCTGGAGAATCTGCTCGGCGACGACCTCGTACCCGGGCCGGTACGCGGCCTGCGGCGGGGTCGCCGCCTGGTCGCCACCACTCGGATCGGGTTCGACCGGTGCGGGCACGCCGTCCACCCACTCGCCTCCTTCGTTTCGGTCACCGCGAGGGTACGACTTGATCCTCGCCGCCCTAAGGATCCTACACGTCGGCAGCGGATTGAGAAATAAGTACTACTCATTTTGTGGCTCAGGCTCGAGGTCTCCTTGAGGGAAACTGGCCCGCACCCCTTGACGGAAGGCTTGGTACGGGCTCTTATATAGCTCCGAAGCGACCGCCCGCACCGCGTGGTCTCGCTCACGGATCACAAGACTTGGGTGCGTAGATCGTGCCGAATGTGTCGGACATATATCCGACACATGGTTCGGGTAAACCTGCGGTCCCCACGATGGAGTGGAGTAGTCATGACAGCCAAAGCCGATGCCGCCGGCGCCAGGAGAGCAACCCACCGCCGCGCCCGGTTCGCGGGTCTCGCGCTGGGCGTCGCCGCCGTGCTGGCCGCGGTCGCCGCGTGCGGCAACGGCGGGACCGGATCCGGTGCGCAGAACGGGTTCCAGCCGGTGCAGCAGACGGGCGGGAAGCTCACCGTCTGGGTCGACTCGACGCGGCTGCCGGCCGCGCAGCTGTACCAGAAGGCGCATCCGGCGGTGAAGATGGACATCGTCACCTACGACGGCGACGCCAACGGTTCGAACTACCTGCAGACCAAGGTGAGCTTGTTCAACCGCACCCGCAGCGGCTGGCCGGACGTGGTCTTCAGCTCTCAGAACAACGAGGCCTCCTGGGCGGTGCAGGCGGGGTTCACCGCGCCGCTGAACAAGGGCTTGGTCCCCGACGCCACCCTGCGCGGGTGGACTCCGGGCGCCAACGACCCGTGCACGGTCGACGGCACGCTTTACTGCGTGCGCAACGATCTCGCGCAGACCGTGCTCTGGTACAACGCACCGCTGATGCGGCAGTGGGGCTATCAGGTGCCGAAGACCTGGGAGGAGTACCAGGCTCTGGGCAAACGCCTGGCCACCGAGCACCCGGGCTACCTCGTAGGGACGGCGGGGGACAACTTCACCCCGGAGATCTACCTGTGGGCGAGCAAGTGCGGCGCCAACCGGATCACCGGCCCCAAGGCGGTCAAGGTGGACACGACGAGCGCCGAGTGCACGCGGATGGCCGCGCTCCTCGACAGCCTCGTCCAGAACCACACCATGGCGACCAGCAGTGTCTTCAGCTCGGACTTCGACAAGAACTCCGCGGACAAGGTCCTCATGATGCCCGGGCCCTCGTGGTTCGGCAGCTCGATCTTCAACGAGGCGTTCAAGACGCCCGCGGGCCAGATCGCGGCCGCTCCGCTGCCGCAGTGGGCCGGGGACAACGCGCCTTCGGTCGGCAACGTCGGCGGTGGCACCTGGCTGCTGTCGGCCCACAGCGCCAACCTCAAGGACGCCGCCGATTTCCTCACGTGGGCGGCCACCTCCGACGAGTACCAGGGCAAGGTCTCACCAGGCTACCCGGCGTACGCGCCGGCAGCGAAGACTTGGCTCGCGAAGCAGGCGTCCAGTGGCTACTACTCGGGTGACATCACCGGGCCCTTGCAGACTGCGGCGGCGCAGGTGTGGCCGGGCTGGGGCTACGGCCAGTTCAGCCAGGAGGCGATCTGGGCCGCGACGGTCACCCCCGGGCTGACCGCGGGCAAGACGATCGTCTCGATGCTGCCGGACTGGCAGAAGGCCGTCACCGACTATGCGCGGTCCAACGGCTACGAGGTCAGTCAGTGAGCACCGCGTCCACCACCGCCCGCCCGGTCAGGAGCCCGTCGCGACGACGGCGGGCGACCTGGCCGGGCCGGGGCGGGCACCTGTTCGTCGCCGCGTATGTGGTGCTGCTGATCGCGTTCGGGGTCGTGCCGACGGTGTACGCGGTGTACTTCGCGTTCACCGACGCCGGCGACAACTTCGCGGGCCTGGCGAACTTCGTCGCGGCCGCCGGCGACTTCCGGTACCTGTCCGCCATCGGGCACGTGGCGCTGTACCTGGTGTGCTGGCTCGTGTCGCTGGTGGTGCTTGTGGTCGGGCTGGCTCTGGTGTTGCATCGCCTGCGCTCGGGCGGGGTGAGCCGGGTCCTGCGGTTCCTGTACTACATTCCGGGAGCGCTCGCCGGTGCGGCGAGTGTGATGGTCTGGTTGTTCGTGCTGGACCCGACGGTGAGCCCGGTGAGCTTCCTGATGCGTGCCTTGGGTTTCAGCACCTTCGGTCAGGTCGTGGCGCCGGGCCACCTGCCGGTGCTGTTCACCTTGATCGCGTTCTGGACCGGCGCGGGCGGCTGGATCGTGGTGATGTACGGAGCGTTGAACAACATCTCTCCCGATCTGCTGGAAGCCGCCCGGATCGACGGTGCGGGGGCGTGGCGCACGGCGTGGCACATCCAGATCCCGTTGCTGCGCAAGTGGATCGTCTACATGGCGATCCTGGCGTTCGCCGGCGGGACGCAGCTGTTCGTGGAACCGCAGCTGCTTTCGCAGGCCAGTGTCGGCGTCGCCGGCCGGGACTACTCGCTCAACCAGCTGTCCTACGACTTCGCCTTCCAGAACAACAACGTGAACACGGCCGCGGCCATCTCGGTCGAGCTGCTGCTGATCGGCCTCGTGGTCGCCGGTGTGTTCGTGGCCCGATCGGGGTTCTTCGATGCCGACTGACACCCGTATCCCGGCAGTGGCCACGACTTCGGCGGGAAGCGCCCGCTCATCCTCCGGGCGGCCGCGGCGCGGCCGTGGTGGCCGGCGGTGGCCGAACCCGCTGTCGGTTCTGGTGCTCGTGCTGTTTCTGGTGTTCTTCGTGCTCCCGGTCGTGTGGCTGTTGCTGGCGGCCACGAAGACCGACGACCAGCTCGTGCACGGCAACCCGTTGTCGTTCGGTTCGTGGCACGCGCTCGCCGAGAACTGGACCGCGCTGACCTCCTTCCAGGACAACGCGATCTTCCTGTGGCTGCGCAATTCCGCGGTGTACTCGTTCATCGCGCTGGCCATCACGTTGTGCGTCGCGATCCCGGCCGGGTACGCCCTCGCGATGAACCATTTCCGCGGCCGCCGTACCTTGCTGGTCGCGACCCTGGTGGTCATGCTGATGCCGAACGCGACCTTGGTGGTGCCGCTGTTCCTCGAGGTGAACGCCGTCCACCTCATCGGGTCGATGTGGTCGATCATCCTGCCGTACTCGTTCTACCCGTTCGGGGTGTACCTGACCTACATCTACTTCAGCACCTCGCTGCCGCGTGATCTGGTCGCTGCGGCGGAGCTCGACGGGTGTTCGCAGTTCGGCGTGTTCCGGCACATCGCCCTGCCACTGGCGATGCCGGTGGTGGCGCTCGTCGGCTTCTTCAGCTTCGTCGCCAACTGGACCAACTACTTCCTGCCCTACGTCCTGCTACCGGAGAGCGACCAGTTCCCCGTCCAGGTGGGCCTGGGCACCCTGCTCAACGCGGTCCCGCAGTTCAACCCCACCGTCGGCACCGCCGCGGTGCAACGCCCGGAGCTGGCGCTGGCGACGTTGCTGGCGATCACGCCGGTCCTGCTCGTCTTCCTGTTCTCGCAACGCTTCCTGGTCGCAGGAATGCTCGCCGGCGCGACGAAGGAATAACCCACCCGGCTCGACGCGGAACCACCGTCCACGCGCGCGGCGGCACTTCGGGTGCCGTCCGCGGGTGGCGGCCGCCCCCGAATGGAGATCTTCGATGTTTCCCGTCATCACGGCCTCGGTACCGCTGCTCGAACCCCCGGGCTGGGCGATCGCGCAGCGCGAGCTGTTCGACCTGCTCGACACGGCTTGGCGCCAGTTCGCGCGTGACTACACCGGCCCGGACGGGCGGCTCGTCTACCGGGGCGGTCTCACCACGCGCGACGGGGTGGACGACTTCTACGAAACCTTCTTCAACTGGCCCCAGCTCTACCTGCTCGGCGGGGCCGACGACCTGCTCGGCGAGGCGGAGCGGCACTGGGCGGGTGTCACCCGTCAGCTGACCGAGCTGGGCATGCTGAGCGAGGAGTACGAACGCGGCTACGACTGGTTCCACCAAGGCGAAAGCCTGCTGCTGCTGTACTTCCTGTGCATGGCCGCGCCCGAGCGGTGGCGCGAGCGTGCGGTGCGGTTCGCCGAGCTGTACGTCGATCCGGCCCACGGCAACTACGACCCCGAGCACCGCATCATCCGGCGTCCCCACAACGGCAGCGATCCGGGGCGCGAAGGGCTCTTCGACGGCGACTCGTACCCGTGGCTGCCCCAGGAAGCGCGGATGTACGGCTTCCCCCTGGATTGGCTCGTGCCGACGGGTGCCGAGCAGCCGACGACGGATCCCGATCCCCGGCTGGGCGAGCAGATGCGCCGCCGGATGGGGGTGGGGGACACCGCGGTCAACCTCGCCGTGTCCGGGCTGGTCTTCAACGCCCTGCTGCTGTCCGGCGACCGCCGCTACGGCGACTGGCTCGCCGACTACGTGGGTGCCTGGCGCGAACGGGCGGCCGCCAACGGCGGTGTCCTGCCCGACAACGTCGCTCCCGACGGCACGGTCGGCGGCCTGCTGGAGGGCCGCTGGTACGGCGGGCACTACGGCTGGTCGTGGCCGCACGGGTGGTACAGCGTGGGGCACGCCGCGATCGTCGCCGCGCTGTCCGCGGCGACGGCCACCGGCGATGACGGCTACACCGACCTCGTGCGGCCCGCCTTGGACACGATCATCGGCCAGGGCAAGGTCATGGCCTTCACCGACGCCGACTCCAGCCTGGAGTCGAAGTGGACGGTGCAGCTGGGCCCGGACGTCGACACGCCCACGCTGCACGTGCCCTACCGCTACGGTGACCACGGGTGGTTCGACCACAACCCGATACTGATGGGCGTGCCGGCCGCGCTGTGGCACCACTCCGGGTCCCGGGACGACCGCGAGCGCCTCGAACGGCTGCGCGCCGCCGCCGGCCACGATTGGCGAACGGTGCGCTCCTTCCGCAGCAAGGAAGAGGCCGGGCACGAGGAGCCGTGGTTCGCGTACCTGTCCGGCGACAATCCCGACTACCCCGAGCGGATCCTCGCGGCGGCCCAGGCCCAGGTACGGCACCGGCTGGCGCGGATGGAGCGCTACCGAGGCCTCGACGTCCCCGAGGCCGACATCCACCTCTGGCAGCAATCGAACCCGGTCGTCACCGAAGCGCTGGTCCAGCTCACCTGGGGAGGTCCGCAGGTCGTCTACAACGGCGGACTGCAGCAGGCCCGCGTGCGTTACTACGACGCGAACGCCCGCCGCCCGGGTCTGCCCCCGTCGGTCGCGGCGCTCGTCTCGCGCATCGAGCCGGAGGAAACGGTGGTCGAGCTCGTCAACCTCGACCCGCTGGCGACCCGGTCGGTGATCGTGCAGGCCGGCGCGTTCGCCGAGCACCACATCCGGACGGCGCGCCACAGTGTCTGCGACGACCCGTCGTGGATCGGCGACATGTACGACTACGGCCACCGCGAACCGGTCGTGACGTCCTCGTCGATCGCTCCTGACGGTCCCTGGCTGCAAGTCGAGCTGCCCCCGTCCACTCGCATCAGCCTGACGTTGGAGCTGGAGTTGCGGGCCTGCACCCCGTCTTACGTTTCGCCCTTCGAGGCCGGGCCGGCGAGCGGGTCCGCATGAACCGCACCACCCTCGGCCACACCGGGCTCACGGTCTCCCGGCTGGGTTTCGGCGCCGCGCCGCTGGGCCGGCTGGCCGCCCCGGCTCGCCAACGCGGCATCGACGCCGTGCACACGGCGCTCGAGCTGGGCATCACCTTCTTCGACGTGTCGCCCTTCTACGGGGAGACAGTCGCGGAAACCGTTCTGGGACAAGCGTTGCGCGGTGTCGAGCGGTCCGCCTACGTGCTGGCCACCAAGGTCGGCCGCTACGGACAGGCCGACTTCGACTTCAGCGGTGATCGGGTCACGCGCAGCGTGCACGAAAGCCTGGCGCGGCTCGATGCCGGCCACCTCGATCTCGTGCAGTGCCACGACATCGAGTTCGGCGACCTCGACCAGGTGATCGGCGAAACGCTGCCCGCCCTGCGGGCTTTGCAGGAGACGGGGCTGGTGCGCGCGGTCGGGATCACCGGCTTTCCCTTGCCGGCACTCGCGTACGTCGCCGAACGAGCCCCGGTCGACACGATCATCTCCTACTGCCAGTACACGCTGCAGAACCGGCGGCTCGCCGCGTGGCGCGAGCGCTTCGAACGCTTCGGCACCGCCGTGCTCAATGCGGCTCCGCTGGCGATGGGCGCGCTGACGCAACAGGGCGCACCGCCTTGGCACCCCGCACCAAAGGAGGTGCTGCAGCGGTGCGCCGAAGCCGCGGCGGTGTGCCGGGAGCGTGGGGCGGACCTGGCGCGCGTGGCTCTGCAGTACGCGGTGAGCACCGGGGACTTCCCGGTCACGATCGTCGGCGCCGCGGACCCGGACGAGGTGCGGCGGGACGTCCGCTGGCTGACCGAGCCCCTCGACGAGAGCCTGGTGCGCGAAGTCGAGGCCTGCCTCGAACCCGTCCGCGACCGCGGGTGGGTCAACGGGCGCCCGGAGAACCAGCATCCGGGGGAGTGGCCGTGACGGCAGCTCTCTCGATCCTCGACTCCCACGTGCACTTCTGGGATCCGCGCCGGATGCGTTACCCGTGGCTCGACGACGTCGCCGAGCTCGACCGTGCCCGTACCCCCGAGCACTTCCCGGGCCGGGCAGAGGTCATCGTCGTCGAGGCCGGCCGGGTGCCCGACGGCGCCGCCGCCGAGATCGCGTGGATCCGGCAGGAGTCGCGCCGGCACCCGCGGATCCGCGGAATCGTCGCCCACGTCGAAATCGGGAATCCCGCGCGGGCGCGAGAGCTCGTCGAAGAGCACGATCCGTTTGTCGTCGGGGTGCGGCGCAACGCGCAGGACGAACCGCCCGGCTTCCTCGACGACCACGACTTCCGCGCGGGAGCCCGCTTGCTGGGTGAGGCCGGCCTGCCGTTCGACGCCTGCGTCCGCGCGCACCAGCTGCCGGAACTGACCGAACTCGCCACCGCCTGCCCGCGGACCACGATAGTCCTGGACCACCTCGGAAAACCCGCACCGGGAGGACCCGGCTACGACCGGTGGCGCCGGGACCTGCGGCGGCTGGCCCGGCGCGACAACGTGCTCTGCAAACTGTCCGGCCTGGCCACCGAAACCACACCGGGTACCGACCGCGGCGCCGTGGTCGACGCGCTGCGCGAAGCGCTCGACGTGTTCGGCCCCGGCCGCTGCCTCTACGGCAGCGACTGGCCGGTGCTGACGCTGGCCACCGAGTACGCCGCGTGGCTCGACCTCGTTCACACGGCACTCGCCGCTCATCCGGCCGCCGCGGCCGAAGCCGTCTTCCACGACAACGCGGCCCGGGCCTACCGGGTGCGCAGCGCCGCGCAGGGACCACGAAAGGACCCCGAATGACCTCCCCGACACGCGCTACCGCCGCCCGCCGGGTCGCCTACGGCGGCGCCCGCGCCCTGGTCGTCGAGCGGACCGAAACCGAGCCACCCGCGCCCGGCCACGTCCGGGTCGACGTGGCCTACACCGGGATCTGCGGAACCGACCTGCACATCTTCCACGGCGACATGGACGGCCGGGTCCCGCCGGGCGCCGTGATCGGACACGAGATGTCCGGCCGGGTCGCCGAGGTCGGCGCCGGGGTGACGGGCTGGCGGCCCGGCGACCCCGTCACGGTGCTGCCGTTGCGGTGGTGCGGTGACTGCCCCGCCTGCCGGGCGGGCCACACCCACGTGTGCCACCGCCTGGTCTTCCTGGGCATCGACGCGTCCGGTGCCCTGCAGAACAGCTGGACGGTGCCCGCGGACACGCTCGTGCCGCTGCCACATGACCTCCGGCTCGACCACGCGGCACTCGTCGAGCCGACCGCGGTCGCCGTGCACGACGTGCGGCGTGCCCAGCTGCGCCAGGGCGAGCACGCGCTCGTCGTCGGCGGGGGACCGATCGGCGTGCTCATCGCGCTCGTCGCGCGCCGGGCGGGCGCGTCGGTCGTGCTGGCCGAGCCCGACGCGTACCGGCGGTCCGTCGCCGAGGGACTGGGCCTCACCGCGCTCGACCCCGCGGCCGACGACTTCGCGGGCACCCTCGGGCAGTGGACGGGCGGCGCCGGCGCCGCGGTGGCGTTCGAGGTGTCCGGCGCGGCGGCGGGCGTGGCCACGGCGGTCGACGCGCTGGCCACGAGGGGTCGGCTCGTCCAGGTGGCGATCCACCCGGTGGCCCGCGAGGTGGACCTGCACCGGTTCTTCTGGCGGGAACTCACCTTGCTCGGCGCGCGGCTGTACGAACGCGAGGACTTCACCGCCGCGGTCGACCTGCTCACTGAAGGAGTGATCCCGGCCGAAAGGTTGATCTCTCGGATCGAACCGCTCGAGCGCGTCACAGAGGCCTTCACCGCACTGGAAAGCGGTGCCGGCGTGATGAAGGTGCTCGTCGACTGCCGGACCGGCGCGGGGCAGGAGGCACGGTGACCGGCTTGTCCGCCTTCGACCTCACCGGCAAGCTCGCGGTGGTCACCGGGGCCCGCCGCGGGATCGGCCTCGGCATGGCCGAGGCGCTGGCCGCCGCCGGTGCGGACATCGTGGCCGTCAGCGCGCACCAGGAGCCGTCCGGCAGCGAGGTCGAGGCACGCGTGACCGCGCTCGGCCGCCGCTGCACCGCGCTGAGCGCCGACTTCGCCGACCGGGCGGCCGTCGCGGATCTGGCGGCAGCGCTCGCCGGTCTCGACCGGCCCGTGGACATCCTGGTCAACAACGCCGGCACCATCGCCCGCGCCCCGGCGGCCGAACACTCCGACGCCGACTGGGACCGGGTGCTCACCGTCGATCTCACGAGCCAGTTTGCGCTCACCCGTGCCGTGGGCGCAGGCATGATCGAGCGCGGCCGGGGCAAGATCGTGTTCACCGCCTCGTTGCTGAGTTTCCAGGGCGGCATCAACGTGCCCGGCTACGCCGCGGCCAAGTCGGGCATCGCCGGGCTCACCCGTGCGCTGGCCAATGAGTGGGCGAGCCGGGGCGTGAACGTCAACGCCATCGTCCCCGGCTACGTCGAGACCGACAACACCCAGGCGCTGCGCGCCGATCCCGAACGCTTCGCCGCCATCCTCGACCGCATTCCCGCCGGCCGGTGGGCGCGGCCCGAGGATTTCGCAGGTGTGGCCGTCTTTCTCGCCTCCTCGGCGTCGGACTACGTGCACGGCGCCCTCATCCCGGTCGACGGCGGATGGCTGGGCCGATGAACCCCGCCCGCGCGGCGCGGGCCTGATCCTCCCGCGAGCCACCGCGACGAAAGGCCGACGATGCCGTCCGGCTTCTTCGAACACCGCGTTCCGCGTCCGCGAGGACCACCGGTTCACGCCGGCCGAGCGCTACTCCGGTTCGCTCGCCGGCCGTCCTCGCGAACTCCTCCGTTCCCCTCCACAAAGGATGGTGCACATGCGTCACACCGCAAGAGCAGTGCTGACGGCCCTCGCCGTCTCGGCCGCGGCCGTCGCGGTCGCGCCCGGCGCGCAGGCGGCCGGACCGCCCGGTTTCACGATCGTCGTCGCGCCGAACGGCAACGACCACAACCCGGGCAGCGCCGGCCGCCCCCTCGCCTCGCTGCAGAAGGCCCAGAAACTGGCTCGCGACCTCGTCGGCCGGGCGAACGTGACCGTCGAGCTCGCCGGTGGCACGTACCGGCTGACGGCCCCCCTCACGTTCACCGCCGAGGACTCCGGCCGAAACGGCCACACCATCACGTGGCAGGCCCGCCCCGGCCAGGCCCCGGTGCTGTCCGGCGGACAGGCCGTGACCGGCTGGAAGCTGCACGACCCGGCGGCGAACATCTACGTCGCCGACACCCCGAAGGGCGTGGACACGCGCCAGCTCGCCGTCGACGGCGCACTCGCGCCGCGGGCCGCGATCACCATCGCCCGCAGCGACGTCGCGGTCACCACGACCGGGCTGTCCATCGTGAACCCGGCGCTCGACTACCTGGCCACCTTGCCCGACCAGAACCGGATCGAGGTGGAGAGCCAGAACTCCTTCACCGACCGGTACGCGCCGGTGCAGCACATCAGCGGCACCACGATCACCATGCAGCAACCCGCGTGGAACAACAACAATTGGGGTTACGACACGCTCGCGCACCCGTTCGCGGGAGGCACGCTGCAGCTGGAGAACTCGTACTCGTTCCTGAAGACCGCCGGGCAGTGGTACCTCGATCCCCAGGCCGGGAAGCTCTACTACAAGGCCGCCCCCGGCCAGACCCCGGCGCACAGCGACGTGGAACTGCCGCGCCTCAGCTCGTTGGTCCGGCTGAGCGGTACGCAGGCCCAGCCCATCCACGACCTCACCTTCCGCGGCCTGAGCTTCGAGCACACCACCTGGCTGCAGCCCGGCACCGCGGTGGGTTACGCCGACCAGCAGAGCGGCACGTTCATCACCGGCACCTACCCGCAGCCGGCGGACGTCCTCACGTCCTGTCAGCTCGGGTGTCCCCAGTTCGAGGCCACGCGCAACGGCTGGAACCAGGTGCCTGCCGCCGTCCAGGTCTCGGCCGCTCGCAACATCTCGTTCGTGGGCAACACGTTCGCCCACCTCGGCCAGGTGGCGCTCGGCATCGGCAACGACGCGAACGCCCACGCCTCCGGTATCGGCCTCGGCGCGTCGGGGATCACCGTGCAGCACAACACCTTCACCGACGACTCCGGCTCCGGCATCGTCGTCGGCGGGGTGCAACCCGACGCGCATCACCCGCGTAACCCGGCGATGACGAACAAGGACATCACCATCACCGACAACCTCGTGACCGACGTCGCGCGGGACTACAAGGACATGGCCGGCATCCTGAGCACCTACGTCACCCACGCCGTGATCGAGCACAACGAGGTGTCCGACCTCGCCTACGACGGCATCGACGTCGGCTGGGGCTGGGGCGCCAACGATCGCGGTGGCAGCCAGGACTATCGCAACCGCGGTCTGTACGACTATCAGCCGGTGTACACCACACCCACCACGCTGAAGGACACCGTGGTGCGCGGCAACCTCGTCCACGGCACCAAGAAGGTCTTCCACGACGGCGGGAGCATCTACAACCTCTCCGCCGACCCGGGCGCCATGATCGACGACAACTACATCTACGACAACCACAGCACGGTCGGGCTGTACCTCGATGAGGGCTCGCGCTACGTGAGCCTGTCGCACAACGTGATCCAGGACGCCGGCGTCTGGGCGTTCACCAACGCGAGCTCCACCAACAACACCAACGACAACACCTTCACCGGCAACTGGTACAACACCGGCGCCACCCAGGTCGCGACCGGCTCCCCGCACAACAACGTGCTCGACGGCAACGTCCACCTCACCGACGGGACCTGGCCCCCGGCGGCGCAAGCGGTGATGGAAAACGCCGGCATCCGCCCGAACCCCGGCGCCTCGTCCTGACACCGAACGGCATTTCCGTCACACGCCGACCGTAACCGGCACACCGCGACGCCCGGGACAGACTCCGCTCTGGGGATCTCTCCCGGGCGTTACGGCGTTCTCCGCCGCGCCGGACAGTTCGGTGGCATCAAGCACCTGCTGATCGACCTGGACTTCCGCGTCGACGACCACGGCATGGACGGCCCGTTCCGATTCTCGCTGGTGACGGCGGACTGGGAAGTCTCTTACTCGGCAGACTTCGGGCCTGGAGGTGCGTGGTACCGGGCCGAAAGCGAGGATGCGCACGTCTGCCCGCGCTCGGCCCGCGATACAGGCGCACCACGCGCAGATTGGCTGAACGACAACAAACCGACACTCTTCCTGTCCGGCGACCGGATGCTGAGTCTCAGGGATGTCGGATCCGAGGGCGATGCGCCCGCATGACCGGAACTGACGACATACGCTTGAGCTGTGATCAACTGGCGCAACACCACCCACGAATGGGTCAGCACAGTGGACACCGCACACCTCAAGGCCCGTCCGCTCCGCGCCAGCGGAGTCACAGCCGTCGCTGGGGACCGCAGGGGCGTCGGTCCATCCTGTTGCGCAGATCCTGGTTCGGTTCGCCCGCTGTATCGCAGTGTTCGCCTGACGGTGGCAGGCGAAGAAGTGCTTCAAATGCGCGAAGTCCGAGCCTGGCGCGGCGACGTGCTTTACCGGACTACGGGATGTCGCGAAGTACGTAGCCGCGTGCCGGTCGAGATTCGATCGTCGTGTTTGGTTGAGATCTCGGAGGGATCAGTCCGGATCTGGCGCGGCGGCGAGGTGGTCGACGCCGAGGACGCGGCTTAGGGAGCGGCGGAGTGCGCGGAGAGCGTCGTCGGCGTTCATCCGGTTGGCTCTGACTTCGTCGCCTGCAGCGTGGGCGAGGGCGAGGAAGGTCGCTACCAGCCAGGTGGCTGGTAGCCGGGGGTCGAACGCGCCCTCGTCTTGGCCCCGGGTGATCAACTGCTGCAGGCGGTCGAGGATCGGTTGGTGCTGCTTGCGGGTGGCCTCGCCAGTGGCTTGCGTGGACGGGATCTCGGGCAGGTGATGGCGATTCCCGGTCTGCCACGCGACGGTGAGCAGGCGGTCGAGCGCCGCCGCGGGGGAACCGTGGTCGATGTCGGCGGCGTCGATGGCTGCGACGACATCGGTCAGGGCGCGCTGCTCGACAGCGTGGATGAGGGCCGCTCGGGACGGGTAGTGCGTGTAGACGGTCTGGCGGGCGACGCCGGCGGCGGTCGCGATCTCGGTCATGCTGGCGCGGGGGCGGTCGCGCAGGATGATCACCGCCGCGTCGAGGATCGTCGCAATGCTGCGCTCGGCGTCTGCCCGGCGATGCTGCCGCGGTGAATGATGAACTGCGTTTGTGGACATCACTGTCAATGTTAGCAGCCCGCCGCGTGTTTCTGAGGGGTCGGTGGCGCACGACAGAATCAGGCGAAGGATCCCACAAGCCAGGGAATAGTCCGGACTGGAACGCGCCGAAGAGCAAGGATGGAGAATTCCGGGGTGGCAGTAACTTTGACAGCTCTGTAACATGTCGAGATGAAGCTCGACAGCATGGGGTTCGCCGACTGGGTGCGTTCGCACGCCCTGTCACTGGACACCCTCGATCCCCACGCCGGCCTGGACGACCTCGAACCTGTGCGCGAGTTCATCGGCAACGCCCGCGTCGTCGCCATCGGTGAGGCCGCGCACCATGTCCGGGAGTTCTCCCTGGTGCGGCACCGGTTGCTGCGCTTCCTGGCGGAACGCTGTGGTTTCACCGTGCTCGCGGTCGAGGCCCCTACCGTCGGGGCAGACGCGATCGACGCCTGGCTGCACGGCGGAGCCGGAACCGTGGCCGAGATCGCCTCCCGCGCCAGCATGGTGGGTCTGCTGGAGTCCCGCGAGGTGCACGACCTGCTGGCCTGGATCCGCGCACACAACCGCACCGCGTCCCGTCCACTGCGGTGGATCGGTACCGTGCCTGGCGGAGGATCGCCGCTGCCCGAGCTCGAGGCGGCCGCGGGCCATCTGCGGTCAGCCGACCCCGATGCGCTGCCGCTACTGGAGCAGGCAGCCGAGCGCGCGCGAAAGTATCACGACAGCGAGATCTTCACGACGCTGAGCCGCTACGCGGCCCTGGAACCGGCCGACCAGGACGCCCTGACCGCCACGCTGAGCCGCCTGCGGTTCCGGCTTGAGACGATGGCCGCCAGCCAGCGCGGCACGCATCGCGAGCAGGAGCACGCCGCGGCGCTGCGGCATCTCGGCTTCGCGTGGCGTCTGGACCACTTCCACCGCGACGTCGCTGGACGTGGCCTCCCCGTGGGCTCGGCCGCCCTCGACGAATGCATGGCCGAGGAGGTCCTGCAGCTCCTCGACGACGAGCCGGAGACCCGAGTCGTGCTTGCCCTGCACAACGTGCACATCCGCAAGGTGCCTCATGCAGGTCCCGCCGGGCTGTTCCCCGCCGGCTACCACCTCGCCCAAGCTCTCGGCGACGACTACCGGGCCATCGCCGTCACCGGCGGTCACGGCCGAACCGCCCGCGTC
Organism: Amycolatopsis sp. DSM 110486; assembly: GCF_019468465.1. NCBI lineage: Bacteria > Bacillati > Actinomycetota > Actinomycetes > Pseudonocardiales > Pseudonocardiaceae > Amycolatopsis > Amycolatopsis sp. DSM 110486. The sequence goes on along the minus strand of NZ_CP080519.1, from coordinate 535,670 downwards.
CGCCCCGCCCCCGAACGCGTCCCCGGGTTTGAGGTCTCCGATGTCCCGCTGCCGTCGCTCACCGAGCGTGCCATCGAGAACGCGTTCGTGAGCCAAACCGCACTCACCATCGCCATCCTCAGCGCCGCCCGCCGCGACATCAACGACGCCGAATCCTTCCAGCAGACACGAATGGAGGACTACTTCATGGACGTCCCCGTCTTCGACGCCTTCGACGCGATCGCCCACACCCCCCTCATCAGTTGCAACGACTACGTCGCCACCCACTCATCACGCCGGGCCGGCGCCGAGCCACCACCCCGGAATCAGCCCACCCTCGAGGAGTTCCGATGAGTACTGCGTCTACCCACCCGACGTCCGCGTCGTCGCGGCTGAAGGATGTGTTCTACAAAGCGGCGACGAAGATGCATGCTGCCGTGTTCATGAGGTCCAGCGGACGGGTGTTCGGCCACGCCATGGGCATGCCGGTGGTCGGATTGGTGACGATCGGCAGGAAGTCAGGGCAGCGGCGGATCACGACACTCGCCGCACCGATCGTCGACGACGACCGCGTCGTCCTGGTGGCCTCATTCGGAGGCGACGACCGGCACCCGGCCTGGTACCACAACCTTCGCGCCAACCCCGACGTCCAGGTCACACTGCGCGGCACGACGCGGCCGATGGTCGCGCGCACCGCCGCGGGAGACGAGAGGACGACGCTCTGGGAGAGGATCGTCTCGGTGTACCCCGGGTACGAACGGTACCAACAGCGCACCGCTCGCCGGATCCCCGTCGTCATCCTGGAACCGGTGGACGCGTCGGGCCGGCCTCGTGCCGGATCGCGGTGACGTCCCGCTCAGCCTCGTCGAACACCTCCACTCCAACGGATCGATCAGCGATGGAGTGAGGACTAGGGCGTGTCTGACAAACATCGTCTGTGGCAGCTGGGATGCTGTCGGTCGTGTCGCGGTTTCAGTTGCTGTCAGACGAGCAGTGGGCGTTGATCAAAGACTTGTTGCCGGCGCGGACCGGTAAGCGGGGTCGTCCGTTTTCGGATGCGCGGGCGATGGTGGAGGGGATCGTCTACCGATATCGGTGTGGGATCGCGTGGCGGGACGTGCCCGAGGTGTTTGGTTCGTGGCAGACGATCTGGACCTGGCATCGCCGGATGGCGGGGGACGGCACGTGGGACATGGTGCTGCAGCGGCTGCTCACCGCCGCGGACGCGGCCGGGCAGATCGACTGGGCGGTGTCGGTGGATTCCACGATCGCGCGGGCGCATCAGCACGCCACCAACGTCAGGCGTGTCACGGGGGGCTGGGTCGAATTACACGGATCTGCTCGCCGAGCCGCCTGATCACGCGATCGGCCGCTCCCGCGGAGGCTGGAGCACCAAAGTTCACCACCTCGTCGACGGCAACGGGCGGCCGCTGGTAGCTCTGGTCGGGCCCGGCCAAGCCGGGGACGCGCCGATGTTTCCGCACCTGATGCGACATCTGCGCGTCGCTCGAATGGGGCGTGGCCGGGCGCGCACCCGTCCCGACCGGGTCCGGGGCGACAAGGCCTACTCCTCGCGAGCGATCCGCGGGCACTTGCGCACCCGCGGCATCACCGCCGTGATCCCCGAACCTGCCGATCAGGTCGGGCACCGCGCACGGCGGGGTTCACGAGGCGGCCGCCCACCAGCGTTCGACCCGGTCGACTACCAAGGCCGCAACGTCGTCGAACGCGGCTTCAACCTGCTCAAACAATGGCGCGGCCTGGCCACCCGCTTCGACAAGTTGGCCATCGTCTACCGCTCCGCAGTAGTCCTCCATGCCGTGATCACCTGGACCAAGGCTTTGTCAGACATGCCCTAGTCCGAGCACGGATTCTGCCGGATAGAGCGGATGGTGCTTCCCAGCCCGTCGTCGCCGCGACGGTGTGGGTTCTGCTCGGGGTGGCAGGCAGGGGGTGCGTCCAGAAGCGCTCAGCGTGGCTTGTCTTTTATTATCGGGTCGGTTTGGGTCGTTCGGCGCGAACGAGTTCGCCAGTTTCCTGTCGAATGAACACTTCGGTCGTTTGCTCGAACGACCAAGCTGACGCTTCATCGAAGGTGTCAGCTTCGAACATGTCCAGAATTTCGCCATTGCGCTCTTCGGACCAGTTCGCAGTCCACGGCCGACGTCCGATAGGCGGCAAGATCGTTATGAAGCCAGCGGTACGAGCGCGGAAGGCAGGGCCGTCAGGTGATGTGCCTGCGTCCGCCGTACCGGAGCCCAGCGGCGTGTAAGAACCACCCAGTTGGTCTTCCCTGAAGAAGCGTTGATGAGGTGTTTCGCGGCTGCCCACTGCCGCACACTACCGCCTGCGAGTCAAGATTGGCGGTAATTTGGGTGATAATGGCCGGTCGCCAGACGGTGGAGTGTCGCGAAGGTCAATCTTCGCGGTCACGGTTTTTCCGTCGGCTACTCGGAGGACGGCGAATCCGTCGACGTCGATCGGCCGTTCCGACCGGACGACGGCGTGTATGCCGAAGGAAATCGCTGTGCACGCCGTTGACCAGCCTGCGTACCAACATCGCCTGCTGGCCCGCAGCGAGCACACCGGCCGTCCGCTGGCGGAGGCGCAGCGCGCCTGCACGCTGGTCCGGCTGAAGGTGCAGCCTCGTCGTGCTCGCCCAGGACGTACGCGAGCGGGCTTCAGCGTCGATCGCGGTAAGAGGCCATCTCACGTTTTGTACGCGGCGGTCGTCTACGGGGCGGAGGAGAGGAGGCAGGAATGAGCATCCGACACGTCGTCGTCGAGACAGGGCTCGGACCGGTCACGCTGGTGGCCCGGGGTGAGGCTGTCACCGGCCTGTATTTCAGCCGTCATGTCGGCCGGCCTTCGCCGGAGGCGTTCGGCCCGGAGGCGGTTGTTTCGGCGGATCCGCTGCTGGGCGAGGCGGCCCGGCAGTTGCGGGAGTATCTGGCCGGCGAACGGTGGGAATTCGATCTTCCGTTCGCTGCCGAGGGCGATGCGTTCCAGCACGCTGTGTGGGACATCGTGAAGGCCATTCACTGCGGCGAGACGACCACCTACGGCCGGATCGCCGAGCAGCTGGGCGGCCGCGACCTCGCGCGAGACGTCGGGAAGGCCGTCGGCGCGAACCCGTTGTGTGTGTTCGTGCCGTGCCACCGCGTGGTCGGCTCCACCGGCTCGCTCACCGGGTACGCCGGCGGATTGCGGCGGAAGCGGGCGTTGCTGGAACACGAGCAGTCCCGGGTCCGTGTGGGACGCTCGTCGTGACCGGCGATCTCACAGCGGCTACGTCGAATTCGTCTTCAGTGGGATGGACATGCAGCTGCCTTTCGAGCAAATAGTCGCGCGGCACGGCGCAACCGTGGTGCGGGTCTGCCGGGTCGTCCTCGGTCCGCACGATGCGGAGGACGCGTGGTCGGAGACCTTCCTTTCCGCCATGCGCGCCTATCCCGACCTGCCGGAGACGGCGAACGTCGAGGCGTGGCTCGTGACGATCGCGCACCGCAAGGCCATCGATCTGCTGCGTGCGGCGAAGCGGAATCCGCTGCCGGTCGGGGAGGTCCCGGAGGTGCCGACAACGCTGGGCATTCCTGATCTGGAGGATCGGGACCTCTGGGCCGCGGTGGGTGGTCTGCCGGTGAAACAGCGTCAAGCCGTGGCGTACCGCTACGTCGGGGGTCTGGCGTACGCCGAGATCGCGGAGATTCTCGGCGGTTCCGTCGACGCGGCGCGCAGAGCCGCTGCCGACGGGCTGAAGAACCTCAGAAAGAACCGTCCGGGCGCGATCACGAGAGGAGCATCGTCATGAACGACATTCGCAACGAAGACGACATGGTCGCGCTGCTGTCGACGCCCGTGGACGCCGATCTTCTCGATCGGCTGCACCGTCGGTTGGCGAATGAGGCCGAGCTGGCCGGCCTGCTCGATGTCGCGTACTCCACCGTCGACTCGCCGGTGGGCAAGCTGCTGCTCGCCGCGACGCCGGCGGGTGTGGTCCGCGTGGCATTCGCCAGCGAGGACCACGACCGGGTGCTGGAAGTCCTCGGCCAGAAGGTGAGCTCGCGCATCCTGCGCGCTCCGAAACGGCTGGACCCGGTCGCACGCGAGATCGACGAGTATTTCGCCAAAGTCCGCCGGGCCTTCGACGTGCCCCTCGATCTGTCGCTGTCGCGCGGATTCCGGCGGCTCGTGCAGACGCATCTGCCCGAAATCGGTTACGGCCAGACCCGCAGTTACCGGGACATGGCCGAGCTCGTCGGCAACCCGAAGGCCGTCCGCGCGGTCGGCACCGCCTGCGCGACCAACCCGTTGCCGATCGTCGTCCCGTGTCACCGCGTGCTGCGTTCCGACGGCACGCTCGGCGGGTACATCGGCGGGCTCGAAGCCAAGACGGCACTGTTGAAGCTGGAGGCGGCATGAGCGCTGCACGGCGGAAGACCGGCGACCGCTGGCGTGACCGGGTCGAGTCGGGAGACTGGACGGCGATCACCGCCGAGGTCAACGAGTACGGCGGGGCACTGCTGCCCCGGCTGCTGGCCCCGGAGGAGACCGAGGAGATCAGAAAGCTGTACGAGCAGGACGACCTGTTCCGCAGCACTGTCGACATGGGCCGGCATCGCTTCGGCCGGGGCGAGTACCGGTACTTCCACGCGCCGTACCCGGAGCCGATCGAGCGGCTCAAGCAGGCGTTGTACCCGCGCCTGCTGCCTATCGCCCGCGACTGGTGGACCAAGCTGGGCCGGCCCGCGCCCTGGCCGGACACGCTCGACGAGTGGCTCCGGATGTGCCACGACGCCGGCCAGGCGAAGTCCACCGCGATCCTGCTCCGCTACGCCGAGAAGGACTGGAACGCCCTCCACCGCGACCTGTACGGCGACCTGGTGTTCCCGCTGCAGGTCGTGATCAACCTCAACGAGCCGGGCGTGGACCACACCGGTGGGGAATTCCTGCTGCTGGAACAGCGTCCTCGTGCCCAGTCGCGGGGCACGGCCACCCTGCTGCCGCACGGTCACGGCTATCTGTTCACCACCCGCGACCGGCCGGTCGAATCCGCTCGCGGCTGGTCGGCCGCACCGGTCCGGCACGGCGTGTCCGCCATCAGATCGGGCGAACGGCACACCCTCGCGCTCGTCTTCCACGACGCAGCATGATCGACGAGGCGAAGACCTACCTGCTCGGACCAGACGGCCTCCCGTGCCAGTCGCCGGTCAAGGCGGCGTGGGGCGGCCACCGCAAAGCGAAGATCCACGGGCGGCTCGACTGCCCGTGCGCTGCGCGATCGCCCGCGACGGCTACGTCACGCATCGTGTCTTCTTCGCCGACGAGGCCACCGCGGCCGGTTTCCGCCCCCTGCGGGACGTGCTGCGAGGACCGCCACCGGAAACGGAAGACCGCCCGGGAGAACGGCGAAACATGGAAGTCCTGACCAGCCCCTTGCTGACGAGGCCCGCCACTCACGACGCGGACCTGATGGCCACCGACGTCGAGATCGAGGCCATCGTCCGGCTCGCCCGCGGCCGCGGCGCCCGGGACATCGCGATCGGCTCCGGCCGCACTGCCCGCGCCCTCGCGACCGCACGCTCGGTCGAATCCGCCTGGGACCGCGCCGGCGGCCGGACTCTCGGCACGGTCACCTGGCCCGAGACCGCGGCGTCCTGGCTGCGCCCTGCCTCACGATTCGCCGCTGCGGACCCCGATCTGTGGATCATGACCGGACCGGCGACCGGCTGGGCACAGATGACTCGGCGCCTCTTGTGGTCGACCCGCTGGAGCCCGGACCGCACGTTGGCGACTGCCGGAATCGGCGATCCGCGCACCCTCGCGCTCGTCGGCCTCGCCCATCTGGACGGCCTGGCCGGCGCGACCGCGGACGGCGCTTTGTGGCGCGTGGCGCACGACCGGTTCCGAAAGGTGAACGCATGACGCAGGAGACGAGCCCCGCCGACATTGACCGCGGCGTCGTCGTCGGGGACGACGGACTCGTCCGGCCCGCGTGGGCGGTCGCGGACCCGCTGCTTCGCGACTACTACGACACCGAGTGGGGCATGCCCGTCACCGACGAGCACGGCGTCTACGAGCGCATCAGCCTCGAAGGTTTCCAGGCGGGTCTGTCCTGGGCGACGATCCTCCGCAAACGCCCAGCCTTCCGCGCGGCGTTCGACGGCTTCGTCCCGGATACGGTCGTCGGTTACACCGAGACCGACGTCGAACGGTTGATGGCCGACGCCGGGATCGTGCGCAACCGGCGGAAGGTCGAGGCGACCATCGCCAATGCCCGTGCCACCCTCGCGCTGCGCGAGGAAACGGGCCTCGCCGACCTGGTGTGGTCGTTCCGGCCGGCGGACACTCCCCGCCCCGTACGGTTCGAGGAGATCCCCACGAAGTCCGTTGAATCGGTCGCCTTGTCGAAAGAGCTGCGTCGGCGCGGGTTCGCGTTCGTCGGACCGACCACGATGTACGCGCTCATGGAGGCGATCGGCATCGTCGACACCCATCTGCTCGGCTCGCACCGGCGGGGCAGCTCGGGAATCTGGCCCGCGTGACGCCGCTGCGCTTGGTTCCGGGCAAGTCCCACTCGCCGCTGCTCGGACCTTCGAGCGATGACCGGTCGTCCGACAGCGGAATCCGGGCGTTCTACGAAAAAATCGGCCTCCGCGCATGAATTTCGGCGCCCGATCTCACCTTTGAGGCCCGGCCGACGTCTTCCTTATATCGCCAGGCTTCGGAAACTGTTGGCGGTCACCCGTCCACAGAAAGGAAAACAATGGCACTGCAGGAAAACAAAGACATCGTCGGCCGATGGTTCACGGAATTCTGGGGAAACCCCTTCAACCCCGGCGTCATCGACGAACTCGCCGCTCCGGACGTCCGGTTCGAGTACTCGCTGCACAAACCCATGCGAGGGCGCGACGAGGTGCGTGAATTCGCAACCAAGTTCCGCACCGCGTTTCCGGACCTCAACTTCTGGGGCACCGCGGACCTCATCGCCGAGGGCGACTACGTCGTCGGCCAGTGGGAAGGCGGCGGCACGCACACCGGACCGGTCGTCTTCGACGACCTTCCCATCGGGTCCGCGTCGGCGGCGTCCGGCAAGACGCTTCGCTTCACCGGCACGACCGTCCTCAAAGTCCAGAACGGTCTCATCGTCGAGGAACTCGGGCTCGACGACGGCGTGAAGGTTCTCCAGCAGCTCGGGATCATTCCCCGCGCGTGAGCCGGGTGCCGACGCCCCGCGGCGAAGGCGGGCGGCCGGTCCCCGCGGACCGGCCGCTGCTCGGGCGGCAGTCGAGCATCTCGAGGCGCCTCGGCTACGCCACCACGACGGCATATCCCGGAACTGCGGACCCTGGCCGGACCGCGTTGAGGATGGCGACCCGGTCGACGACCTCGGGGTGGTCGCTGCCGCCCAGCCACGACGCATGCTCGGTCGTTGATTCACCTGCGCCGCCGCCGCGGTTCTTGCTCGTGCTCATCGTCGCCTCGCTGGGAGCTGCCCTGAGGCAGGAATGCTTCTGGGCCCCATCGCGGACGGCATCACCTCCGGGAGGTGACCCGTGGCATGCGAGCGCGTGCCAGTCTCCTGGGTCGTCATCATCCTGCGCTTCGGGAGGTCCATTGTGGCAACGACTGTCGAGCGGCGAACCGATGCCATCCGCCCGTTCTCGGTGGCCGTACCGCGCGAGGCCCTCGATGATCTGCGGCGTCGCCTCGCCGCGACCCGATGGCCGAGCGCGGAGCTCGTCGAGGACCGCTCGCAGGGTGTCCAGCTGGCCGTGTTGCAGGCGGTCTGCAGTTACTGGGCGAGCGGGTACGACGTCGGCCGGGTCGAGACGCGGCTGAACGCGCTGCCGCAGTTCCTCACCGAGATCGACGGTGTGGAGATCCACTTTGTGCACGTGCTGTCGCGGCACGACGACGCGCTGCCGTTGATCATGACGCACGGCTGGCCCGGCTCGGTCATGGAGCTGCTCGACTCGATCGGTCCGCTCACCGACCCGACCAGCTACGGCGGCCTGGCCCAGGACGCGTTTCACGTGGTGTTGCCGTCGCTGCCCGGCTACGGCTTCTCCGCCGAGCCGGCCGAGGTCGGCTGGGACCTCGGTCGCACCGCGCGCGCCTGGGCGGAGTTGATGCACCGCCTCGGCTACACCCGCTTCGTGGCGCAGGGTGGCGACGTCGGCGCCGGCGTCACCGACGCGATGGGCCGCCAGGCACCCGAAGGACTGGTGGGCATCCACACCAACCTGCTCGTGCCCGCGCTGAACGACCCCGCCGCCCTGCCTTCGGGAACCGAGCAGGAACGCGCGGCGCAGGCAGCGATCAAGACCTTCCAGACCAGCGGCAACGGCTACTTCGTCGAGCAGTCCACCCGGCCGCAGACGATCGGCTACGCGCTCCTGGACTCGCCCGCGGCCCTCGCGGCCTGGATGCTCGACCACGACACCGACGCCTACGACAAGATCGCCCGGGGCTTCGTCGACGGGCAGCCCTCCGGCAACCTGACCCCCGACCACGTCCTGGACAACATCACGGCGTACTGGCTGACCGGCACCGGAGCCTCGGCCGCCCGGTCGTACTGGGAGGCGTACGGGCCCGATGCACCCGCCGCGCAGAACCAGACGCCGCCACCCGACGTCGGCGTCCCGGTCGGGTTCACCACGTTCCCCGGCGAGATCTGGCGGACACCGCGCAGCTGGGCCGAGCAGGCGTATTCCACACTCGACTACTTCCACGAGGCGGAGCGCGGCGGCCACTTCGCCGCGTGGGAAGAACCCGAGCTGTTCGCGGCCGAGCTGCGGGCCGCCTTCCAACCGCTGCGAGCAGCCACGACTGCGCGGCCGAGTCGCTGATCCCGGGGCCACCACAAACAACTGGATCTCACGAAGAAGGAACCTGCCGGTCCTGACGCCTCCTTCGCACGAAGTTCTGCGTGCCAATTGGCAAGAAACTCACGAATCTAACGCCGTGGAAGATTCGGCTTCTCGTTTTGCCGCGGCGTACGAGGTCACTTCGACGCGAGATTTCCGTTTTCGGCCACGATGCTGATCCAGTGTCGCGCAATCGCGCACATCGCTGCTTCGGTGCCGCGCGCATGGTGGACCAGGCGATCGCCGGTCCACAGCATCGCGGCGACGACCTCGGCGCGGACCGGGGTCAGGCCGATCCGCCAGTCTCCGCGTGCGAGGTCACCGTGCCACTCCGCGGTGGTCGGACTGCCGTCGACGTCCCATCCCGGTTCGCTCGCCGGCCTGACACTGCCCTGACACCGCGCTGACGTGACGCGGGCGCGCTTGCCCAGCCGAGGTGCCGACGTGATCCGCGTGTTCGACGTCGGCTCAGTGCGCCAGGGTTGCCGACGTCCTGACCAGCCTGGCCGGAGTCATGATCCGGCCAGGCCGCCGCCGGGTCACCGGCGCTGGTGTCGTCAGCTCGTCACGGTGTGGTTGTTCTCCCGCTCCGCAGGTCCGTTCTCCGACACCGCCGGCCGCTGCGTGCCGGAGTCGGAGACACTCTTCTTCACGGATTCGAGGATCGCCAGCCCCTGACCGACGAGCCCGGCCGCGACCTGACCGATTCCGTCGGCTCCATTGAGGACGGTGACGTTCGCGCCGCTGAGGCCCGCGGCTGCTTCTTTCACGATCTGCGGCAGTTGCTCGATGAGCAATCGATCGAGCGCGACCCGGTTGTGGGACGCTGCAGCCGCGGCCGTGACCTCTGTCGCCTCGGCGTCCGCCCGCGCCATGATCCGCACCTGCTCGGCCTGCGCCTCGGCGGGCTTGACGACCTCTGCCACCAGCTGTTGCTGGCGCAACAACGCTTCCCGTTGCGCCAGCAAGGTCCTGGCGTCGATCACCTCCTGCTGGGCGGTGGCCTGCGCCAGCGGCCCGGCCTGCGCTGCCTCGGCTTGGGCCCGGTCGATTTCGGCCTTGTACTGCGCCTGCACGACCGAGGTCTGCCGCGCGTACTCCGCCTGCCGCCGCTGCGATTCCTGTGCTGCCTCGGCCGCGGCCTGGTCGGCCCGGGCCTGCGCGATCTGGGCCTCGCGCTGGATGGCGGCGTTGTGCGGTGCGGCCATCGCGGCGATGTAGCCGAGTTTCATGTCGTCGATCGACTGGATCTGCAACGAGTCGATCGTCAAGCCGATCTTCGCCATCTCCGCGGCCGACCCGTCGAGGACTTCGGTCGCGAGCTTCTGCCGCTCGGTCACGATTTCCTCGACGGTCATCGAGCCGACGATCGAACGCAGGTGGCCGGCGAAGATCCGGCCGGTCAGGATCGACATCTGCTCCTGGTCGGACAGGAATCGCTGGCCGGCGTTGACGATGCTCTCGGTGTCATTGCCCACCTTGAACGCGATGACCGCACGGACGTTGAGCGCGATGGCCTGCTTCGTCACACAGGTTTCCGATACCTCGGCTTCGGACATGCTCAGCGTCAGGAACCGCACTTTCCGGAAGAACGGCATGACGAACGCGCCGTGGCCGGTGACCACCCGGAACGGCGCTCCCCCTGTGCCATTGCTCTTCCCGCCGGAAATGAGCATCGCCTCGTCGGGCGCGGGCACGCGATAACCGAACATCGTCGTTCTCCTAGTTGCTGGTGAAGGGATCCGTCCAGGCGATGACCTCGACGGCACGATGGGGGAGGGACTCGACGACGAGGACGGTCGTGCCCTTCGCGAGCGGTACCTCGGAATAGGCCCGGTAGGTCTCGGTGCCTCCGCGGATCCGGAGCAGGACCTCACCCGGTCCCGCCGGCCCGCGGGTGCCGATGAGCAGCACGCCGGTTTGCCCTTCCGGCGATCGATTGGAGTCCATTACCCGACACCTCCGGACAAATCGGGCGTGGTGTCCCACCTGCCGAGGTTCAGAGCCTGCGCGGCACCATGGGAACGATCAATGTCAAGTGTCCCACGGCGGCATACCGGCCACCAGCGCAGAACCACACCACCCCGGCGCCGGCCTCGCCCGCGGAGGCAGCAGGTTCTCCTCGCCAGCGCGCGGATGCGTTTTGGAGCCGACGGTCCGCAATGACGATGCTGGACCACCGTGTACGCGCCGGCCCAGGGGAGCGCGCTCGCCTCGGGGACGACCACGGTGTTCGAGCCCCAGGTCCAGGAGTCGTCGCCGTTGGGCTCGTCCGCGGTGCGCACATGCGACGGATCGGCCGGGTCGGCGTACGCCGTCACTTCGCCGACGTTCACCACGGCCCCGACGGCTTGGCGGATGCGCACCCGGACGGCTCGGTCCGAGGTCACCGGGTCCGGCTTCTGCAGCCGCCCGGTGCGGGCTAAGAGAGGTTCGTCGTCTTCTTGGCGCGGGGGTTCGCCCGCGCCGGTCATCCCCAGATCCATCAGCAGAGAGTACGACCGAGAAGTGCAGCTCCACCAGGGGAGTCTCTGCGATCGAAAACACCGCCCGCGAAGGCAACCGAACGGGCCTGTCCGGCGTTCTGACCCAGCTTCGCGTCACCCTGGCCGGCTCGGCTCTGGCTCAGTGGTGCTGGCGTACCGCTACCTCCGAACGGCTTCCCGCGGCGAGCTACCGGTTCGCGGCTGGAGCGCTCGGATACGAGATCACTTTCGTATTCCGCAGTCCATTGCGAAGAGGTCATCTGGTCGAGAAGGCGGCGAGATAGCCGAGCGCAGGCGAGCCCAACCCGGTGACGTCGTCGTAGCCAGGCGTCGCGGTGAGGGCGCCGTCGTGGCCGTCGGTGATCAAGGTTGCCGTGCCGGGGAGTGCGTTGCCGTGCTCGTCGGTCTCGGAGACGACGCGGGCGACCGTTGTGCCGCCGAACGGGTGGTCGGTGACGTCATGGAACAACGCTGAGCCGTGGTGGGCGTAGAGGAGCGGGTTGGCGAATCCGATCGGGGTGCCGGCCGCCTGTTGCGCGTCCGCTTGGATCGCGGCGAACAAGGGACTGGCAAGACTTGTTCCGCCGTTGGTGAGGCCGCCGGGCAACGGATCGGGTACCGCGAGGCCGGCGTAGAAGTCGGCGTCCACGGCCACGTCCGGGACGACTCGGTCCCCCTTGGACAGTGCCGCCGGAACTACCCCGTTTTGATACGGCGGCTGGTGGAACAGGGCGCTGCGGCCCCCTCCTGTGCCGGTGTTGAACGAGCCGGGAGGTGAGGTGCTCCACGTCTTCCCGTCGCCCGAAGAGTCGGTTTCGGTGGTGCCCCAGCCGGTTTCGAACAAGTAGTCGCTGTTCTTGTCGACTTCCAGTGTCGTCCCGCCCACGGCGGTCACCCACGGATCCGACGCGGGGTACTCGGTCTGCGGGGCGCGGGTTCCTCCGGCAGAGTTGTCGCCCTTGTCTCCCGAGCTGTAGTAGAGGCCGATGCCCTCGATCGCGGACTGCTGGAACGTCTGGTCCCACGCCGCGATCATCGCCGGCGAGACGTTCGAGTCGAGGGTGGTCCAGGACGTCGACACCACGTCGACGGCCCGATCGTCGACCAGCCGGTCGAGACCGTCGAGCAGAGAGATCATGGTGGCTTGGGGATCGGTTTTGTCGGCAGCGCAGTTCGCGGCCGAATAGACCACGTCGGCGTCGGGAGCCATGCCGTGCGCGATGGTGGCGTCCATCTCGCGCTCGATTCCCCAGGTCGGCTCGTCGCAGACGGAGGACTGGCCGGTGGGGTAGCGCTGGGCGAACTGGCCGGGCGCAAAGGCTTTGTCGCCGAACGCGGTCGCGTCGGCGTTGAGGGAATTCTCGAACTGCGGGTCCGTGCCGATGCCCACGACACCGATCTTGACACCCTTGCCGGTCAGACCGGAGTGCGTGACACCGTATGCTTTGCGAAGCTGTGAAGGCAGGTAACCGCACGAGGTTGCGGGGAACTCGGTTCGTCCGTACGCCTCCGGCAGGGACTTCACGACGACCTCGCCGTAGTAGTGGGAACAGGCGGTGGCCGGCGCGTCCGTTTCGGCGTCATTCGCCTGCTGGGCGGGCGAGCCGTTCCCCGCTACGGGCACCACGGCGATCACGTGGTCCGGCGCGGCTTTCGCCCACGCTTCGACCTGGGCGGGCGATGCGGTGAACGCGACGTAGTGAGAGGTCGCCCCGGTCACGGTGGCACCCGCCGCTCGCAACTCGTCCTGCACTTCGGTGGTCTGAGCGGGGGTCGGGCCGAAATCATGCCAGAACTGCTGGGCCGACAGGAAATGCCGGTACGCGGGGCCGGCCGGATCGGACACCGCCTTGGCCAGGGCGGCCATGCCCTGCGGATTCTGTCCCGAAAGATAAGCTCGTGCGGAGATCTGCGGTGGTGCCGCCGACGCCGGGACCGCTCCCGCCCCGAGAAGCGGAACCGCAGCGAGGACGGCAAACCACCTGGAGTACTTCATGGTCGCGACCGTAGGGCGCGGATGTCAGCGACTTGTCAGAGAATTGTTTTCCCGGTGCACAAGCCGGCCGAGGTAGCTGGGACTGCTTGGCCTGCGGGTCACTCGGTGGTCGCGTCCGCGGCGTCCACGATGATGTCCGTGACCTTGTCAGGATGCGAAACGTACACGTCGTGCGCGGCGCCCGGCACGACGACGGTGTGCGCGTGGGCGCGCTCGGCCATCCATTCCTGCGCGGCCAACGGGATGCTGTTGTCAGCGGTCGGGATCAGGTCCCAGGTCGGGATGTTCTTCCACGCGGGCGCGCCCGATACCTCGTTCACGGCGGCCGCGGTGACCGGGCGCTGGCCGGCGGCCATCTGACGGGCCTGGGGCAGCGGGATGTCGGCAGCGAAGAGTTCCGGGAAGAGGTCCTGCTTCACATAGAGGTCGGTCTCGCCGTCGGGGAGAGTGACCTGTCGCAGCGACGCGCTGAGCGTACTGCCCGGGAACTTCTTCGTGATATCGAGCGCGTTCTCCCCTCGGTCGGGGAGGAATGCGGCGATGTAGACGAGCGCCTGCACCTTGGGGTCGTTCAGCGCGGCGTCGGTGATCACGGAGCCGCCGTAGGAGTGTGCGGCCAGCACGACCGGTCCGTCGACACTGTCGACCAGGGCCTTGCTGTAGGCGCCGTCGGACGCGACGCCGCGCAGTGGGGTGGCGGCGGCGATCACGTTGTAGCCGCGCTGCTCGAGCCGCGTGATCTCACCGTTCCAGCTGGACGTGTCGGCGAACGCGCCGTGCACCAACACGATTGTCGGCTTCGGCTTCGCCGGGGCGTGGTGGTCGGCCTGCTGTGGCTCCGCCGACGACGGCACCGCGGCGACCACGGCGGCTGCGGCCAGCGCGGTCGTGACGGCGGCGATCCGGGTCAGGCGAGTACGTGTGCGCATCTCTTGCTCCTCAGGAGGTTCGGGCGAAGTCGCCGAATCACGCCTCCGATACTATGTCGGTTGACATACATAGGAAGCCTCAGGCGGAAATCGGGGCACATCGATGCCTCTTCAGCCCAGTCCTGGTGCCCGGACTGCCGTCCATCGTCCGCAGTCGAACGTCGGGTACTACCTCGACGTTCTGGCACAACGGGGTCCAGTCTTGGTGGCCGCGGCCCACCGGGCCGACGCCGGCGACCGCATCCCGTGCTGTCCTGATTGGACACGCGACGACCTCGTCACGCACACCACGAGCGTGTACCGCTGGGTCGAGCTGATCGTCCGGGGTGCGCGAAACAGGCCACCCGCCCTGCCGGAGCCGGAATCCGATCCTCTCGCCGACCCCGGGAAGGCGCTGAGCGCGGCTCACCACGACGTGCTCGAGGCCCTCAGGACCGCGCCGGCCGAGCGGACGGCGTCGACACGCGCCGGAGTTCGGCCGCGGACCTGCCACAGTGGACACAGAGGTGACCGCCCAGTCGGGGGAGCTGCTTCTGCTGCTCTGGAACCGTCGCAAGGCCACAGGGCTGGACGTGCGGGGAGACGGACGCGCACTGGACGTCTGGGCCCGCGAAGCGCACCTCTGACCAGCGATCGCGCTGGCGACTTCTGGCTTGTTTATTGAAAGCCAGCAGTGTTACGCTGCCGCGGTGCTGCGCTGTGATGCCGCGCGTTGACTTCTCGGAGGTTTCGGCATGGCTCGAGTATTGGTTGTCGGCGCAGGAGCAACGGGCGCCTTCTTTGGTGCGCGGCTCTTGCAGGCGGGCAACGAGGTGGCTTTCCTGGTTCGGCCCCGGCGTCGTGAGGTGCTGCGTGAGCGCGGCCTGCGCATCGTGAGCGCGGAGGGCACGGAGGTGCTGCACCCCGAGCTGCTTGTCGCGGGGGAGCTCTCCGAGGCGTACGACGCGATCTTGCTGTCGGTCAAGGCCGACGCGCTACCGGCTGCGATCGAGGATTTCGCACCGGCAGTAGGACCGGGAGTGGGGATCATCCCCTTCCTGAATGGCATGTCCCACCTCGATGTCCTCAACGACCGGTTCGGAACCGGTTCGGTGCTGGGCGGGGTGGTCAAGGTCGTCACCTTCGTCGACGAGAACGGCGACATCCGCCAGCTGGCAGCGCTCGCGGACATGGTCATCGGTGAGCAAACCGGCGAGCAGACGCCGCGGCTGGCCGCGCTCGCGGACGACTTCGGCTCCGCCGGCTTCCCTTTCGCGACATCCGGCCGGATCGTCACGGAGATGTGGCACAAATGGGTCTTCATCGCCTCGGCCGGTGCGGTGACCACTCTGATGCACGGCAACATCGGCGAAATCGCCGCCGTTCCCGGTGGTGCGGACTTCGCGACGGCGGTCCTGTCCGAAGCGGCGGCCGTGTCCGCCGCGGCCGGCCATCCGATGACCGGCCGGGAGTTCGCGACCACCAGGGAGCTGCTCACGGCGCCTGACTCGGCCTTCGCGCCCTCCTTCTACCGGGATCTCTCCCGCGGCCTGCCCACCGAGGTTGAACACGTTTTCGCCGACCTCGTGCTGCGCGGCGAGAAGCTTGGGGTTGACACCCCCTTGCTGAAGCTCGCGACCATCAACCTGCGGGTGCACCAGAATCGCGTCTCAGCCGCCTGATCGGCACAACAGCGCATCGAACGAACCACATCGAAGACTGGAGCTGAGACGTGGCCGGGCGCCTCGAGGGGTCGGTAGTCCGCTCCCTCGAAGCGCCCGGCGTGTGTGGGGCGTCAGAGGACGGGGTGCAGTCCTCGGACCGGGCTCAGCGTCTCCAGCAGCGAGGCGATGTGCAGGATCGTCGACTCCGCGTGCCAGGAGGCCGCCAGCTGCACACCGATCGGCAGGCCCTCGGTGGTCGTCCCGAAGCGCATGGACAGGGCGGGGAGCCCGGTCAGGTTGAACGGGGCGGTCGTGGACATCACGTGGAAGATGCTGAGCGTCTTCCCGTCCAGGGTGAGTTCCGTGGTCCCGTGCTTGTGCGCGGGAACGGTCGTCACCGGGAGCAGCAGCGCGTCGTACTGCTGGAAGTACGCCGCGAAACCGTCGCGGAGCCGCTCGACGCCCTGTTCGGCGTGCACGTAGTCCTGAATGGACGTTTCGGGGGCGTCGCGCATGAACTTGGTGGCCGTGTACATCTGGTCCGCGTGGCCCGCGGTGGCCTCGGCGTAGGCGGGCTTCACCTCCATCACGTGCTGAAGGTTGAACAGTTCGAGCGGGGTGTCCCGCTCGAGAGCGGGGATACTCACGGCGTCGACGTGAACTCCCGCGCCCCGCAAGGCTTCCGCGGCCGCCTGCACCGTCGCCGCGACCTCGGGGTGGACGGGGCCGAGCCCGGAGTCGACCAGCCAGCCGACGCGGACGGTCCGCTGCGGCGAGCTGCCCAGGCCAGCGTCGAGGCCGGCGGGGACGGTGGAGGAGAAGCCGTCGGCGCCGTCGGGGCCGGCCAGGAACGAGTACGCCAGCGCGAGGTCGCGGATGGTGCGGGCCATGGGACCGGCGTGCCAGTCGCGGCGCGGCTCGCGCGGCCAGGCCCCCGTCATCGGAATGCGCCCGTGCGTCGGCTTGAGGGCCGCGATGCCGGTGAGGGCGGCCGGCCCGCGCACCGAGATGGCCAGGTCGCTGCCGAGACCGAGCGGCGACATGCCGGCGGCGATCGCCCCGGACTCGCCGCCGCTCGAACCGCCGGCGGTACGGCCGAGGTCCCAGGGGTTGTTCGTGTCGCCCGTCAGCAGGTTGTCGGAATCGACGGCGTAGGAGAACTCCGGAAGGTTGGTCTTCGCCAGGAGGATCCCGCCGGTGTTCTTCAACCGCGCCACCGCGGTGGCGTCCGTGTCCGGGACGCGGCCCGCGAAGATCGGCGAACCGCGCTGGGTCAGCACTCCGGCGGTGTCGAACGAGTCCTTGACGGTGAAGGGCACGCCGTGCAGCGGTCCCACCTCGACACCCGAGGCGAGCTCCTCGTCCGCTGCTTTCGCGGCTTCCAGTGCACCTTCGGCGACCGTGACGATGGCGTTGACCTTCGGGTTGGTGGCCTCGATGCGGTCGAGGTGCGCCTGCACCACCTCGACGGAGGACACCTTCTTGGTGCGGATCAGCTCCGCGAGTTCGGTCGCGTCGGACCGGGTGAGCTCGGTGGACATCGGATTCCTCTCTTAGACCGGTCTACTAGTAGTGGTCAGCACTGACTCGGGCCCGGTACACCCGCGGTCAGTGGTGGTTCGTCAGACGTGAAGGACCTGGCGCGTGACCGCCATGGCGCGGTCGAGCTGGCCGGGGTTGCCGTGGATCTTCGCGATCATGCTGGCCCCGAGCCACAGGTCGTACAGGGTCTCGGCCGTCGCGCGCGGGGTGTCCTGAATGGACACGGACCCGTCCGCCACACCGTCGGTGATCATCTGCTCGATCCGGTCGACGATCGCCGCGGTCCCGGTCTTCGTCGTGACGCGCATCGCCTCCGACAGGTCGGCGATCTCGGCGCCCAGTTTGACGACCAGGCAGCCGCCCTGGCAGTCGTCCGCGGCTTGCGTGTCGTGGAAGTACTGCCAGTACTGCATGAGGTGCTCGCCCGAGTTCTTCGCCTTGTCGGCGACGATGCGGTCCATGGTGGCGAAGTAATCGTCGAAGTAGCTCTTCATCATCGCTTCGCCGAAGGCGTCCTTGGAATCGAACCAGTGGTAGAACGACCCCTTCGGAACGCCGGCGTCGGCGAGCACCTCGTTGATGCCGACCGCGGCGTAACCCTTGGCCAGGACGATCCGCCGAGCGGTGTCCAGAAGGCTTTTGCGTGTGTCCACCTTGGCTGGCATGGCACCACCGTAGCAGCCGATTAGACCAGTCGTCTATAGCCTCTGGCGTGCGAGTTTCCTTTGAAGATCACCCTCAGTGCGTCAGCTCCGCCGGCGGTTCGGCCCCGAGCGCGGTGAACAGCCCGGCCAGCTTCGTGTCGAGCAGGTGGCCGACCGCAGTCACCCGCGGATCTCCGAAGCTCGCGAACAGCGTACCGGGCTGGTCGGTCACGAACACGCCGTCGCCGTGCTCGTCGGCCTGGATCAGCAGCCGCAGGGGCGCGTGCAGCATCACTGTCGGGTTGTGGCGGTACATCTGCTCGGCGATCACGTGGTTGCCCATCAGGTATTCCGTGCAGTCCCAGGAAAATCCGGAACCGGCCATGAACGGCGGCACCTCGATGCTCGCGAACCGCAGGAAGCCGAGTGGCGCGACCTCGTCGGCCTTGGCGACGACCGCGGCCCAGTCCGGCAAGCCGTCGAAGCGGGTGCGGTCCAGCACCGGCACGGTTTCCTCGAACAGGCGGATCGCTTCGGCGTAAGGCCGCCCGAGCGGCACGGCGAGCCGGCGCACCTCGTGGGTGGTCGTGGTGACCGGAAGTCCAGTGGCCATCGGTGTGCTCTCCTCAATCGTGAACGGGTTCGGCAAGCGGCACCGGGGCGGCCGAGCGCCAGGGCCGCAGCCAGGAGAGCTCGGTCCGCGCCACTGTCCGATCGCAGTGCGGGCAGTGGTCGCCGAACGGCATTTCCGCGCCGCAGACGGCGTGGACGGCCTTCATCGGCCGGGTGTGCCGGTCGGAGCGGGTGTGGTCCTCGCCCCACCGGGCGAGCGCGTGCAGCACCGGCAGCAGGTCGGCGCCCGCGTCGGTGAGGCGGTACTCGTGGCGGGTGCGGTGGTCGTCGCGGTAGGGCACCTTGGTCAGCACCCCCGCGCCGACGAGGCCCGCCAGCCGGCTCGAGAGCACGTTGGTCGAGGCGCCCAGATCGTTGTGGAGCTGATCGAACCGCGTGGCGCCGGCGGTGATGGAGCGCAGGATCAGGAGGGTCCACCGGTCACCGAGGACATCGGCCGCGCGGCCGATCGGGCACGGCTGGCCGGCCACGACGATCCTTGCCGGACGGGTCACCGGACACCCGCCCGGCGGCGGGTCTCCAGGAACACCAGCGGCGCCAGCACCAGGCACAACACGCCGATGACCGCCGCGACGAGCACGGTCGCGGCGGGCAGGCCCTGCGCGAGCGACAGCAGCCCGACCACGACCACCGGTCCGCCGAGGCCGACGTAGCTGACCACGTAGTACGTCCCGATCACGGCGCCGCGCTCGGCCGGCGGCGTGACGACGGTGAGCTCTGCCAGCGCGCCCGTGAACACGAGCCCGTGCCCGGTTCCCGTGCCGAGCATCGCCGGCACCACCAGCCACGTGGCGCCGGTCCCGTTCGCGAGCACCAGCAACGCCAGGCCGGCGGCGAGTACCACGAGCCCGCTCGCCTGCGCCGCGATCGGCGGCAGCTTGCGGGCTCCGAACTGGACGAACCCCGACGTGGCGATCATCAGCGCGAGTGCCGCCGCGGCGATCGCGAGGTTCGTCGAGCCCAGCATGCTCTGCACGAGCGAGGGCACCACCGCGGAGAACACGCCCAGCACCGCCCACGCCAGGAACGACGACGCCCCGGCCACCACGAACGTCCGCCGGATCTCCGCCGGCACCCCGAGCCTCGGCCGGCGCCAGCGCACGCCCTCGGCGCGGACCGGCTGGGGCGTCCTCAGCACCAGCAGCGCCACCGCCGCCACGGCCGCCGCGTGAACCACGAACGACAAGTGCCGCGGCAGCGGGCCGTACTGAGCGAGCAGGCCACCGACCACCGGGCCGAGCGCCAGCCCGAACGTGACGCACGCCGTGGCGGTCATCGCCGCGCGCCGCTGGCCACCGGCATCCTGCCCCGCGCTGTCACTCAGCATCGCCTGGGCCGCCGCGGCGCCCGCGCCCATGCCGAGCCCCTGCAGGATCCGCGCGACGAACAGCCAACCCGTCCCGGTCGCGAAGGTGAACGCTACGTCGCCCGCGAAGAACGCCGTCAGCGCCACCAGCATCAACGGCCGCCGCCCCACCGCGTCCGACAGCGGCCCAGCCACCAGCAGGCCCGGCACGATCACCGCCACGGCCACGGCGTACAGCAACGTCTGCACCAACGCCGAGAAACCGAACGTCGTCCGCAGCAACGCATACAACGCGCTCGGCAAGTTGTTCCCGACGTACAACGCGGCGAGCGTCGCCGCCCCGGCCGCGAACGCCCTGTGCCCGGCGGACACGGGGGCCGCGTTCAATCGAGTCTCCGACATGGGGGCACCGTAGAGTGCTGGCTTTCTCTACGCAAGTCAACTCGGCGTCTGCCCTGGTCAAGTGGGGGAGACTGACGTCGCCGAGAGCCGGTTCGTCACTCGGGAAGTGCGGCTCGCTCCGTGATCCGGCGCACAAGCGCCCGTGAACCCGAGCGCGCACAGGCTTACGGTGGCGGCGAAAGCCAGGCCGGGTAGAAAGACACCACGACAGCCGCCGGCTTCCCCATCCGGACACCACCGACTCGACCCGAGGAGCACACATGGCGCAGCCGCACGACGGAGGACCGGTCTACGCGCTGAATCTGTTCGACATCGCCGATCGCGAGGAGTACCTGGCCTACTCTCGGCGATCGCCGAAAGAGGTCGCCGCACACGGCGGCCGCGTTGTCGCATTGGGACAGTTCCGGGAGTCGGTCACCGGGGACATCGAGCCGCGCAAGGTCATGATCGTCGTGGAGTGGGAGTCGCGCGCGGCGTTCGAAAGTTACCGCGCCGACCCGGCGCTGGCCGATCTGCACCCGCACCGGGAGAACGGTTCGTCCTCCTACGTCTGGCACCTGTTCGACCGGCTGGACGACCTGCGCCCGCTGCTGCGGCCCCAGGCGTGACTCCCGCCCCCTGAATCGGCCCCGAAGTCCACTTCGGACACCGTGGGCTGGAGTGCTCGCCCGGCATTCGCGGACGCCGCGATCGTTGCGACGTACGCGATTTCGCCGTTTGTCGGGGGTGTCCGAAGTGGACTCCGCGCGGCTTGTCGAGGAGGAGACTTAGTCTTCGTTCCACCATTTCTCGAGATCTTCGGCGGCCTCGCGCCCCTGCTGTGTGCCGGCCTGCGTGGCTGCGTCGACGAAGAGTGAGTCGAGCAGATCAGTGGACTTCCGGTAGTAGGGATCGGAGACGAGAACTCGCACGTCGTAGCCGTGCTCGGTGAGAATGGACTTCTCGCGCGCGATGTCGTCCGCCGGCCTGCACGCCACGATCAGCACCTTGCCCCCGCTGCGGAGCGGGTCGTCCGCATCGACGATCAGGTCGGCGTTGGTGGCGGAGCGCACACCGCCGTCGACCCAGACGGAACCGGCCACGTCGACGGCCGGTGCGACGCCCGGCGCCGCGGTGGAGCACGCGATGCCGACTGCTACCGGGAGGTGGTCGTCGGCCGACCACCCGTGTGCCGCGCCGGTGCTGACGTTCACCGCCGCCATCACCAGGTTTCGCGGCCACGAGCCCTCGGGCGCGCCCAATTTCCACAGTTCTTCGGCCTCGCCGGCGGAAAGCGGCGGCTCCGCTTCGACCGCGGCCCGGGCCATGGCCAACATCGAAGGTGCGCCGGCATCGGACCTCTTGGTCATGAGGCGCGTCAGCTTCTCGCGGTCGCTGCGACCGTTCGCCGCGCGGTCGGCGTGCCAGGCCGCTCGTGCGCGCATCCGGTCGGGCAGCCCGGCGAGGCCTTCCGGGCGCATCGTCAGCCAAGCGCCGACGATCGAGCCGGCCGACGTCCCCAGGACGACATCAGCATCGGCTGCCGAGAATCCTGCCGCGCCGAGGGCAAGAAGCAGGGCTGCCTCCCACGATGCGCCAACGGGTCCTCCGCCACCCAGTACCAATGCTCTCCTCGGAGAAGAACCCGGTTGTCGACTTTCGTTCATTCGAGGAAGAACCTTTCGTTTGTGCGCGGTGTTCGTTTTGCACAGTGCCGAAGTGGACCTGGCGGACGCGGGCCAGGTCCACTTCGGACAGAACCACGCTGACGCCACGCGGCGATTGTCCGGTCAGCCGGCCGTGTGGGCGTCGACGGAGACAACGATCTTGCCGACCTGGTCATTGCGCTCCAGGTGACGGTGCGCGTCGGCGTAGTCCTCCAGCGGGAACACCTTGTCGATGACGGGGACGAGGTCGCCGTCGACGATGCCCTTCCGGACGTAGTCCACCGCGGGGGCCAGGCGCAGGCTGTCCGACGCGAGCTCCGCGACTCCGAAACCACGAATGGTGAGCCGCTTGAGCAGCACGTCCATCACGTTCACGGTTGCCGGGGTGAAGTCGAGCACGCCGTAGATGACAAGGACCCCGTCCTGGGCGGCGGCCTCGATCAAGGTCGCGAGGGTGGCGCCGCCGACCGGGTCGAAGATGACCCTCGCGCCCCGCTCTTCGGTCAGCTCTCGAATTCGCCCGACGACGTCCTCCTCGGCGGTGGCGATCACCACGTCGGCTCCGGCGTCCAGCAGTTGTTGCCGCTTTGCGCCGGTACGGGTCAGTGCGACGGCTTTCGCGCCCGCCCGCCGGGCGATCTGAATGGCCGCGAGACCGACGCTGCTGGACGCGGCTGAGATCACCACGGTGTCCCCGGGTCGCGTGTTCGCGATCTCCACCAGGCCGCCGTAGGCGGTGATGTACTGCATCCACGTCGAGGCCGCCTGCTCGAAGGAGAGCTCTTCGGGGTGGGCCACGACGGCGTGGACGGGTGCGAGAACCGCTTCACCGTGCATCGGGTACTCGAAGCAGGTTGAAGCCGGGCAATACGCTGACGGCTTGGCCGACGTGAAACTCGCCGACTCCGTCGCCGACGGCCGCGATCAGCCCTGCGACCTCGAATCCGAGGCCGGCCGGGACGACCGGGGCGACACTGTAAAGTCCCTGGCGGAACAGCGAATCCGCTCGGTTGAGCCCCCAAGCGCGGGCGTCGATCAGGACCTCGCCGGCTCCCGGCTTCGCCTCGGGCACGTCTTCGATCTGCAGTACTTCAGGACCGCCGATCTGGTGGAAGCGGACGGCACGGCTCATGGTGTGACTCCTCGTGAAACTGGGCTCATTCGGATTTGACTGGCCGACGCGAGTGCAGTCCGGGAGATGGCGAGCAACGGCTCCGGACGGGATCGCCTGTGGGCGGCCGGGTTATGTCGACCGGCATAACACTGAGAGCGACTATATATGTCGGGCGTCATGCAGGCAACCGCGGTACACTCGCGGCATGGTCAGACGGTCAGACACCAAGCGGCGCATGATCGGGGCCGCTCGCCAGCTCATCCGCGAACACGGCTACCACTCCATGGCGCTGTCCGACGTGGTCGAGCGCAGTGCGTCCCCCCGCGGATCGGTCTACTACCACTTTCCCCAAGGCAAGGTTCAGATGGCCGCCGAAGCGGCCGAAGCGCACACCCGCGAGCAGGTCGACCTGATCAACCAGCTCGCCGGCGAGGCTTCGTCGGCCGAGGACTTGGTCCGGGCGTACGTCGAGCTGGCCCGTGAAGGCATGCTGAACAGCGGTTATGGGCGCGGTTGCACCATTGCGCCACTGGTGCTCGAGGTCGGGGAGACCTCGGAAGAACTCGGCGCCGCCAGCCGGCGGGCCTTCGTCCTCATGACCGAGACCCTCGCGCTCCAGCTTGTGGTGCTCGGCGCTGAGGCTGCCGACGCCCGGGAGCTGTCGCACGCGACTGTGGCGGGTGTCGAGGGAGCGATGGTGACCTCGCGCGCACTGCGCAGCCCCGAGCCGTTCAACGCGATCCGCGACACCGTGGTCGCCCGAGCCCGCGCTCTCACCGCAGTCCGCGACTGACACCGCGAGTTAGGTGAATTACCCGAACAAGGCGCTTCAATTATGTCGGTCGGTATATATACGTGCTAGCCTCATTGGTGTTGGCGCACGCCGCCATCGGAGGACCGGAAGGGTGTCTCGCCGGTCCGGCCGAGTCCACGTCGGATCGGTGAGACATAAATGGCTGCCTGACGTGGATGGGTCCTGGTCGAACGGCGTACTCGCTGCGACGTGTCGTCCACCACCGCAAACCTCACCAGCCCATCAGCGAACTGGAGATTCCAGACATGTCTTCGATCCTCATCACCGGCGCTTCGCAGGGAATCGGTCGCGCCATGACGCTGGAGCTCGCAAAGCGGGGTCACCGTGTCATCGGCACGGCCCGCAATCCGGACAGCCTGGCCGACCTGCCGACCGCCCAGCGCCTCCGGCTGGACGTGACCGATCAGTCCAGTGTGGACGCTGCGATCGCCGCTGCGGGCGAGATCGACGTCGTGATCAACAACGCCGGCGAGACCATGCGGGCCCCGCTGGAGAGCGTCCCGGTGGCCGAGGTCGCCCGGCTGTTCGACCTGAACACGCTGGGAGCGCTGCGCGTCGTCCAGGCCGCGCTGCCCGGCATGCGCGAACGTGGCTCCGGCCACCTGGTGTTCCTGTCCAGCATCCAGGGCCGGATGGTGCTGCCGATCATCGGCCCGTACGGGATGAGCAAGTGGGCGGTGGAGGCCATGGCCGAGGTGCTGGCCATCGAGGCCGGCCATTTCGGGGTGAAGGTCAGCTTGGTCCAGCCGGGTGTGGTGGCGACGAACGGCGGCGCGAAGGCCAAGGTCTACCGGGCCTACGACGACCCGTACGGTCCGCTGTTCGACGAGCTGGTCAAGACCCGCGGCGACGTTGTGACGCCTGAGGAAGTGGCCACGGTCGTGGCCGACACGATCGAGCAGGAGAACCCGCCGCTGCGCGTGCCGGCCGGTGCGACCGCGACCAAGGTCCTGGCCGCCCGCAAGACCGCGCCCGAGGACGAGGTCTTCTTCCCCTACGACATCAACTGGTGAAGCGTCGGCTGGTCCGGCCCGCGTCCGTCCGCCATCACAGTGGGAAGGAAATCCCATGACCGACAAGACCACCTCGGCCGCCTTCGGCGACGTCGAAGTCACCCGCGTCTCCGAGTGGAGCGATCACTTGTTCTCCCGGCCGGAGCTCCTGCCGGACTCCGGGCGCGCGGAGTGGGAGGCGGAGAAGGGCTGGCTCGAGCCGGTCTTCTGGTCGGCAGAGTCCGAGGACGCCTGGCTGTGCTCGCAGAGCTTCCTCGTGCGCAGCGGCGGCCGGACCATTCTGGTCGACACCGGGATCGGCAACGGGAAGCCGCGCCCGGGCGTACCGCCGTTCGACCATCTCGACACCGGCTACCTCGCCAACCTCGCCGCGCTCGGCGTGCGGCCGGAGGACGTGGACGTGGTGGTGTGCACACACCTGCACCCCGACCACATCGGGTGGAACACCACCCTGGAGAGCGAGGAGTGGCGCCCGACCTTCCCCAACGCGACGCACCTGCTGCCGAAAGCCGACTTCGACCTGTTGTCGGGCATGGCGAAGAGCGGGGATGCGCCGGACCCGCTCGGATATGTGTCCGCGTTCCTCGACAGCGTCGCGCCCGTCGTGGAGCACGCCGAAACGCAGTTGTGGGACGGCGAAGAACACGTGATCGACGATGCCCTCCGGCTCGTCGCCGTTCCGGGGCATTCGGCGGGCGCGGCCGCCGTCACGATCTCTTCGGGTGGTGACCACGCGCTGCTCGCCGGCGATCTCGTGCACCATCCCATGCAGATCCTCGACCCGAAGCAGCGCAACGCGCTCGACGCCGATGCCGAGGCTGCCGCGCAATCGCGGATCCGGATGCTCGGCTGGGCGGTGGAGCACTCCGCACCCGTGTTCGGCGGTCATTTCCCCGGTGGCCGGGGCGCGCGGATCAGTGCCGCCGGCGGCGCGTTCCGGATCGACTCCTGGACGACCGTCTGAGGGCCGGTGCCGTTCCGGTCGCCTCACCTTCGCGTCCACTGTGGTCACGCTCGCGCGGCGAACCTCATTAAGGAACAAGGAGAATCACGATGTCGTCCGTCCTCATCACCGGTGCGTCCAGGGGCATCGGCCATGCCATCGCGATCGAGCTGGCCGGTCGCGGCCACCGCGTGATCGCCACCGCGCGTCGTCCGGAGGCGCTCGCAGACCTGCCGGTGGACCAGCGGCTGCGCCTCGACGTCACCGATCAGGACAGCGTCGACGCGGCGATCCGCGACGCCGGTGAAGTCGACGTCCTGATGAGCAATGCCGGCGCGACCGTTCGCGTGCCGCTGGAGAGCGTTCCGCTCGACGACGTGGAGCGGCTCTTCCAGCTCAACACCCTCGGGGCGCTGCGCGTGGCGCAGGGAGTTCTGCCGGCCATGCGAGCGCGGGGAGCGGGGCGGCTCGTGTTCGTCTCGAGCATCCAAGGGCGCATGGTGCTGCCGTTGGTCGGTCCGTACGGTGCGACGAAGTGGGCACTGGAGGCGCTTGCCGAAACCCTGGCGATCGAGACCGGTCACTTCGGGATCAAGGTGAGCATCGTGCAGCCCGGCGTAGTTTCCTCGGGCAGCGGCGAGCCGGCCAAGGTGTCCCTGCCGGACGGTGATCCGTACACGCCGCTGCTGGGGGCGCTGGCCGTTCTCCGCGGTGAGGCCGTCACCCAGGAGGCGGTGGCGGTCACGGTCGCCGACACGATCGAGCAAGCCGAACCCGCGCTTCGCGTGCCGGCCGGCGTGCCGGCCAAGCAGGTCCTTGAAGCGCGCAAGTCGGCGCCGGAGGACAAGCCCTTCCTGATGCGCGAGATCGACTGGTGACCGTCCGCCTGAGCGGCGCACCCGCCCGGCGCTTGTCCCTGTCGGTGAGCACGTACTCGATTGTTTCGGAGCTCCTGTCGTCGTGGCTGAGCATGCCCTCGCGACTGAGGCGCCGGGTTCGCCGTGCCGCTGCAGGCTGAGTACCGCACTTCTCCCAGATCACGATTTTCGGCTCTACGAAAGGTGTTCACATGTCCGACGACAGGCTGTTCCTGGTGACCGGGGCGACCGGCAGGACGGGGGGAGGGGCGATCAAGCTGCTCCTCGAGCGCGGCCATCGCGCCCGCGCGATGGTGCACCGGGAGGACGAGCGCTCTCGTGCGCTGGCGGAGGCCGGTGCCGAGGTGGTCGTGGCCGACCTGCACGACCTCGACGGCATGACGACCGCGTTGCAAGGGGTGACCGGCGCGTACTTCTGTCACCCGATCCTGCCGGGCCTGGTGGAGTCGACGGTGATCTTCGCGCAGGCGGCGACCGAGGCCGGGGTGCGCTCGGTGGTCAACATGTCGCAGATCCCCGCCCGCCGCGAGGCCGGCAGCAACGCCGCCCGCCAGCACTGGCTGTGCGAGCGCCTGCTGGATCGGACCGATCTGCTCACCACGCACATCCGGCCGACGTTCTTCGCCGAGTGGCTCACGGTGTCGTGGGAGATGCGCGACGGCGAGGGTTACCTGCGGCTCCCGTTCGGCGAGGGCCGGCACGCGCCGATCGCCTCGGCCGACCAGTCCCGGGTGATCGCGGCTCTCCTGGTCGAACCCGAGCAGCACGACCGCGCGATCTACCCGTTGCACGGCCCGGTCGAGATGAACCACCACGACATCGCCGGGGCCATGGCCCGCGAGCTCGGCCACCCGGTGCACTACGAGCCCATCGGCGTCGAGGAGTTCTCCGCGTCGATGCTCGAGCGCGGTCACGACCCGCACCTCGTCCAGCACCTGCGCAGCGTCGCGCTCGACTACCTCAACGGCGTGTTCTCCGGGACGAACGACGTCATCGAGAAGATCGGCGGCCGGCCCCCGCTTTCTGTCGAAGAGTTCGTCCGTGCGAAGCGCGCCGACTTCCAGACCAGCGGACCACGCTTCGTCCCCGCCGCCTGACGCGCGGGCCCAACCGAGGAGTTTTCCTTGTCCTACGCGGTGGATCCGGAGCTGGCGCCCTGGCTGCCGGGGATCCCGGAGATCGACCTCGGCGATCCCCGGAAGGCTCGTGAGACCGAGCGTTCCCTGTCGGCGCAGTGCCCGGAACCGGATCTGGCCGGGCTGACCGTCGAAGATCGCGAAGTGCCCGGCCGCCACGGCGCGCCGTCGGTGCCGGTCCGCGTGTACCGGCCGCGGCAGGCGAGCGGGTGCCTGCCGGCGGTTCTGCACATGCACTCCGGTGGCTTCGTCACCGGTGGCCTGCACACCGAACACGCCGGTGCGGCGGCGATCGCCGAGTCGGTGGGCGCGGTGGTCGTCTCCGTCGACTACCGGCTCGCGCCCGAGCACCCGCATCCCGCCGCGCTCCTCGACTGCTACGCGGCGCTGCTGTGGCTGGCGGAAACGGAAGACCTCGGGGTGGACCCGGCGTGGATCGCCGTGTCCGGGCAGAACGCCGGCGGCGGGCTCGCGGCAGCCGTCGCGCTGCTGGCCCGCGACTGCGGCGGCCCGGCACTCGCGTTCCAGGCGCTCGGCACCCCGGAGCTTGACGACCGGCTCGCCACCGAGTCGATGTGGACCTGCGTGGACACTCCGGTCTGGCACCGCGGCAACGCCAAGCAGAGCTGGGCCGCCTACCTGGGCGACGAGGCCGGCGGTCCGCGCGTGTCGTCGTACGCCGCACCCGCGCGCGCCACCGACCTGACCCGGCTGCCGCCGGCGTACGTCACGGCGAGCCAGTTCGACCCGTTTCGGGACGAGGCGCTGGACTACGCGCGCCGGCTCGCGCAGGCGAACGTGCCGGTGGAACTGCACTTGTACCCGGGCACGTTCCACGGATCGACGTTCGTCGCCGGCGCCGCGGTGTCCCGCCGAATGACGGCCGATCTGGTCGACGTACTGCGGCGAGCGTCGGCCTTGGCGCTGCCGGCTTCTGCGCGGCTGCCATGACGTGGCGCGGGAACGAGCGCTACGGTCTTGCGCCGGCGCCGGGCGGGCTCGCCCTCGTCCAGGATCTGCTCAACACCCGTCGCAGCCCGCAGGGGACCTCGGGTGACCTCTTGTCGTCGGTCCGCTCGGCTCAGGAGTGGGCGAGCGCGGCGATCGTGGAGTGGGCGGTCGCCGGCGGTGGCCGCGGCCGTGGTGTTCGGCTCAGGGCCGCCGACGTCGAGGAGCTCCGAGCGTTCCGCGACCAGCTCGTGGTTGTGGCCGGGGCCGGGGGCGAACCGTTGCCGGCCGAGCTGCGTGTCGTCGCCGGGTGGGAAGCCGGCGGCCGGCTGGTGCTCGAGCCTGCGGGCACCGGGTGGCAGGTCGTCGCGGGTGCGGTGCTGCTGGAGGTCCACCGGGCGCAGCTGCTGGACGAGTGGCGGCGGGTGAAGACCTGTCGCAGCCCGATCTGCCTGGCCGTGTTCTACGACCGGTCGCGCAACAACAGCGCGGTCTGGCACGACGTCCGCGCCTGCGGCAACGCCATCAACCTGCGCGCCTCCCGGGCGCGCGCCGCCGCCCGGGCCGGCGTTGCGCGGCCACGCCGGTGACCGCGGTGCTCACGGCGGGTTTTCCGACCACAGTGGACACTGGCGTCGCCACGCGTTCACGACACCATTCGGAGGCATGCTGAAACCAGTGAAGACATTTTTCGGACACCCTGACGGTTTCTTCGCCCGCCCTCGAAAAACCATTCCACGGTGACAATTCCCACCCTTGTCATCGGTCAACCGTATCCCGTAAGGTCTAACCCCATGAGCCAGTTAGAATCTTCGATGGCCCAGGTTGGCGACCTGCGAATGCACTACCAGTGTGGCGGCGACGGCCCGCCCATTTTCCTCCTGCACGGCTGGCCACAGACGTCGCACTGCTGGCACCGCGTGGCGGGGCCGCTCGCCGAAACCCACACCGTGATCGCGCCTGACCTGCGCGGCTACGGTCGCACCGACAAGCCGCGCGGCGGTTACGACAAGCGCACGATGGCCGCCGACCTCGCGCAGCTGGCCGAGCAGCTCGGCTTCGACCGGGTGGCCGTCGTCGGGCACGACCGCGGCGGCCGGGTCGGGCACCGCTGGGCTTTGGATCGCCCGGACCAGGTCGAGCGCCTGGCCGTGCTCGACATCGCGCCGACGCGGGAAATGTGGCGGCGGATGGATTCCGTCATTGCAAAGGAGGGTTACTGGCACTGGTTCTTCCATTTGCAGCCCGACCTGCCGGAACTGCTGGCGGGCAGCAACATCGCCGCGTACCTCGGCTACTTCTACGAACGCTGGACGTTCCAACGCCAGGGCCTGGCCGCAGAAGACGTCGACGAGTACGTGCGCGCATTCTCCGCCCCGGGCGCCCTGCGCGCCGGTTTCGACGACTGCCGCGCGGCCTTCCCGGACGACGCCGACCTCGACGACGCCGATTACGCGGCGGGCAAGCGCCTCACGCAGCCCGTGCTCGCCCTGTGGGGCTTGGCCGGCCTCCTCGGCAAATTCCCGACGCTCGACATTTGGCGCGACTACGCGGACAACGTCACCGGCGCCGGCCTCGAGAACTGCGGCCACTTCCTGCCGGAGGAACAGCCCGAAGAGGTGGTGGCACACCTGCTCAAGTTCCTCGGTTGAGCCTTGATCAGCTCGCGGCCTCGGCTCGCACGAGGGAGGGGCAGCCTTGACACCGTGGTTGCCGACGGGCACTCTGCGGAGAGAGAGATTATGTCGGTCATCATACATGCCTGGGTGTGAAGGGAATGGCGTCGTGAGTCAGGGGCCCGGCACCAGGCAGCGGATGATCGGCGCCGCTCGGGAGATCATCCGGGAGCGGGGTTACCGCGCCATGTCGCTCGCCGAGGTGGTGCAGCGCAGTGGCGCGCCGCGGGGTTCGTTGTATTACCACTTTCCCCAGGGCAAGCAGCAGATCGCTGCCGAGACGGCCGGGGTGCACGCGGGCGAGCAGCTTGCGGAGATCCGTCGGCTGGCCGGCGCCGCGACCTCGGCCGCCGACTTGGTCGGCGGGTACGTGGATCGGGCGCGCGACGGCATGATCGCCAGCGTTTACGGGCGTGGTTGCGCCATCGCGCCGCTGGTGACCGAGGTCGGCGAGGCTTCCGAGGAGCTCGGTGAGGCGTGCCGTCTCGGGTTCACCGAGATCGTCGAGGCGATCGCGGTCCAGTTCGTGGTGTTCGGCCTGGGTGACACGGCTGCGGTGGGGCTCGCCCATGCCGTGATCGCGGCGGTCCAGGGTGCGGAGATCACCTCGCGGGCGCTGCGCAGTCCGGAGCCGTTCGACGCCGTGCGGAGTGTGCTCGTCGAGCGGGCCCTCGCCGCAGGCGCGCCCTAGCGTTCGCGGCCGTTGTGACGGCAGGCGTTCTCGGGGCGCGACACGGGCGCTGAGCAAAATCTGACGAGCGACATATTTCGGACAGAGGGCGGGAGAACAGTGGAGGTCGAGAAGCACGCGGCGCCGCGGGCAGCGGCTGCGGCGCCCCGGGAACGGCCTCGGGCGGAGGGGCCGACCGTCGCGTTGGCGTGCGTTGCCACCGTGTTGGCGATGGTCATGTTCACGTTGCCGATGAGCACGTTGGTGACGCTGGCGAACACCATGGGCGCGAGCGTGATGGGGCGCACGTGGATGCTCAGCGCCGCCAGCATCGGACTCGGCGCGGGCCTGCTCGTCGGCGGTGCGCTGGCCGACCGGCTGGGACGCCGGACCGTCTTCGTCATCGGAGCCGCGGTCCAAGCACTTTTCCTGTTCGCCGGGGCCGGTGTGCCCAGCCCGACCCTGTTCACCATCGCTCGCATCGGTCAGGGACTCGGCGCCGCGGCCCTGGTGGCGACGAGCCTGGGACTGATCGCCCAAGTCACTTCGCCCGGACACCGGCGCACGCGAGCCACCGGCCTCTGGGGAGCAAGCCTCGGTGTCGGCATCCTCATCGGGCCCCTGCTCGCAGCGCTCCTGGAACCGGCGGCCGGCTGGCGCAGCCCTTACCTCCTCGTCGGCCTCCTCAGTGCCGGCTTGATCGCCTTCTTCCGGGCGCTGCCGGCCAACCCCGCCGGCCCCGCCGCGGCCGGCGGGCGAATCGACTATGTCGGTGCGGCGGCCCTGATCGCCGGCCCGAGCGCTGTGCTGGCCGGGCTGGTCCTCGGCCGAACAGGCTGGCTGCAACCGACGGTCCTCGCGTTCCTGGCCGCGGGGGTGCTCATCGTGGCCGCCTTCGTCTTTCACGAACGCCGCACGGAATTCCCCTTGGTGGACATCCGGCTGTTCACCAACTGGCAGTTCGTCACGGTCACCGTCGCCGCGTTCACCGCGGGGTTCGGCGTGATCTCACTGACCTCCTACACTCCGACCCTGGTCGAGCAAGGACTGCACGGCTCCTCGCTGGCCGGCTCCGTTCCGCTGGTGATCTGGTCCGGTCTGAGCGTGCTCGTCTCGCTGGTCGCGCGGCACCTTCGCGGGCGCGTCACGCCGGAAACCCAACTCGCCGCGGGGCTGATCATCATCGGCGCCGGCCTGGCGACCCTCGCACCTCTGCACGACCACGCCACGCTGCTGCGCCTGGCTCCCGGCTTCGCGATCGCCGGGATCGGAACCGGTCTGCTCAACGCCTCGCTCGGCGCCCAAGCGGTCGCCACCGTCCCCGCTCACCACGCGAGCATGGGCAGCGGCGTCAACAACACCGCCCGCTACCTCGGCTCCGGCCTCGGCGTCGCGGTCGTGACCTCGACAGTCGACCCGTCGTCACCACAAGCACTGCTGCACTCATGGGCGACCCCCGTCACCATCTGCGCCGCCATCTCCCTTGTCGTCGGCATCGCGATCCCGATCTACGCACGGGTTTCCCGGAGAACCGGCACACGCTCGGCGACCTGATCGCCGGCTTCCGGAACGCGCCGGGGCTGGGGTCAACCGGCGAACGGGTGCCACTCGGATCGAGTGTCCTCGGTGGACTGAGCGAGCCCGAAATGTAATCTTAATTATTTGTGTCCGCTATGGGCAACAGGGTGAAGTATCAGTAAGACCGTACGTTAGTAGCTTGTTCGCGAGGCTCGGGCGCCGGATTCTGTTTTCCGTTGCGCAGCGCCACTTCCCGTTCCCCTGACCACGGCCCGGCCTCGAACCCGGGCCTGGTTCACCCTGCCCGGAGGAATTATGGAACTGAGACGTTATGCCGTCTTGGCCACGACCGGCGTACTTGTCGGCGCGTTGTGTATCCCCGGTACAGCGCAGGCGCAAACCACCCCGAACGCGGTACCCAACGCCCAAGCCATGGCGGTGAACGCCGCCGCCGGTCTCGTCGCGAGCCGTCCGGCCGCGTTGCACGCCAGCGCGGACGATGTTTTCGTGCAGCAGAAGGCAATCTCCTCGACCAACGGACTGCAGTACATCGCGTACGAGCGCACCTACAAGGGCCTGCCTGTGGTGGGTGGTGACTTCGTCGTCGCGACCGATTCGACGGGCCAGGTGCTGGCCACCTCGGCCGCGCAGGACCAGACCATCAACGTCGCGACGTCCGTTCCGGCCGTCACCAAGACCGCGGCCGAGGCGACTGCCCGGCAGCAGCTGTCCTCCGTGGACAGTGTGAGCGCGGCCCAGCAAGTCGTTTACGCGCTCGGCTCGCCGAAGCTGGCGTGGAAGAGCACGGCCGTCGGACGCGACGCCGAGGGCCCGAGCCGGCTCGACGTCATCGTCGACGCGGCCACCGGGAAGGTGCTCCACACGCAGGAGCACGTCATGAACGGTGACGGCACCAGCGCGTGGAACGGCCCGAACCCGGTGCACCTCGACACCACGCACTCGGGCAGCACTTACACGATGAAGGACCCGGCCATCACCAACACGTCCTGCCAGGACGCGGCCTCCAACACCACCTTCAGCGGTCCGGACGACACCTGGGGCACCGGCACCGCCACCAGCCGCGAGACCGGCTGCGTCGACGCGCTGTTCGCCGCCCAGACCGAGAACAAGATGCTCTCGCAGTGGCTGGGCCGCAACGGCTTCGACGGCAACGGCGGCGGCTGGCCGATCCGCGTCGGCCTGAACGACGAGCAAGCCTACTACGACGGCACCCAGGTCCAGGTCGGCCACAACACGCAGAACCAGTGGATCGGCTCGATCGACGTCGTCGCGCACGAGCACGGCCACGGCATCGACGACCACACACCGGGCGGCATCTCGGGCGCGGGCACCCAGGAGTTCGTCGCGGACGTCTTCGGTGCTTCGACCGAGTGGTTCGCGAACGAGCCGGCGCCGTATGACAAACCGGACTTCCTCGTCGGCGAGCAGGTCAACCTGGTCGGCTCCGGCCCGATCCGCAACATGTACAACCCGTCGGCGCTGGGCGACAAGAACTGTTACGACAGCTCGGTCCCGGGCGGCGAGGTGCACGCGGCCGCCGGCCCGGGCAACCACTGGTTCTACCTGCTGGCCGAAGGAACCAACCCGACCAACGGGCAACCGACCAGCACGACGTGCAACAACTCCACGGTCACCGGTCTCGGTGTCCAGACCGCGGTGAAGATCTTCTACAACGCGATGCTGCTCAAGACCTCGGGTAGCTCGTACCTGAAGTACCGCACCTGGACTCTGACCGCGGCGAAGAACCTGTTCCCGGGCAGCTGCGCCGAGTTCAACACCGTCAAGGCGGCGTGGGACGCGATCTCCGTGCCGGCGCAGTCGGCCGACCCGACGTGTTCGGCGACCGGCACCGTCACCGTGTCCAGCCCCGGCAACCAGTCGACCACGACGGGCTCCGCAGTGAACCTGCCGCTGTCGGCTTCGGGCGGCGCCACTCCGTACACCTGGTCGGCCACCGGCCTGCCGGCCGGCCTGTCGATCAGCACCTCCACCGGCACGATCTCGGGCACCGCGACCACCGCGGGCACCTCGAACGTCACGGTGACGGCGAGGGACTCGGCCGGCAAGACCGGCACGGCGTCGTTCACCTGGACCGTCGGAACCACCGGCGGCTGCTCCGGCCAGAAGCTCGTCAACGGCGGCTTCGAGTCGGGCATCGGCAGCTGGACCGGCACCACCGGCGCCATCGGCCAGTGGGCCTCGCAGGGCCAGGCCGCGCACGGCGGAAGCTACAGCACCTGGCTGGACGGGTACGGCAGCACGCACACCGAGTCGATCGCGCAGTCGGTGGCCATCCCGGCCGGGTGCCACGCCACGCTGACGTTCTACCTGCACATCGACTCCGCGGAAACGACCACCACGACCGCCTACGACAAGCTGACCGTCACCAACGGCAGCGCGACGCTGGGCAGCTTCTCCAACCTGAACAAGGCCTCGGGATACACCCTCCGGACGATCGACGTCTCGTCGGCCGCCGGCGGCACCCTGGCGCTGAAGTTCACCGGCACCGAGGACAGCTCGCTGCAGACGTCGTTCGTGATCGACGACGCCGCGGTGACGCTGAGCTGACGCACCTGAATCCGCACTGAGAAGGCGGGGAGACCGGAGTCCGGCTCCCCGCCTTTTCGCTTTCCGGCAAACGCAGGCACAATCGAGCGCATGGACTCCGAAGCGCTGCGCGCGACCCAGGCCCCGTTGAAGGACAAGTACCGCGACGAACCGGAGAGCGCGCTCGTCACTCTGCACGCCGACGCCGAACTGGACGGCCTCGGCATCTCCTGCAAGGTCGAGACCGGCCGCGCGATCGTCGAGGCCGGGCTGCACCCGGCGACCGGCGGCGACGGCACCCTCGCCTGCTCCGGTGACATGCTGCTCGAAGCGCTCGTCGCGTGCGCCGGGGTGACGCTGCGGGCAGTGGCGACGTCGCTGGGCCTCGAAGTGCGCGGCGGCCGCGTCCGGGCCGAGGGCGACCTCGACTTCCGCGGCACGCTGGCCGTCGCGAAGGACGCCCCAGTCGGCTTCCGCGCGATCCGGCTGTCGTTCGACCTCGACACCGACGCCGACCCCGACCAGCTCGCGACGCTGAAGAAGCTGACCGAACGCTACTGCGTCGTGTTCCAGTCGCTGCGGACACCGCCGGAGTTCGCCGTCTCGCTCGCGGCGAACTGAACCGTCCTAACGCGACAGTTGTCCGGCTCCGGGATCAGGCCATCAGCTCGGCGAGAGTCCGCAGCGTCGCAGGGTCCGCCATGTTCGCGCTGATGACGTCGACGACGGTCGTCTCCCAGGCCTGGAGGTCGTGGCGGATCTTGTGCGGGGGGCCGATCAAGGCGACTTCCTCCACCATCCGGGTGCTGACCGCGGCGATCGCCTCAGCCCGGTGGCCGTCCAGGTACAGCTGGGTGATCTTCTCGCATTCGGCCTCATAGCCCAGCCGCGTGAACATGTTGCGGTGGAAGTTCACCTCGGCCGCGCCCATGCCGCCGATGTAGAGCGCCAGCAGCGGGCGCAGGCTGTCCGCCGCGTGCTCCACGTCGTCGTCGACGCGCACGTTGACGTTGGCGACTACGGTGAACGATTCGGCGGTGTGGCGCGCGCCCGGACGGCTGAAGCCCTCGCCGAGTGCCGCGCGGTAGTACGCGTCGAGCTTGGGGCCGAAGAACATCGAGAGCCAGCCGTCCGCGATCTCGGCGGCGAGCGCGACGTTCTTCGGGCCCTGGGCACCGAGGAAGATCGGGATCTCGGGCCGCCGCGGCCGGATGTTGGCCCGCAGCGGCTTCCCGAAACCGGTGCCGCCCGCCGCGGGAATCGTGAAGTGCTCCCCGTGGAACTCGACCGGGCCTTCCCGCGCGATCACCTTCCGCACGATCTCGACGTACTCTCTCGTCATCTGCAACGGCCTGCGGTACTGCTGCCCGTACCAGCCCTCGACCACCTGCGGCCCGCTTGACCCGAGCCCGAGAATGAAGCGGCCATCGGACAGGTGATCCATGGTCATCGCGGCCATCGCGGTCGCGGTGGGCGTACGCGCCGCCATTTGCGTGCACGCGGTACCCAACGCCGGTCTGGTCGTTCGCGAACCCACCCACGCCAGTGGCGTCATGCTGTCCGAGCCGTAGGACTCGGCGGCCCAGATCGAATGCAGGCCCAGCCGTTCGGCTTCCCGTGAGCTTTCCTCGAGGAACGGATGCGGTGCCGAACTCCAATAGCCCATGTCCCAACCCAGGCGCACGCCATCCTCCTCGACGGTAATTGATCTTTTTCGGCCAATTGCGGCGAACCTTCACCAGCAAAGTCCCCAAAGCGTTGCTTGATGAAACCACAGAGCGTTCGATGACGGAACCCTGTGACCTGCAAGATCGATTGAAAAATCCTCGCTCGGCGACGCTTGCTTCCGCGCGCTGGCCGAGGTTAGAGTTCTATGACGAAACGCACTCCATCCTCATGCGTGAGCCCACTCCCCTCGCGCCGGAGGGCACCGCCGCCCCCACCGGAAGGAACGTGAATGAAGCTCGGAACTTCACTTCGCTTCATCTTCGCCGCGTCCGATGAATCCCTGCGCAAGTACCACGAAATCGTCGTCGACCGCGGAGAGTTCAGCGACATCCCGCTGGGCGTCACCGACGTCAGGCTCCAGGCCCGGCAACTGCTCGAGATCGCGAAGACCGCCGCCGAGTGGAACTTCGGCTTCCTGATGGTCGGCGACAGCCACGCCTCGTCGTACGCGAACGCTTTCGCGCCCACCCCCACGCTGGCGCGCATGCTCGCCGTCACCGGTGACATGCCCGTCGGCCTGCTCTACCTCGCGCCCTTCCACCACCCCGTGCTGGCCGCGGAGCAGGTGGGCACGCTCGCGGCGTTCGCGCCGGAACCGCTGACGCTGATCGTCGGCAACGGTGACGTGAGCGAGCAGTTCGACGGGTTCAAGATCGCCAAGGGTTCCCGCGGCCGGCGCAGCGAAGAGTTCATCACTGTCGTCCGCCGGCTCCTGGCCGGGGAGCGGTTCAGCCACGACGGCGAGTTCTTCCAGTTCGACGACCTGCAGATCAACCCGATCCCGAGCACCCCGGCGGAAATCTGGGTGGCGGCCATGGCGGGCAAGGCCGTCGAACGGGCGGGACGGCTCGGCGACGCCTGGGAAACGGCCCCCGGAACGCCGCCGGAGGAACTGGAGAAACAGCTCGAGCTCTACAGCCGGCTCTGTTCGGAACACGGCCGCGTGCCCAAGGCGGTCCTGCGCCGCGACATCTTCGTCGCGGAAACGGACGAGAAGGCGTGGGAGGCGGTCGAACCGGTCGTGGCGGCCGGATATCGCGGATTCGGCCGCGAACGGGACACCTCACTCGTCGGGTCGGCGGAAACCGTCGTGAAACGACTGGGGTTCTACCGCAAGATCGGATTCGAAACGGTACTGGTTCGCCACATCGTCGGCGATCACGGGCTGATTCTCGATTCCATGCGCCGGATCGGCGACAGCGTCATCCCCGCGATCGCAGATCTGTGATCGCCGGTTCAGAGCCAACAGGAGGAACGGGTGGAAGAAGAGCGCATCGCCATCATCGGTGGCACCGGACCGCAGGGCAGAGGACTCGCCTACCGGCTGGCGCGGTCGGGTCGCCGGGTGGTGATCGGTTCGCGTGACGTGGCGCGCGCCGAGCAGGGCGCCCGGGCGGTCAACGAGCGGCTCTCGGGCACGGAACCCGTTACGTGGGCGGAAAACCGGGAAGCGGCGGCGGGTTCGCAGGTCGTCATCCTCGCCGTCCCGTACCGCGGTCACGCCGACCTGGTGCGGTCGCTCGCCGGTTCCCTGGCCGGCAAAGTCATCGTCAGCTGCTGCAACCCGCTCGGCTTCGATCGGCGCGGCCCGTTCGGGCTGGACGTACCGGACGGCAGTGCCGCGGAGGAGCTGCAGCTGCTCGTGCCGGCGGCCCGGGTGGTGGGCGCGTTCCACCACCTGTCCGCGGTGACGCTGTGGAGCGCCAAGGAGGACCTCACGGACGAGGACGTGCTGATGGTCGGCGACGACGAGCACGCGCTCGACGTCGCGGGCGAACTGTGCGCCGCCGTCACGGGCAAGCCCGGAGTCGTCGCCGGCCCGCTGCGGCTGGCCCGTCAGCTCGAGCCCCTCACCGCCACGTTGATCAGCGTCAACAAGCGGTACCGCACCCAGGCCGGGGTACGGCTGGTCGGGGTCAACCTCCCCGAGATGGACCAGGACGTGGACATCGCCTGAGCCGGCCGCGCCGGCACACCAGGACAACTCGGCTGCGGCACAGGTGGCACAGCCGAACCCCAACCTCGCACAACGAAGTGGAGGTACTCGGGCCATGAGCGAGCTCATGAGCACGATGCAGGATTTCCCGCTGACCATGGCGGCCATGCTGCGTCACGGCAATGACGTACACCCCGACAGCCCGGTCGTCAGCGGCTCCGCGGGGCGGGTGGTCCGGGAAACGGACTTCAGTACCGTCGCCGGGAACGCGGCCCGGCTGGCAACCGCTCTGCGCGGCCTCGGCGTTCGGCCCGGCGACCGGGTCGGCACCTTCTGTTGCAACCACCAGCCCCATCTCGAAGCCTTCTACGGCGTGCCGGCGATGGGTGCCGTCCTACACCTGATCAACTCGCGCCTTTCGGACGAGCAGCTCGTCTACGTGATCGGTGACGCCGAGGACGGCGTGATCATCGTGGACGACGATCTGTTGCCCCGTCTCACCGCGTTGCTCCCGCAGCTTCCCTCGGTGCACACGCTGGTCGTGGTCGGCGAGGATCGGGGAGAACAAGTGGGTTACCGCGACCTTCTCGCGAGCGTCACGGCCCCCGACAGCTGGCCCGAGCTGGACGAGCGCGCGCCGGCCGCGGTCTGCTACACGACCGGGACGACGGGACTGCCGAAGGGCGTCGTCTACAGCCACCGCTCGATCTGGCTGCACGCGCTCGCCATCAGCTCCGGCGCCGCGTTCGCACTTTCCGACCGGGACCGGATCCTGCAGATCACCCCGATGTTCCACGTCAACGGCTGGGGCTTGCCTCACGCGGCCCTGCTCACCGGCGCGGGGATCGTGCTCCCGGGCCGGGACGTGAGTGCCGCGGCGATCACGGCGCTGACCGCCGCGGCGAAGCCGACACTGGCGGTTTCGATTCCGCTCATCTGGGCACAGGTCAAGGTCTACGCGGAAGCGCACCCGGTGGACCTGTCCTCTTTGGACTCCATCGTGTGCGCCGGCTCGTCGGTGGCTCCCGCTCTCATCGACTACTACGAGCGGGTGCACGGCACGCATCTCTTCCAGGGCTGGGGGATGACCGAGGTCAGCCCGTGGGGCGGGATTTCGCTCCCGGCGGCGCGTGACCTGGCCGATCCCGCGAAGCCTTGGCGCGACTGGTCAGGCCGGTTGCTGCCCGGCGTCGAGATGCGCGCCGTGGACGAGTTCGGCAACGTCCTCCCTCGCGACGGCGAGTCTGTCGGCGAACTGGAGATGCGCGGGCCGTGGGTCACCGGGTCGTACGTCGGCGGCACGAGTGAGGACCGCTTCAGCGCCGACGGCTGGCTGCGCACCGGCGACCTCGGTGCGCTTGATCGCCGCGGGTATTTCCGGATCACCGACCGGTCGAAGGATGTCGTCAAGTCCGGAGGCGAGTGGATTTCCTCGGTGGCGCTGGAGAACCAGCTCGACGCGCACCCGGACGTGGTCGAGTCCGCGGTGATCGGCGTGCCCGACCCGCGCTGGGAGGAACGTCCGCTCGCGGTCGTCGTCCTGTGCGAGACCGCCACCGCGTCGATGGCCGATCTGCGGGGCCACCTGGCGGCGTCGGTGCCCCGTTGGTGGTTGCCCGAACGGTGGGTACTGGCGGAAACGCTGCCCCGCACCAGCGTCGGCAAGATCGACAAGAAGCGACTTCGCGCAGTCGCGGCATCGGGGGAGTTGCGGATCGAGCACGTGCCGGGCCCCGCCCCGGCGCCGTTCCGGGGCGCCGAACCGATCGCGACCGCGCGTCAACAAACAACCGGAGGCCTGTCTTGAACTCGAACAACGCCCGCTTTCCCTCGGGCTCCCCGCCGGACGAACCGGCGATCAGTCCCGCCGAGCTGAGACGAGTGCGGATCGCGACCCTGCTCGGCCAATCGACCGAGTGGTACGACTTCTTCCTGTACACCACCGCGGCGGCGCTCGTCTTCCCGCGGGTCTTCTTCAGCGCGTCGTTCAGCCCGCTGGCGGCGACGCTGTCCTCGTTCGCGACGATCGCGGTGGGGTTCGTGGCGCGCCCGGTGGGCGGCGCACTGTTCGGCCACCTCGGCGACCGGCACGGCCGCAAGAAGGCGCTGGTCATCGCGCTGGCGCTGATGGCGGCGGCGACCTTCGCCATCGGCTTGCTTCCCGGGTTCGCCGCGATCGGCATCGCCGCGCCGGCGGCCCTGCTCGTCCTGCGGATCTGCCAGGGGCTGGCGCTCGGCGGCCAATGGGGTGGCGCGGTCCTGCTCGCCACCGAGTACGCACCACGCGGAAAGCGCGGCGCCTACGGAGCATGGGCCCAGCTCGGGCTGCCGCTCGGGCTGATCGTGTCCAGCGCCGCGTTCTTCGTGGCCGCGGGTGCCACCAGCGCGGACGCCTTCTTCGCCTGGGGCTGGCGGGTTCCCTTCCTCCTCGGCGGCGCGCTCGTCGTCGTGGCGCTGCTGGTGCAGATGAGGATCGACGACACGCCCGCCTTCCGCCGTGCGGCGAAGCGACGCGGTGAAGCGCACCGGTCACCGGTGCTGCAGGTGATCAGGGAACATCCCCGGCGCATCGTCGTCACCATCGGCGTTTTCCTGGTCGTGGGCGGGTCGTTCTACGTCTACACGACCGGCACGCTGGCCTACGCCACACAGGCTCTGAAGATCTCCCGGAACACGATGCTGGTGTCGATCATGATCGGCGCCGCCGCGATGGCCGTGTCGATCGTGATCGCGTCGAGGCTGAGCGACCGGGTTGGCCGGCGCCCGGTGTTCCTCGTCGGCGCGGTCGGGACGATCCTCTGGGCTTTCCCCTATTTCGCGCTGCTCGACTCCGCCTCGCCGCCGGTCGTGGGTGTCGCGATCGCTGTCGCGATGTTCATCAACGGCGTGATGTACGGACCGACCGCGGCGCTGTTCTCGGAACTGTTCCCGGTGGCGGTGCGCTACAGCGGCGCTTCGCTCGGGTACCAGTTGTCGAACGTCGTCGGCGGCGGATTCGCACCACTCGTCATGACCTCGCTGCTGGCGTCCACCGGGACCTCGGCTTCGGTGGCCGGCTACGTGATCGTGATGGGCTTCATCACGATCGGGGCGTTGCTCGCCCTGCGGCCTTCGTGGTCGGGTCAGGGTGATGCTCGGACCACAAAAGCCGGTGACCCGGGCCGGGAGGTCCCGGCACCGTCGGCGGGCTACGGCTCGGGCTGATCATGAATTCCCGCGAAAGCTCGGGAGCGACAGTTCTTTGATCGAATGCTCATCCGTGAGCACCTGTGGGCCACGGGCGGCGGAAGCGCTGACAGTGCACGCATTCACGCCCCGAGCACAGCGATTTTTACACCCTTCAGTACTGGTCTCGTCCGAGGTATAGTTGCATCATGCGCAGGAAGAGCTTTGCTGATTTCGACTGTTCGATCGCCCAGACGCTCGAGGTCGTCGGCGAGTGGTGGACGTTGCTCATCGTCCGCGACCTGTTCGGGTTCAAAGGGCACAACCGGTTCGAGGAGCTGCAGGAAGATCTGGGCATCTCCCGGAACATCCTCACCGAGCGCCTCGAAGGACTGATCCGCAACGGCGTGGTCGAGAAGCGGGCGTACCAGGAGAACCCGCCTCGGTACGAGTACCACCTCACCCGCAAGGGCAAGGACCTGTTCCCGATCATCATGGCGCTGCTGAACTGGGGCGATGCGTGGGCGACCGGCCCCGACGGGCCCCCGGTGCTGCTGCACCACACCACGTGCGGCCACGACGCCCACGCGGTCGAGACGTGCTCGCACTGCGGCGAGCCGTTCACCGGGCGGACCGTCGAAGGGCGCGATGCCCCGTACGTCCGGCAGAAGGGGAGGCGATTCGCCTCCTGATCCGGGCTCACCACGAACCCCGGCCCGGGGCCCGCCATCGCGACACGCGATGGCGGGCCCTTTTTGTGGAGCGGATTGGTACGAGCGAAGAGAAGTCGCAGAAACTCGGCGGGTTTCGCTGCATTGTGGACGCAGCTTGTAAGTTCTATAATAGAACTCATTGACAATTCGATCAAGGAGCGGCTCCGATGATGTATGCCGATCTTCCGACTGCCCGGGCCACTGTCCAAATCAACGCCACCACCGAAGCGGTCTGGGCTCTTGTCAGC
This sequence comes from Amycolatopsis sp. DSM 110486, assembly GCF_019468465.1. Classification (NCBI taxonomy): domain Bacteria; kingdom Bacillati; phylum Actinomycetota; class Actinomycetes; order Pseudonocardiales; family Pseudonocardiaceae; genus Amycolatopsis; species Amycolatopsis sp. DSM 110486. The sequence goes on along the minus strand of NZ_CP080519.1, from coordinate 492,526 downwards.
GACATCCACCTGATGGTGAAACTCAGTGAAGAGCTGCTGGAAGTGACCTGGCTCGACGGTGCGGGCGAACCCGGCGTCGGCACGAGGTTCCGCGGGCGCAGCTTCCACGAAGCGCTGGGCGAGTGGGAATCGACTTCGACGGTGATCGAGTTCAAGCCGAACTCCGCGTTCACGTGGGAGGTCAACGCCGGCCAGGACGTGCGACCGTCGTCGGTCTGGGGTTTCTCCGTCGAACCGTGCGCGGTGGGCACCGAGCTGAGCCAGTGGGGGCAGATGGGCCCGGGCCGATCCGGCCTCAACCACGCGATCGACCGTCTGCCGCACAAGGAGGAGAAGATCGTCGCCAACCGGATCGGGGAATTCCAGGCCGGGCTGGAGTCGAACCTGCGCCTCATCAAGGAGCTGGCGGAGGGAGCGCGCTGATGCGCACGGCGACGACGATCGAAGCGCTGGTCGGTTCGTGGCAGGACAACGTCACGCTGGCCGTGGAGGCGGAAAAGCTCGGCCTCGACGTCTGCTGGATCTCGGAGGCCTGGGGTTCGGACGCGCCCTCGCCGCTCGGGTACCTGGCGGCGCGGACCAACCGCATGACCCTCGGCAGCGGCACGATCCAGCTGGCGACGCGCACCCCGACGCTCATCGCGATGACGGCGATGACGCTCGCGGACCTGTCCGGCGGCCGGTTCGTGCTCGGCCTGGGAAGCTCGGGCCCGCAGGTCGTGGAGGGCATGCACGGGGTGCCGTTCGACCGGCCGCTGCGCCGGATGCGGGAAACGATCGACATCGTCCGGCAGGTGTTCGCCGGCGTCAAGATCAAGCACAGCGGAGAAGTCTTTTCCGTGCCGCGTGCAGGCGGCGAGGGGGTTCCGATGCGCACCTCGCTGCCGGCGAACCCGGACATTCCGATCTACGTCGCAGCGTTGATGCCGAAGATGCTGGAGCTGGCCGGTGAGATCGCGGACGGCTGGCTGGGCAGCAGCTTCGTGCCCGAAGGTGCTTCCGCCTACCTCGACGCGCTGAGCGCCGGGGCTGCGCGCGGAGGGCGGACGCTCGCCGAAATCGATCTCTGCCAGGGAGCCGAGGTGCACTTCGTCGAGGACGAAGGACAGCTCGCCGCAGTCGCCGCGACGCGCAAGAAGGATCTCGCCTTCAGCCTCGGCGGCATGGGCTCGGCCACCACGAACTTCTACAACAGCGCGTACAGCCGTCAAGGCTGGTCGGAAATCGCAGCCGAGGTCCGGGAGCTCTGGCAGGCGGGGCGGCACGCGGATGCCACCGCCCTGATCACCGACGACATGATCTTCTCGACCACGCTGATCGGCACCGAGCACATGGTGCGGGAGCGGCTCACCGCCTGGCGGGACCGCGGTATCACGACTGTGCGGTTCTATCCGGCGGGCGCGACCGTTGCGGAGAAGCTGGACAATCTCGGCCGGGCCATCGACCTCGCCCGCAACCTCTCGTGACCCCGAGCTCACCGCCCGGCCTCGCCGATCTGCTCGGCCGCGCGCGGATGACCGTCGGCACGACCACGTCCCTGACCGGTGACACGTTGAGCAGCTCCGGTGTGGCGGTGTGGTCGGGCGAGGCGAGCGTGACGATCGCGTTGGCGGACCGGGCTGATGCCGAGGGGGCGTTCCTGTCGGAGTGCCGTGCGGCCGACGGCAGCGTGACAGGCACGTTCTTCGAAGCAGGCGGGCTCCTCGTCGACCTCCAGAACGCGGGCGACGTCGTCGGCGAACTGGGCTCCCACCGCGGCTTCACCGCGTTCGGCGTGCTCTTCGGCGAGCCGGACGGTTCAGGGTACGGCCGGCTCTCCGAAGCGCTCGACGGGTCGATCACGGCGTCGGGCAGCCACGTCGTCCTCATCGGACACGTGGTGCTCGCGCCGGCGTGGCGCGGTTCCGGCGGCGTCGGCAGGCTCCTCACGAGCCGGCTGCTGCAATGGCTGTGTGCCGAGCCCCGCCTGATCGCCGTGGCGCCGTCCGTGAACACCCGCGGCCGGGTGCCCTGCCGCGCCCGCAGAATCTGGGCCTCCCTCGGCTTCCACCCCTACGACAACAACATCTGGATCCTCGACCCGGCGACGTCCGACCACGACGACGCCGTCTTCGACCTGGAGACCCGGTTGCCGGGCCGGGTCACCTCCGGCGGGCCGTGCGAATGTGCGGCCGGAATCACCGAGTGCGGAGGGGCTCCAGCAAGCGGTGCGCTTCGGAGAGCGCTTCGCTGACGAAGTCGTCGGCGTGATCGTCGTAGCCGGGGCCGGGAAGGACGACGAGGTCGGCTGGGGCGACCGTGCGGCCGCACGCCGTGCACGACCCGTCCGGCGCGAGGAGTCCGGAATCCGGCACGTGCCGGAACACCCGGCGCGGGCCGTTCTCCGAGCAGTGCTCGTTGCCCCAGGCGAGCAAGTCGCGGACGACCGGCCACAGGTCCACCCCTTTGCCGGTCAGGACGTATTCGCGGTAACCGTGGCTGCCGGGCGTCTCCGCCAGTACGCCGGTCTCGAGCAGGCCTTCGAGGCGCTCGGTCAGCACGGCGCGAGACATGCCCAGGTGGGCCAGGAAATCTCCGAAGCGGCGCACCCCGAAAAAGGCGTCGCGCACGATCAGCAGCGTCCAGCGTTCGCCGACGATCTCGAGGCTGCGCGCCAGGGAGCACTGCTGAGCCGCGTAGTACTTGGGGAGGGCCATACGTTCATGCTAGCAGGGAGAGTTCGTTGACCGAACCATCTCGTCGTGCTCTAATGGCCCCAGAGAGTCTGGTCAACGAACTATCTCGGCGACGCGCCTGTGGAGCGGGCGTGGAGCCACGGAAAGGACGGCAGTCATGGCCCTCGTGGGCGGTCCGCGTGACATGAAGAAGTGGTCGGAGATCCTTCGCGACGCGGGCGTCCGATTCCCTGGTGAGTCGAGCGAATACCGCGAGGCGCGGGATCGGCTGCTGGAATCCGAGGCGCAGCTCAAGCTGCTGGCCGAGCAGGTCTCGGCACAGCGCCGTTCGCTGCCGGTGGGCGGAACCATCGCCGAGAATTACGTCTTCGAGTCCGGAGTGGACGGTGCTCCGGTGAGGTTCTCGGAGCTGTTCGAGCCGGACCGGAACACACTGGTCGTCTACAACATGATGTTCCCGCGCTGGGCGGACGACCCGCGAGCGGGAGCGGCGGAGGGCAAGACCGCCGAACTGCCGCTGGTCGAACAGCCGTGCCCGTCGTGCACCTCGATCGTGGACGGGCTCGAGGGTGCGGCCTTCCACCTCGCCGAGCGGGTCAACCTCGTGGTCGTGGCCAAGGCCGACGCCGATCGGCTCGGCGCCTACGCCCGGGAACGCCACTGGCGCACCATCCGCGCGGTGTCGTCGAAGAACAACACCTTCAACCGCGACTACCACGCGGAAACCCCGGACGGCGTGCAGATCCCGCTTCTGCACGTGTTCACCAAGGACGAGGACGGCATTCACCACCGGTGGACGAGCGAGCAGGTCTTCGCCCGCGGCGATTCCAGCGCCGTGGACGCGATCTCGCCGATCTTCGGCGCGCTCGACCTGACTCCGGAAGGCCGTGGGGACCTGGCCGCCTACCCCTCGCTGCAGTACTAGACCGGTCACCCGTGGGGACGTAAAAGCGGCTCGCAGCCCCCTTGACGGCTTCGGCAAGCCAGTGGTTCACAGCTCGTCCGAGATCAGCGCCGCCGCGGCGGCGCTGATCTCGACGTGTTCGGCCGCCGAGCGGCCGGCGCCGCGGCAGGACGCGGCGTTCGCGCCGCTGTACCTGCAAGACTCGCTGGGCCTCTCGCTGGGGCAGGCGAGCGCGTTCATCGCGGTGAAGCAGGGCTTCGCGATCGTCGTGGTCTACATCGGACTCGGCGCGCTCATGAAGGCGATGATCCGCCGCGGCGTGTCGACCCGGCACGTGCGGGGCACGGTTTCCGGCGTGTGCCTCCTCGTCTCGGGCGCCTCGGCAGCGGCGTTCGTGCTCGTTCCGGGCGTGGTGGGGAAGCTGGTGTTCAGCTGCCTCAGTGTGCTGGCGGTGGTGATCTTCGCGGTGTCGCAAACGGTGTGTGCCGAGATCACGCCGATCACCCAGCGCGCCGGTGTCCTCGGCGCGTATGGCGCGGTGTACTCGCTGGCCGGCGTGATCGCCCCGGCGCTCACCGGCCGGATCGCCTCGGCCCAGTGCGAGGTGTCGGGCCTGCAGACCTCGTGGCTGATCCTGGCGGTGCTCCTGGTGATCTCGGGCGTCCTCGCCATCGTCTTCATCCGCCCTGGCCGCGACGCGGCGCGCGTCGCCGCCCGGCTGGCCGCCGGAGAGCTCCGGCCCGGAGTGCCCGAACCCGCGGTGGTGGACTGAGGAGAACCGGTCCGGCTTCACCTGAGGAGCCGGACCGGGTCGCCGGTTTCGACGGCGAACGCGGCGAGACGAGGAGGAACGTGAAGAACGCCGGAGCGCATTTCGTGCTCGTGCACGGAGCTTGGTACCAGGCCTCGTGCTGGGAGAAGATCGTCCCGCTGCTCGAGGCGGCGGGGCACACCGTGGACGCGGTGAACCTGCCCGGCCGTGACGGCGGCCAGGCGATCGAGACCGTGACGCTCGACGATTGCGTCGCGACGGTGCGGGAACGCGTCGAGGCGGCCGCTCGGCCGGTGGTGCTGGTCGGGCACAGCATGGGCGGGCTGACCGTCGCCCAGGTCGCGGAGCAGGTGCCCGACCGGATCGCGCGGCTGGTGTTCCTGTGCGCGTTCGTGCCGGGAGACGGCCAAATCCTGGCCGACCTCACCGCGCGGCCGGAGTTCCGGTCGTCGCTGGCCGCGCGGTACCAGCGCCGGGACTTCGGCAAGGGCGTGTACACGTTGCCGGCGGAGCATGCACCCAAGGTCCTGTTCGGTGCCTGCGCGCCCGAGGTCGTCCGCGAAGCGGTTGACCAGCTGGTTGCGGAAAGCCTCCTGTCTCAGCCGGAGAAGCTCGCCGAGGTGTTTCACCGGCTCGCCGAACCGGCAGGCTCCCCGGCTGTCGGCCCAAGCGAAGTCGGCGCTTGACTGGGGTTCCCGGTTCGAGTCCTGGCGGAGAGCAAAAAAGCCCAAGTCACCGACTTGGGCTTTTTTGGTTGTCTGTGGCTCTCCTGGCGTCTTGCGCCCCCGGGATCAACCGGTATATTGGTAAGTCCATTAGTCAGCGGCTAGGAGTGGACATGCCGAAGGTCGTGTACGTCGACGACGCCGGCGAGGAGCGGGCGGTCGACGCCTCCGTGGGGGAGAGCGTCATGAGCGCGGCCGTGCGCGCGGGGGTGCCGGGGATCATCGGCGAGTGCGGGGGCTGCCTTTCGTGCGGCACCTGCCACGTATGGGTGCGCGAGGAGTATCTGGATCAGGTCGGCGAAGTCGGTGACATGGAGGACGACCTCCTCGACCTCGCGATCGGCGACCGGCGGGCCGGGAGCCGCCTCTCGTGCCAGATCGAGGTGACGCCGCGGCTCGACGGGCTCACCGTCGACGTGCCCGGAGAGCAGGTCGTCTGACCTCGGCGCGGAGAACTCGCCATTGCCAGTGGTTCAATGGTCTGATATTCAATCCTATAACGGCTTCGCGATCGCCGGTGCGAAAGGACTTCAGCGTGCTCCGAACAGAGATCAACGAACTGCTGACGCAGACCGGGCCGGGCACCAAGATGGGCGCCCTGTTCCGGCGCTTCTGGCAGCCCGTTCTGCTGGCCGAGGAGCTGCCCGCCGACGACTGCCCGCCGGTGCGGGTCAAGATCCTTTCGGAGCGGCTGATCGCCTTCCGCGACTCGGAGGGCCGCTACGGCCTGATGGACGAGTTCTGCGCGCACCGCGGCGTCTCGCTCTGGTTCGGCCGCAACGAGGCCGGCGGCCTGCGCTGCCCGTACCACGGCTGGAAGTACGACTACACCGGTCAGGCGATCGAGGTTCCGAGCGAGCCCGAGACCAGCAACTTCTGCGCCAACGTCAAGCTCAAGTCCTACCCGATGGTCAAGCGCGGCGACGTGCTGTGGGCCTACTTCGGTGATCCGGAGACGCAGCCGCCGCTGCCGGAGTGGGAGTTCGTGACCGTTCCGGAGGGGCAGGCCTTCACGTCGAAGCGCTTTCAGGAGTGCAACTGGCTGCAGGCGCTCGAAGGCGGCATCGACTCCAGCCACGTCACCTTCCTGCACTCCGGCAGCCTCGACAGCGACCCGCTCTTCAAGGGCTCCAAGGGAAACGCCTACAACCGCGCGGACCTGAAGCCGTTCTTCGAGGTCGTCGACTACGAGGGCGGCCTGCTCATCGCCGCTCGCCGCAGCGCGGAGGAAGGGCACTACTACTGGCGCGTGACGCCGTGGGTGCTGCCGAACTTCACCATGGTCCCGCCGCGCGCCGACCACCCGATGCACGGCCACTTCTGGGTGCCGATCGACGACGAGAACTGCTGGGCCTGGAGCTTCGACTACCACCCGACCCGCCAGCTCGACAGCGAAGAGGTGTCGGCCATGCGGGCAGGTCTGGGCGTGCACAGCGCGAACGACGAGAACTACCGGCCGCTCGCGAACAAGGACAACGACTACCTCATGGACCGCGACGCGCAGCGGCGCGGCGAGACCTACTCCGGCATCAAGGGCATCGCGCTGCAGGACTCGTCGCTTCAGGAGTCGATGGGGCCGATCGTCGACCGGACCAAGGAGCGGCTCGTCGCCACCGACGCGGGCATCATCAAGGCGCGCCAGAAGCTGCGCAAGGCCGCGCTCGCGCTGGCCGAGGACGGGGTCGAGCCGGCAGGCAACCGGGCCCAGGACCAGAAGGTGCGCTCGGTCGCGGTCGTGCTGCCCGCCGACCAGTCCTTTGTGGACGGCATCGGCGAGGCGATGGTCGCCAAGCCGGGCGTGCGGCAGACCACGGTCTGAGACGGCGAGGAACGCAGTGTTGCAACGTGGCTTGGTCAGCAGTTGTGCCCGCGCGGCGACCGCCGAGGAAGCGGCTTTCCGGATCGACTACCCGTTGTCCGCCGCCCGCAACACGCGGGTGGTGGCGCTGGACGAAGCGGCGAAGGACATCGTCGGGCGAGCGGCCGCCGAGGAGTGGGCTCAGGCGCGGTTCTACTCGGCTTCCGGCGCCGGTGACGAGCTGGTCACCATGACCGGCGACCGGGTGGCGCTCACCGATGAGCTGCGCGACAGCAACACCGTCGTGCTGGTTTCGACCACCGGTGAGAACGCGGAGGCGGCGGCCACCATCGGTGCGGCCTGCACGGTGCGCGGGATCATGACGGCCGGCCTGGTCGTGACCTCCGACGGAGTCGCGAACGAGGCACTGTTCTCGCTGCGTCCGCACGCCCGGATCCTCTTGGTGCCCGCCGAAGAGGACGATCTGTTGGAACTGCTGAAAGCGACGCGCGCATGAGCCCCCAGAGCGATCCGGCCGGCAAGGTCACCATCCCGGCTCTGCAGGCGATGAAGGCGCGTGGCGAGAAGAGCGTCTGCATCGTCGCCTGGGATTACCAGATGGCGCGCATCGCCGACCGGGTCGGCGTGGACATCGTCTCGGTTGGCGACACCGTCGGGGTCAACCTCTGGGGGCAGCCGCATCCGCTCGAGATCACCTTCGACGAGGTGCTCGTCGTCGCGAAGGCGGCTCGGCGGGGAGTCCGGCGAGCGCTGCTCAGCTGCGACTTCCCGTTCGGCCCGCTGCAGCAGGGCGCGGCCAGTGCGGTCGACGCGTCGATCAGGCTGGTCAAGGAGGCGGGCGTCGACCTGGTGAAGCTCGACGGGGCCGCCGACTTCCCGGAAGCGGTCGAGGCGGTGACCAGGGCGGGCATTCCGGTCTTCGCGCAGTTCGGGATCACGCCGCAGACGGCCCTGAAGTACGGCATCGAATACTCGGCGGCCAGCGTCGCGCAGGTGCCCGACGGGATGCTCGACGAGCTGGTCGCGGAGGCCAAGCGGCTCGAGTCGGCGGGAGCCGTCGCGCTCAACTTCACCAACTCCGGCCCGGTGGTGGGGCCGGCGGTGGTGGACGCGGTGTCGATCCCCGTACTCGGTGGGTTCGGGGGCGGTCCGTGGCTCGACGGGCGCATCCGCATGGCCACCGCGGCCATCGGCTACAACGCCGCCAACGTCGACAAAGAGATCGACACCTACGCCAACGTCGCGCGGATCACGTTCGACGCGCTGACCGAATGCGCCGCGGACATCCGGGGCGGCCGGCAGATCCGCGGTGGCATCAAGGTGCCGCAGAGCTGAGGAGTACGAGCATGCCCGTGGCCGTGCTGGACGGGATCGCTACGCGTTACCAGACCGTCGGTGACGGCCCGCCGCTGCTGATGTTCAGTCCGGGCGGCTTCGATTCCAGTTTGGACAATTGGACCGGCTTCGGGCGCTACCGTGAACTCGGCTTCGTCGACGCCTTCGCTCCCGAATACACCTGCGTCGTCTTCGACCGACGTGAATCGGGGCGCTCGGGTGGCCGCATCGAGCGGCTGGAGTGGCCGGTCTACGTCCGCCAGGCGCTCGGGCTGCTCGACCACCTCGGCATCGACGCGGCGCACACCATGGGCGGCTGCGTCGGCTGCTCGACCGCCGCGGCGCTCGCCGTCGCGGCACCGGAACGCGTGCGCAGCATGGTCCTGTTCTCGCCGGCCGGCGGGCCCCGCTACCGGATGGCGCAGCACCGCCGGTTCGTGCGGCACCTCGCCTACGTCGCCGAGCACGGGCTGCCGGCCGTCGTCGACCTGGCCCGGTCGACGACCGCCGGCTTCAGCACCGACCCGCGGGTGGGTCCGTGGGCCGCGCCGCTGCGCAGCGACGAAGCCTTCGCGAAGGCGTACGCGGCCTTCGACCCGGCGCGCTACGACCTGCTCGTGACCGGCTCCGTGCGCGGCCTCTTCGACCGCGACACCGTTCCGGGCGTGGAGCCGGAGGACCTGATGACCTGCGACGTGCCCGCGTTGATCGTGCCGGGGCAGGACAGCTCGCACGCCCCTTCGGCCGCGCGCTACCTCCAGGAGTGCCTGCCGGTGCACGAATACTGGGACGTTCCGGTTTCCGAGCAGACGGCCGAGACCGCGCCCGCGCGAGTTCTGGAGTTCCTCCGCGGGCACGACCGGTGACTCCGCTCGTCCTGCTGCGCCACGGTGAGAGCACCGCCAACGCCGGGGACCTGTTCGCCGGGCACCTCGACGTGCCGCTGACGCCGGCCGGCGCCCTCGAAGCGCGAGCCGCCGCGGAAGGACTGGCCGGCTGGGTCCCGGACATCGTGCACTGCTCGCCGCTGGCCCGCGCCGCAGACACCGCCGCGATCGTCAGGAGCCGGCTCTCGCCGACCGTCGCGGCCGAGTACCACCCGGCTCTCGTCGAGCGGCATTACGGTGCGCTGCAAGGACTTCGGCGGGCCGACGCGCGGGCGCGGTTCGGTGCCGAAGCGGTCGCCTGCTGGCGGCGTTCGCCGGCCGGTCTGCCTCCCGGCGGCGAGAGCCTCCAGATGCTCCACGAGCGGTTGCGGCCGTATTGGCTCGAAGAGTTGCTGCCGCTGCTGGAATCGGGCCGGTCAGTGCTCGTGGTCGCGCACGGCAACTCGCTGCGCATGCTGCTCGCCCACGTGAGCGGGCTGGACGTGGCCGACGCGATCGGCGCAGAGGTGCCGACCGCCGTCGCGTTCCGGCCGGAAATCAGGCTTCCAGCGCGGTGATCTGGTCGATCCGGTCCTGGTGCCGGCCGCCCTTGAACGGAGTCGACAGCCACAGTGCGAGCAGTCGTTCCGCTTCGTCGTCCGAGATGACCTTCGTGCCGATCACGAGCACGTTGGCGTTGTTGTTGCCGCGCGAGATCTCCACCATGAACGTGGTGTGCCCGAGTCCCGCGCGCACGCCGCGGATCTTGTTGCAGGCGATGACTTCGCCCTGTCCGCTGCCGCCGAGCACGAGGCCGGCGTCGGCGCGGCCGTCGGCGACCCGCCGGCTCACGTCGGCGCACAGCGGTGGGTAGTCGACGGTGTCCGTCGCGCTGTGCGAGCCGCGGTCGTCCACCTCGTGACCGTGGTCGGTGAGCCAGGTGGTGAGGCGCTGCTTGAGGTTCACGCCGTGGTGGTCGGCGGCGATCGCGATGCGCATGGCTCAGCCCACCAGTTCGCGCGTCGCGGGGGCGAACATCGACTCGACGTCCACCGGTTTCGTCAGGATGTGTTGCGCCGCCGCCTGTTCGGCCAGGAGTTCGAGGATCGCGCGGTTGGGTTCGATGCCGTAGGGGAGCGGGTCGGTGGTGCCGGTCTCGGCCATCACCCGCGCGTACATCCGGTCGTCGGCGGTTTCGACGACGCCGGCCCGCAGCTGCTCGACGTAGTTGCGCTTGGACTCGGCGAACGCGTCGAACACGGCCTTCGCGACGTCCGGGTGCGCGTCGAGGACCTCGTCCTTGACGACGACGAGGTGGTTGATGGGGTAGAAGCCGCGTTCGCGCAGCGCGGCGAACCCTGCCTCGACCGGTTCGGCGATCAGGGGCACGACCTCGGGAGAGTCCACTTTGGCGTTGACGACCGCGTCCAGTTTTCCGGCCAGCAACATGTCCTCGAGCTTCTTCCCGGATCCGGCCGGCTCGACGTTCGCGGGCGGACGGTAGGACTCCACGTGCTCGTCACCGCTGAGGACCCAGGTCACCGAGTCGAGATCGAGGCCGTGTTCGAGCGCCATGATCGCGCGCGCCCAGACGCCGGTGGTCACCGTGTAGCCGCGGCCGACGCCGACGCGTTTCCCGGCCAGCTGCCCAGGCTCGGTGATGCCGGAGTCCTTCCGTACGAGGACCGCGCCGTGGTGGAACCCGCGGACCAGGAAGACGGGGAGCGCGGTGAAGCCCACGCCGTGCTCACGCGCGGTGAGATAGGTCGTCAGCGCCATCTCGCAGACGTCGTAGGCGAGCTCTCGGACCATCCGCCGGAACCCGTTGACGAGCACTGGTTCTTCCCTGAACGCCAAGGGAAACCCGGCAGGGACGACCTCGCCGTCGGTCAGCGCGCGGTTGTTGCCCTGGGTACGCGTCACGGTCAGCAGGTGCTCGGCCATGCGGCTCCTCGCTTCGTCTGGTGGACTACCTCGCTGATGGTATATTGGGCTGTCCATTCTGCCAACGAGGGAGATTCGATGGTCCAGACTGTGCAGGCGGCCGTCCGCGTCGCGGCGAGCACGACGGAGATGCAGGAATTCCGGCTCCCGTCGATCGACGAGGACTCCGCCCTGCTGCAGGTGGAGGTCGCGGGGATCTGCGGGACGGACGTGAAGATGTACGCCAATCCGCCCGCGGTGATCCAGGGCCGGGTGATCATGGGCCACGAGAACGTCGGCGTCATCGCACAGGCCGGGGCGCGGTTCAAGCGACGCCACGGCCTTTCCGAAGGCGATCGGGTGTTCGTCGAGCACTACGTCGGCTGCTTCAACTGCGACTGGTGCCGCCTCGGCGAGTACCGGCACTGCGAGGCGACGGACTGGCGCACCAACCCCGACGGCCGGCGGTTCGGCTACACCTCCGCGGAAAACCCCGGCACGCTGTGGGGCGGGTTCAGCGAATACATGTACCTGCCGTGGAACTCCGTGCTGCACAAGGTCCCCGACACGGTCACGCCCGAGCTCGCCGGCATGGTCATGCCGCTGTCCAACGGCATCGAGTGGGCGCTGCTCACCGCCGGCGTCGGATACGCCGACACCGTGCTGATCCAGGGCCCGGGCCAGCAGGGCCTCGCGCAGCTGGTCGCGGCCAAGACCGCCGGTGCCGCCCAGATCCTGGTGTCGGGCACCACGCGCGACAAGCACCGCTTCGACCTCGCGAAGGAACTCGGCGCGGACGAGGTCATCGACGTGGTCACCGAGGACCCCCGCGAGAAGATCATGGACCTCACCGGCGGCCGCGGCGTCGACATCGTGCTCGACTGCACTTCGCGCGCCGGCACCGCGCCGGTCCTGCTCGGCGTCGACGTCCTCAAGCGTCGCGAAGGCACGCTCCTCATCCAGGGTGAGCTGGCCGCGTTCCCGGACTTTCCGGTCAAGAAGGTCACCGAGAAGGCGATCACGATCAAGTCCGCGCGCGGGCACTCGTTCCGCGCCTGCGAGCTCGCCGTGGACCAGCTCGCCTCGCGCCGCTTCCCGCTGGAGAAGCTGGCGACCCACCGCTACGGCATCGACCAGGTCGACCACGCCATCCGCGTGCTCGCCGGCGAGACCGACGAGGACGCGATCCACATCTCCCTGATGCCCTCGCTGGTCGGCCAGGCCGGTGGGGCGGTCGTCCGATGAGCGGGATCGTCGTCACGAACCCGCCGCGAACCGGCCCGGAGACGCGTGACGGCCTGGGCCGGTTCGGGGTCGCGACCATTCACGAAGCTCAGGGCCGCACCGGGCTGATGGCGTCCACGCTGAACCCGATCTACCCGGGTGCGCACGTGGCGGGCACGGCGGTGACGGTGAGCGTGGCGCCGTGCGACAACTGGATGATCCACGTGGCCGTGGAGCAGAGTCAGCCCGGTGACGTGCTCGTCGTCGCTCCGACGTCGCCGTCGGACGCGGGCTACTTCGGCGAGCTGCTGGCGACCTCGCTCAAGGCGCGTGGGGTGCGGGGCCTGGTCATCGACGCCGGCTGCCGCGACATCGCCGAGCTGCGCGAGCTGCCGTTCCCCGTCTGGTCCCGGGCCGTGTCCGCCGAGGGCACGGTCAAGGAAACCCTCGGCTCGGTGAACATCCCCGTCGTCTGCGGTGGCCGGCTCGTCGAGCCGGGTGACGTGATCGTCGCCGACGACGACGGGGTGGTGGTCGTGCGCCGCGCCGACGCGGACGAGATCCTCGCGGCGTCGGCTGCGCGGGAGGACAAGGAAGCGCGCCTGCGGGCCCGCTACGCGGCGGGAGAGCTGGGCCTTGACGTCAACTCGATGCGCGAGCGCCTCGCCCGCAAGGGCCTGCGGTACGTGGAGCACGACGCGTACCTCAAGGAGGTGCGCGACCGGTGATCATCGACATCCACGGTCACTACACGACAGCCCCGCCGGCGTTGAAACAGTTCCGCGACGCCCAGCTCGACGGTGAGCGGGCGGCACTGGCGCCGGTGACCGACGACGAGCTGCGCGAGAGCGTCGAGGGTAACCAGCTGCGTGTGCTGCGGGAGCGTGGCGGCGACCTGACGTTGTTCTCTCCCAAAGCATCCGGTATGGAACACCACGTGCCCGACGCCGGCGTGGCGAACGCCTGGGCGCGCGCGTCCAACGACCTCGTCCACCGCGTCGCCGAGCTCTACCCCGAGCACTTCGCCCCGGTCGCGCAGCTTCCGCAGACGCCTGAAGGCAATCTCGGCGGCGTCACGGCCGAGATCCGCCGGACCGTCGGCGAACTCGGTTTCGTGGGCGTCAACCTGAACCCGGACCCGTCCGGCACCTGGGCGGGCAAGCCGATCACCGACGAGTCGTGGTTCGGTGTCTACGAGGTCCTGACCGAGCTGGACGTGCCCGCGATGGTGCACGTCTCGACGGCGTGCAACGCGAACCACCACACGCTCGGAGCGCACTACCTCAACGCCGACACCAGCGTCTTCACCCAGCTGCTCGAGTCGAAGCTCTTCGACCGGTTTCCCGGTCTGCGACTGGTGATCCCGCACGGCGGGGGAGCGGTGCCCTACCACTGGGGACGCTACCGGGGCCTGGCGATGCGCAACGGCTGGCGCGACCCGGCCGAGCTCCTGCCGAACGTCTTCTTCGACACGTGCGTCTACCACCAGCCCGGCATCGACCTGCTGCTCGATGTCCTGCCCGCGAAGAACGTGCTCTTCGCGTCCGAGATGCTCGGCGCGGTGCGCGGGGCGGACCCGGAAACCGGCATCGCCTGGGACGACACGTTGCAGTACGTCGACCGCGCCGGGCTCGCCGGCGAGGACCTGGCGGCGGTGTACGAGAACAACGCTCGCCGGGTCTACCCCCGGCTCGACCGGCGGCTCGCCGCCGCAGGAAGGTGACCCGATGAGCCGACTGGACCTGACATTCGCGTGCGGCGACTACGACCGCACGCGCGCCCTCGAAGACGGGTCGATCCGGCCCGACGGCATCGACCTGACGTACCTGCGGCTCCCGGTCGAGGAGACGTTCTTCCGCATGCTGCGCCACGGCGAGTTCGACGCTTCGGAGATGTCGCTGTCGACCTACGTCGCCTCGCTCGACCGCGACCCGGCGCCGTTCGTCGCGCTGCCGGTGTTCACGTCGAGGATGTTCCGCCACGGCGGCGTCTTCATCAACACCGCGGCGGGCATCGAGAAACCGGCCGATCTCGTCGGCAAACGCATCGGCACGCCCGAGTTCCAGCTCACCGCGGGCGTCTGGATCCGCGGCATCCTCGCCGACGCGTACGACGTGCCACTCGACTCGGTCACCTACCTCACCGGTGGCCAGGAAACGCCGGGGCGGATCGAAAAGGGTGCCGTCTCGACCCGCTTCGACGTCCAGTCGATCCCGGCGGGCCGGACGCTTTCGGACATGCTGGCCACCGGCGAGATCGACGCGCTGCAGAGTCCGCGGATCCCGAGCTCGTACGTCGCCGGCGACGGTCGCGTCGCCCGGCTCTTCCCCGACACTGTCGCGGCGGAGAAGGAGTACTACGCGGAGACCGGGATTTTCCCGATCATGCACGTGGTCGCCCTGCGCCGCGAGGTCTACGAGCGGCACCCGTGGGTCGCGCAGTCCCTGACGAAAGCGTTCACAGCGGCCAAGAACGAGGCGTACGCGCGGATCTACGATGCCTCGGCACTGCGGTTCATGGAGCCGTGGCTCAACCAGCACCTGGAGGACGCGCGGAGCCTGCTCGGCCCCGACTACTGGTCCTACGGGCTGGACGCCAACCGGCACGTGCTCGACGTGTTCCTCCGCTACCACCACGAGCAGGGGCTCTCGGCTCGCCTGCGCACCGCGGAAGAACTGTTCGCGCCGGAGTCGACGGAGTCCTTCGTCATCTGACTCGTCAAGCCGCGCGCAGGAATTCCTTCAGCGCCACCTCGGTGTCGGCCGCGACGTGCTGCGGGACGGTGCGGCCGGCCTCGAGCAGCTTGCGCACGGCCATGTAGTCGCGTGGTGCGTTGACGGCGTCGATCGCGATGAGGCGCCCGCCGCGATAGTAGAAGAGCGAGAACCGTTCACTGCCGGGGTCGCCCCGTAGCACGGTCTCGTCGTAGCCGCTGCTGATCCCGGCGATCTGCAGTTTCAGATCGGCCTGGTCGGACCAGAACCACGGGATCCCGGGCGCGGGAGCGGCCAGGCCGAGCAGGCTCGCGGCCGCCGTCTTCGCCTGCGCGATGGCGTTGGGTACGGACTCGAGGCGGAGGGCGCCGTGGTCGGGGTGCGCGACGATCGTGCAGTCGCCCGCGGCGACCACACTGGGGGTGCTGGTCCGGGCGGACTCGTCGACCATGATCCCGCCGGCGCAGGCGAGCCCGATCTGCTCCGCGAGTTCGGTGTGGGGCACCAGGCCGATCCCGACGACCACGACGTCGGCGGGAATGGTGCGGCCGTCCGAGAGCCCGACACCCGTCACCCGGTCGCGGCCGAGGAGTTCGGTCACGCCGGTCGACAGCACGATTTCGGTGCCGCGCCGCCGGTGCGCGGCGAGGTAGAAGCCCGACATCTGCGGCGCGACGGCGCGGGCGAGCAACCGGTCGGCCGCTTCGACCACGGTGACGTTCCGGCCGGCGGTGGTGGCGGCCGCGGCGGCCTCGAGCCCCACGAAGCCCCCGCCGATGACCACGACGTCGCGGGCGGCCGCGAGGTCGTGTCGCAGCGCCATCGCGTCGTCGACATCGCGCAGGTAGTGGACGCCGGCGAGCTCACTCCCGGGGATCCGGAGGCGGCGTGGCGTGCCTCCGGTGGCCAGGGCGAGCCGGTCGAACTCCACCGTCCGACCGGACCGCGTGACCGCGAAGCCCTCACCGAGCTCGGGATCGGTGAGGGTGATCTCGTCGATCCATTCACCTCGGACGAGCTCGATCCGCTGAGCCTCGTAGAAGTCCCGGCCGCGCAGTGCCAGCCGCTCCTCGGGCAGTTCCCCCTTGAGGAACGCCTTGGAGAGCGGGGGCCGCTGGTAGGGCAGCCGGTTTTCCCCGCCGAGCAACGTAATCGGTCCCGAAGCACCGAGTTTGCGCAGCGAGGCGGCCAGCTCCACTCCCGCTTGGCTCGCGCCCACCACGAGGGTGCTGCTTCCCTTCACCGCCATTACTCCTCCATTGGCTAGTCCATTGGACCTTAGCGGAAGACGGCGTCCGGTGCGAGGGGTGTTTCCGAGGGTGGCGCGGGTTTTCCCGGTGCTACTCGGCCTCGTGCGACACGCGTTGCGCGGTCCGGGCGATGTGTTCGCTCATGACCCGCTGAGCGGCCGCGAGATCGCGGTTGCGGATGGCCTCGGCGAGCTCCCGGTGTTCGCCGGTCCCGCGCGCGCCCATGATGGGGGCCTGCTCGCGGGCCTCCCGCAGGGACATGAGGAGCGGGCCGTGGAAGCTCTGGATCAGCATCGTCAGCGCGGTGTTGTGGGCGCATTCGGCGAGCCGGATGTGGAACCGCGCCGAGATGTCCACCGCGTGCACGCCCTCGTCGACGGCGGTCTGCCCCTCCTCGACGAGCTTGAACAGCGCGTCGATGTCCTCGTCGGTCGCCCGCTCGACGATCAGGGGGAGGGCGCCGATCTCGACGATCTTGCGCGCCTCGGTCACCTCGCCGGCTGTGAGCACGGACATCGAAAGGAGATCGGCCAGACCCTCGCCGACGCGGTCCGTGCTCGGCGCGGTCAGGAAGGCGCCGCCGTGGGCGCCGACCCGGATGGTGACGAGTCCGGTGGCTTCCAGTACGCGAAGTGCCTCACGCACGGTCACCCGGCTCACGCCGAAGCGCTGGCACAGATCGCGCTCGCTCGGCAGCCGGTCGCCGGGGATGAGAGAACCGTCGCGGATCAGGACCTTGATCTGGTCCACGATGACCTGCGACACCCGCGAGGTGCTCACGCGGCTGAAGAGGTCGTCCTTCGCACCGCGCCCTGTTGCAGCCATGTCTCCACCTCGTCATGGTCGATGCCGGAAATGCACCGTAGTTTAACAGTCAATGGTCTGACCTTACGGCACTAGCCCTGGTCAGGGACGGCCGCGCTGCTCCGGCCGGTCACGACCTGGCCAGAAAACTCAGTTGGACCATTGCTTTGGACTGACAATTAGTCCTACGCTCCCCTCCATGCTGAGCCGAGACAAGCCGGCACTGTCCAGAACGGCAGGCCGTGATGCTGCGCACATCGATGTGGGGGCCACGGGCGGGATCGCACACCTCGAGGCCCGGGGTGTCGCCATCGACTACGCCAAGCCTGGGTCGAAAGAGGTGACGACGGCCGTCGAGCAGTGCGACCTGACCTTGGGGCGGGGGGATTTCGTCTGCCTCGTCGGGCCTTCCGGCTGCGGCAAGACCACGTTGCTCAACGCGGTCGCCGGGTTCGTCCAGCTCGCCGAGGGCGATCTGGAGCTCGACGGGCGGCCGATCCCCGGTCCGGGGCCCGACCGGGCGATGGTGTTCCAGCACGCCAACTTGCTGCCGTGGCGGACCGTTCAGGCGAACGTCAGCTACGGCCTCGAGCTCACGAAAAAAGTCAAGAAGCCGGCGGCCAAGCAGCGCGCCGACGAGCTGCTGGAGCTGGTCGGACTCGCCGGCGTGGGGCAGCAGTACCCGGCGCAGCTCTCCGGTGGCATGCAGGCCAGGGTCAACCTTGCCCGCGCGCTCGCGGTCGAGCCGGAGATCCTCTTGCTCGACGAGCCGTTCGCCGCGATCGACGCCCAGACTCGTGAGGTGCTCCAGGTCGAACTGCTCAGGGTTTGCGCCGCACGCGACGTGACGGCGCTGTTCGTCACCCACGACATCACCGAGGCCGCGTTCCTCGCGGACCGGGTGTGCGTGTTCAGCCCGCGGCCCGGTCGCATCGTCAAGGAGATCACGGTGCCGTGGGCTCGCCCGCGGTCGCACGAGATCCGGCGGACGCGCGAGTTCGCGCAGCTGCGGGACGAGATCGCCGATGTGCTCTACGGCGCCAAAGCCGGTGCCGGGGAGGGAGCCCGATGAGCGTCACCTCTTCGCCAAGGCCGGCCTCGCGAATCGAGTCCCGGCCGGCGCGCCGGAGCCCTCGCGCGGGCCAGGCGGCCCGCCGCCGGCTGCCGTCGTGGCTCAGCGAGCAACGCCTGTTCGGCGTCGGCGCCGTCGTCGTCGTGCTCGTCGTCTGGGAGATCATCGCGCTGCTGCGGATCCAGCCGCAGCTGATCTTGCCCGGGCCGGTCGACGTCATCAACGCCTTCGGGGCGATGATCCAAGGTGGGCAGATCTGGATCGACCTGTGGACCAGCGCCCAGGAACTGCTCGCCGGCCTCGCGCTGGCGGTGGTGATCGGGCTGCCGGTGGGGCTGCTGATCGGCTGGTACAAGCGCATCGCCTGGGCGCTCAACCCCTTCGTCAACTTCCTCTACGCCACGCCGCGCATCGCGCTGACGCCCCTGCTGATCATCTGGCTCGGCATCGGCAGTTCTTCGAAGATCGCGATCGTCTTCCTGATGGCGCTTTTCCCGGTGCTCATCAACACCGCGCAGGGCGTCCAGTCGCTCGAACAAGGAACCGTGCGCGTAGCGCGGTGTTTCGGGGCGAGCGACCTCCAGCTGTTCCGCACCGTGGCCCTGCCCGGCACCGTCCCCTTCATCGCCAGCGGGATGCGGCTCGCGGTGGGCCAGGCGCTGATCGGTGTCTTCGTGGCCGAGCTCAGCGGCGCGCAGCACGGTGTCGGCATGACGATGAACACCGCCGGCCAGCAGTTCCAGACTGCCACGGTCTTCGCCGGCCTGTTCATCTTCGCCGCGGCCGGAGTGATTCTCACGGCGCTGCTGCGCCGGGTGGAGAACCACTACGCGGCCTGGCGCCTGAGCAACGACTGACGTTTCCCGTCCCCGCCCATCCCCAGAAGGACAGAACAATGAAGTTCAAGTCTGGCGCCTTCGGCGTCGCCATTTCCGTGGCGCTCGCGACGTCGTCTCTCACGGCCTGCGGCGGTTCGTCGGACGCCGGAGCCGGCGGTGTCATCACCGTCAGCTACAGCGAAGAGGTCGCTGACGAGCTGCCCCTGTGGATCGCTTCGGAAGCCGGCTACTTCAAGGAGCAAGGGCTCGACGTCAAGCTCATCAAGCTCGACAGCAACCAGGGGTACCCGGCGCTCATCGCCGGCCAGACGCAGCTCGCCTCGATGGGTGGTTCCCAGATCGTGGCCGGCACCGCGGCGGGCGGTGACGTGAAGGTGCTGGCCGCGCTCACCCCGGTGCTTCCGTACCAGATCTACGCGAACGTGCCGACCGCCGCACAGCTGAAGGGCAAGAAGATCGGCTACACCACGAAGAGCGGCTCCCAGTACATCGGCACTCTGCAAGCGCTGAAGAAGCTGGGCATCAACCCGACCGACGTGAACCTGGTGCCGCTGGGTTCGGTGACGAACGTCAACAACGCGCTGCTGGCCAAGACCATCGACGCCTCCGCCACGCACCCGCCGGCCAGCCTCAAGTTCGAGGACGCCGGGCTGCACATGGTGATCGACATGGCCAAGGAGAAGATCCCCAACATCAACGTGGGCATCTCCAGCACGTCCGAGTACCTCAAGGACCACCCGGACGTCGTCGGGAAGTTCATGGCCGGCCTCAAGAAGGGGTTCGACCGCGAGCGCTCCGACGAGGCGTATTCGACGAAGATCCTGGGCGCCCACCTCGGGGTCACCGACCAGCGCGCGCTCGACGCGACCTGGAAGTACTACGCCGGCGAGGTCCTCACCGACCCCCCGGTGGCAACGGTGGACCAGCTCAAGTCGTCCCAGCAGTCGCTGGAGGGCTCGGTGAACGGGGTCGACAAGGTCGACCTCGCGTCGCTGATCGACTCGTCCTTTGTGGACAAGGCGTTCGGGAGCAAGTAGACAGCGCACGGGAAACGCGCGGTGCCGGGTCGGTCGTCGACCCGGCACCGCGCGTTCGTCCGTCGCAGGGCGTCAGCCGTCGAGCTGCGTCGCGTGGCGCAGGTCGTCGGCGGTGAGCAGGTTCGGGTCGAGCGCGACCTCGGTGCGCACTGTGAGCGCGGCGAGGATCGACTTGCGGACCCGCCGGCCGTCGAGACCCCGCAGGCCTTTGGCCAGCTCCGCGCGGAGATCGGCGTCCCGGGCGAGCGGCGTCAGGCCGGGCCACTGCTCGGCCAGCTCGGCCAGCGACGACGCCACGATCTGCTCGATGACCTCGTCGTCGGGCAGCGTGGTGTTCATGACCAGATCGGCCCGCGAGAGCACCGCCTCGTCGACCGCGTCGACGAAGTTGGTCGTGGCCACGAGAACCAGGTGCGGGCACTGCGCGCGAAGCTGGTCGAGACCGGACAGCACAGCGTCCGTCGCGCGGTGCACGTCGACCGGGTTGGTCTCGAACGACGCCGAACTCCGGCGTACGGCCAGAGCTTCGACCTCGTCGATCAGCACCACGGTGTGGGGTCTCCGCGCGGCGATCTCGGGCAGGGTGTCGAGGAACAGCCGCGAGACGGCCCGCTGGCTTTCGCCGAGCATGTCGCTCGGGAACGCGTGCGGGTCGACCTCGACCAGCGTCGTGGCGCCACGCGGGGCCATTTTCCGTGCGGCGGCCTGCGCGAGCCCCTGCGCGAGCGTCGTCTTTCCCGTACCCGGAGGGCCGGCCAGCACGATCAGGCCGTGCGGCGCGCCGGAGAGCCCGCTCAGCAACCGGCCCTGCCGCAGGACGAGCAGCGCGGTGCCGAGCAGCCTCTCCTTGGTGCCCGCCGGCACGATCATCGAGTCCCACGGCCCGTCGTGGTGGTCCGAGGGGAGCGCGTGCAGTCCGACGACTCCGGGCGGGAGCGTCCGCTCGCTCACGGCCAGGACGGCCGGTCGAGGGCGGGCCACACGACCGTGTTGACGTCGCCGGCCTGGGCATCGCGGATGTGGTCCGGCGGCTCTTCGAAGAGCACCGCGGGATCCATCAGCGCCCGCATCGTCTCGAGCAGGCTGTCGAACATGTGGATGCGCACGACCCGCGCGGTGTTCTCCGCGGAGTCGTTGAAGTGCTGGTGCCACAGGAAGTGGTCGACCACGATCAGGTCGCCCTTCTTCCACGGGTGGTTCTCCCCGCCCTCGGGTTCGGTGCCGAGGTAGGAGTGGCCCTCGCCTTCGAGCACGTACAGCCAGGCCTCGCCGGCGTGCCGGTGCATCGACTGCCGGCGGCCCTGGCCGATCTCGAACATCGCCATCGTGATACCGGAAGCCTGGTACCCGATGGCGCGGTCGAGGAGGAAGGTCGTGCGGGTGCCGCGCGGGGTGTTGAGCATCTCGAGCTCGTCCCAGTCGGTGTGGAGCCGACCGCTGCGGCGCTTCTGCTGCTCCTTGCCGAGACGGCGCAGACGACGGGCGTACGCGTCGTCTCCCTGCACGTCGGGAGCGCTGAACTCGGGCCGGCCCGGGAGGTTCTCGAACGGCTCGTGACCGCGGTCGTCGAGGACCGACATGCCCATCGTGGCGAGCAGCGGCTCGCTGGAGAACGTGAGGTAGCGGAACGTCTCGTCGCCGTCGTTGCCCGAGCGGTGCCACGCCCACGCCGGGATGTGGGCCGAGTCGCCGGGGGCGACGGTCACCCGCTCGCCGTCGACCTCGAGCCAGCCCCGGCCGCCGACGCCGAGCACCATGGCGTCCCAGGAGTGCCGGTGGATCGTGGTGACGACGCCGTGGTCGACCTCGTGCACGAGGGCGTCGATGGAGCGGGTCGGATTGTCGCCGTCCTCACCCATGTAGACGCCGGTGCGCATGCCTCGCGCGGTCTGCTCGAGTTTGACGTCCTCACCGCGGATGACCGTGCGGTGGTTGTCGCGCCAGTCTTCGAGGAACTTCGCCCGCCGGGCTTTCTGCTGGTGATAGTGGGTGGTCTTCGTCGTGGTCTTCGTCGACACCGAGCCTCCAGATTGGCCGGACCATTTTACCTTTCGCATTGTGGTCCGCCGGGGGCCCTGCGGCAAGCGTGGACTTTTGGTCATACCATCAGGCATTATGGCGGGCATGAAGGTCGCCGAGGTCCTGCGCAACCGCGACTTCGATTTCTACTGGGGCGGCGTCGTCCTCTCGCAGATCGGCAGCCGGGGAACGATCGCGGCCAACCTTTACCAGGTCTACGAGCTCTCCGGTTCGGTGGCGCAAACCGGGCTGGTGGGAGCCGCGCAGGTCGTGGCGCTGGTGGTGCTCAGTCCCCTGGCCGGCGTCTACGCGGACCGGGTGGACCGGCGCAAGCTCCTCCAGTGGTCGCAGGCCGTGGCCATGGTCGTGGCGCTCGCGCTCGCGGCGACGAGCTTCGCCGGCCACGTCGACGTCGTGCAGGTGGTCGGCTCGGTCGTGCTCACCACCGCGGCGGCCAGTTTCGACCAGCCCGCCCGCCAAGCCCTGATCCCGGCCCTGGTCCCACGGGCGCAGCTGCCGCAGGCCTTCGCGTTGCTCAACCCTTCCCGAGAGCTCGCCGTGCTCCTCGGCCCCGCGCTCTCCGGTGTGCTCATCGCCGTCAGCGGGCCAGGCCTGATGTACGCCGTCGACGCGGTGACCTACCTCCTGCTGATGGTCACCCTGGCGCTGCTCCGGATCCCGCACCTGCCGGGGTCGGGCGAGCACATCACGCTGCGCGAGCAGTTCGTGGAGGGCGTCCGGTTCGTCCTGGGGAGACGGATCGTGTGGCAAATGGTGCTGCTCGACCTGGTGGCGACGGTCTTCGCGGCCTACCGGGTCCTCCTGCCCACGCTGGCGATCGACCGATTCCACCTGGGCGCCACGGCGTACGGGCTGCTCTCGGCAGCACCGTCGGCGGGAGCTCTCATCGCGACGTACACGGTCTTCCGGGTGGTCGCCCGCAGCAAGCGGCTCGGCAAGGTCCTCCTCGCTTCGACGATCGCGTACGGCCTTAGTGCCGTCCTGCTCGCCTGGTCCGCCGGGCTCGTCGTCGCGCTGGTCGCCTGCCTGCTGCTCGGCGCGTTCGACGCGATGGCCACGACGATCCGGCAGGCGGCGGTGCAGCTCGAGACGCCGGATTCGTTGCGCGGGCGGGTTTCCGCGATCTACCAGATGGCCTCACGCGGCGGCCCTGCTCTGGGCGACACCGTGATCGGTGGCGTCGCGGCGGCGGCCGGTCCCGTGCTCGCGCTGATGATCGGAGGGCTCGCGACCGCGGCCTTCGCCATCGCTCACTTCGGCCGGGCCAACCCGGTGCGCACCTACGCCGCGGCACGGGCCGAGGAGCCGACGCAGGCCTGATCTGCGGCCGACGTGGAGCGCGGGGCCCGCGGCCACGCGAGTGTGACGACTTCGCACAAAATGCCACATTCCGGTAGTGCGGATCCCCTGGCCGTGGTCTGATGACCTCCGCGATTCGCGAGGGAAGGTCGTGACCGTGAGGGGAAATCGGCGGGGATGAGCGACACCTGGCGCGTGCCCGGGTTCACCGAGGTGGACGTGCTCGGCATCGGCGGCTTCGGGCGGGTCGTGCTGGCCAAGCACGAGGCCTCGGGGCGGATGGCGGCGATCAAGTATCTGCGCGCGGAGTACCTCGCCGACGCGGGGATCGCGGACGGGTTCCGGCGCGAGGCATGGCTGTTGTCGGGCGTGCGGAGCCCGCACGTGGTCCGGCTCTTCGACTTCGTGGAGACGCCGGACGGCGCCGCCCTGGTCATGGAGGCCGTGCCCGGTGTGTCGCTGCGCGCGCTGCTGGCGACGGAGAACGTGCTGGCCCCCGAGTCCGCGCTGGCCATTCTGAAGGGCTCGCTGCTCGGCCTCGCCGACGCCCACGCGGCCGGGGTGGTCCACCGGGACTACAAACCGGGAAACGTGCTGGTGTCCCGCGAAGGCGAGTCGAAGCTGGTCGACTTCGGACTCGCCACTTTGGACGGCCACAACGGGCTGACGGCCGGTTCACCGTCGTACATGGCGCCGGAGCAGTGGTCCGGGCAGCCCGGGGTGCCCGCCACCGACGTGTACGCGGCGACCTGCGTGTTCTACCAGTGCGTCACCGGACAGGTGCCGTTCCGGGCGGACACGACCGAAGGGCTGCGCTCGCTGCACCAAGCAGCACCGGTGCCCGTGGAGGCGGTGCCCGAGGCGTTGCGCCCCTTGATCGCGCGAGGGATGGCGAAGGATCCGGCGTGGCGGCCGGCCCGGGCTGATGCTTTCGTGGCGGAGCTGGAGATCGTCGCCCGCAAGGCCTACGGGAAGAACTGGGAGAAACGCGGCTGGAAGCGTCTGGCCGCGTCGGCCGCCGCGTTGACGGCGTTGACGCCCTTGGCGTTGCTGGCCACCGCCGGCACGGCCGCCGCACCGGTCGGCGCCGGCGCCGTGGCGGCCGGGGTCGGGGGTGGGGTCGGGGGCGGGGTGCCGGCCACGGGGACCGGGGTGGGCGCGACCGCGGTGATCGCCGGCAAGATCGCCGCCGCGGTGCTGATCGTCGGCGCGCTGGTCGCCGGGGGAGTGGCGATTTTCGGCAACCACGACGATCCGCCCGCGCAAGCGGCGGCGCTCACCGTCAGCCTGCAGACCACGTCGGGGCGGGACCAGGCCATGCCGGTCACCTACGACCTCCAGTTCCCGCAGGTGTCCGGCGGCCCCGATCCCGCGGTCCGGCAACGGATCAACGAGGCGTTGCGCGCCCCGGTCGACAAGCGGCTGAAGGCGATTCGTGACGGGGTGGCCGGCAATCGCGACCGGTTCCAGGAGGCCGGCGACACGGCCGCGGCGCACACGACGGCGCGGATCCTGCTGCAGACGCCGAGACTGCTTTCCGTGCGGTACCAGCATGATCTCGACTCGGCCGTGCTGTCGCACCCGACCTGGCGGTTCCCCGAAACGACGACTGTCGACCTCGGTACGGGGCAGATCCTCGGCCCCCGGGAGGTGTTCCGGCCCGAAGTGCTGACCGCGGCCGGGATGAAGACGCTCACCCAACGGCTCGAACCGCACACCCAGTACGGGTTCCGCCGCGAGCCGGGGGTCGGCGAGGAGGGCCGGAAGGTGGACATCGACGCCGCGAACAGCACCGCAGGCGGCGACCACGTGCCGGGCGCCGACTTCGGGTTCACCGAGACCGGGGTCCAGTTCGAGATCCTGTGGTATGAACTCGGCGCCAGCACGGCGGACGGGCAGGAGACCGTGACCTTGCCGTACGCCGAGGTCGGCGACCTGATGCAGCCGAAGTTCCTGACGATGCTCGGCAAGCCGGCGCCCGCCTCGCCGCCACCGGCTTCGCCCTCGCTCTCCCCGACGCCGTCGACGTCCTCTGTGCCCTCTACGGGACAGTCTGCGGAGGGGCCCACGTACACGAACCCCCGGTTCGGTTTCACCGCGCTGATCTCCGAGAGCTACCTCGCGACCCCGTACGCCCCGGCGAACGGGGACGGGATGACGTTCACCAACTCCGATGTCGACGCGACGCTGACGGTGTGGGGCGCCAACTCGAACCAGTCCGCGGCCCAGGCGCTGGCCGGCGCGGCCGCCGAGGTGGAAGCGGGCGGCGGGCGAGTGACCTACCAGAAGGTCGAGGGCGACCGGTACTCGGTTTCCGGCTACCAGGGCGACGGCAAGATCTTCTACGAACGCGGGTTCACGGGATCCGCCTCGATGGCCGCGTTGCGCTGGGTCTACCCGCGTGAGGACAAGGACCAGTTCGACGGGCTCGTCAGCTCGACGCTGGAAGGTTTCCGGCCCGGCGACCTCTCACGGCCGCACTGACTCCCGGCTCTACGTCACGGGCCAGGCGCGCCGGGCGGTGACGTACAGCCGGGCGAGGGCGACCGGCAGGTCACGCGGATCGGCGATCACGTGGTACTCGTCGGGGTCGCACATCGTCCGCAGGTAGTCGCCGCCGGCCGGGTCGACGGTGATGAGGTACGGGCGGACGCCGGCGAGCCGGGCTTCGGCGAGCGCGCGGGTGGTGTCGGCGAGCGCGTAGTCGAGCACGGCGTCCTGGCCGTACCGCTGCCCGTAGTCGAGGTCGAACGGACGACCGTCGGAAACCAGCACGAGCAGCTTCGAGGGGGCGCCGTGCGTGGCGAGCCGGCGGGTGAGGTGGCGGATGGCCGGGCCCATCCGGGTGGTGTGCTGCGGCACGAGCCCGTCGAGCCGCCGCAGGGTTGCCGGCGTGCGCCGCTCGTCGAGGGACTTCACGACCGAAACCACGACGTCCTCGCGGCCGGTGCCGGAGAACCCGTAGATGCCGTAGCTGTCGCCGACCCGCTCCACCGCCTCGAGGAGCAACGCGACCGATTCCCGCTCCAGGTCGAGGATCCGGCGGATCCCGTCGTCGCGCTCGGGCAGACGTTCGGCCGTCGACGAGCTGAGGTCCAGCGCGAACGCGACGGCCACCTCGCGGGCCACCGGTTCGAGCGCGCTGTACACGGCCTCGCCCGGCGTCCGTCCGGTCCGTAAGTCGGCCATGGCTTCGACGCAGGCGTCGAGGTCGAGGTCGTCGCCGTGGCGCAGCCGCGTGCGCCGGCGGCGCCCGAGCGGAGCCATGCGTTCCAGCTGCGCGGTCAGCGCGGGCAGCAGCGCGCGGTTGCGCTTGAGCGCGTCGCGGTGCGCGCGGCCGCTGCGCCCCGAACGGGGCCGCTTCTCGCGCACCAGGCACCAGTCGGCCAGGTACTCCCCGGCGCGGTGGTCCCACTCCGGGTAGGCGAACTCGTGCCGTCCGTTCGCGTGGACGGGCCCGGTTTCCCCGTGGTGGTGGTCTTCCAGGTCGGGGCCGTGGTCGTGCGGCAGCGGCTCCGGCGGGCGCTGGACCGTCGTGACGTCGACCTGTCCGCTCTCGGCCGCCAGCGAGCGTTGGGTGAACTCGTCGGCCGCCTGGCTTTCCTCGCCGGTCATCCGCAGGATCGCCTCGGTGAGCGGCATGCCGGAAGCCGACAAACCGAGATACCGGGGACCGGGCACGTCGCGGTAGTGCACGGGCGCGAACCGGACGTCGAACACCTCGTCGCCTTCGAGTCGGAACTCCTGGCCCGGCAGCGTGAACCCGTCGTCCACAGCGGACTCGGTGAACGCGACATCTTCGTCCGGCCCCGCCGCGGGCGTGAGGTTGGGCAGCCGCGCCAGCACGCCGTAGCATCGGATCGCCGCCTCGGCCGTCGATTCCACAGTGGACTCTCGGTCGGCCAGTACCTTGGCCACGGCGGCCATTCGGGTGACTGCCGGATGCAGTGGCTGCGGCAGCCGGATCGAGGTGGCGCCGAGACTCAGCCGGACGAGCGCCTCGGCCGCGGCGGAGCGGGGCGGCAGCTCGGCGAGGTCCGGCCTCGTCGCCAGCTCGTCGTCGCGTACCCGCTCGTAGGCCGGTGCCAGACCGGGGAACAGCCGCAGGGCCGCGGTGTCCACGCGCAGGTCTTCGAGCACGGTGAACACCTCGACCGCGAGCGCCGTTCGGCCGAACAGGCCGGCGAAGCGGTCGAGCCCGCCACTCAGGCCGGCCGGGCGCAGCCGCCGGAAGAACGGCTCCGGCCGGTCGAGGGCGAGCTCGAAAGTCCCGAGTTCGTGGTGTAGCGCGCGGTGCGTCAGCGCCACCTGGTACCACGACGGTCCCGAGTGCACGTGCGACGGGAGCCGCACGGTCGTCGCGGTGTCGGGCCGCTGGCGAAGTTCGGCATCGTCGTCGTAGGGCACCAGTTCGCAGCCGCGCCCGCACAACGCCCGGTAGTACAGCGAGAGTGAGCCGGTCAGCGGCGCCAGCGCCGTCATGCCGCGAACACGGCGTGCGTCACCTGCCGGACGGCGTCCTGCACGTCCCGGTCGTCGCTGGTGGCCAGCACCAGCGCGAGATCGCACGCGCGCCGCGGTGCGACCCCGCGACCGATGAGCGCGCCGGCGTGGACGAGCAGGCGGGTGCTCGGGCCGTCGACGAGATCGGCGGCGTCGAGGTTGCGGATCCGGGCGCCGAGCGCGGCCAGTGCCTCGGCCACGTCCGCGGGCACGCCCGCTTCGTGCGCGATGATCTCGGCCTCCAGATCGGCGTCCGGGTAGCCGAACTCGATGGCGAGGAACCGCTGTCGGGTGCTCGGCTTGAGGTCCTTGCTCGTGACCTGGTAGCCCGGGTTGTACGACACCACCAGCAGGAAGTCCGGGTGCGCCGCCACGGTGGTGCCGAGCCGTTCGAGCGGCAGCATCCGTCGGTGGTCGGTCAACGAGTGCAGCACCACGGTCGTGTCCTTGCGGGCTTCGACCACCTCGTCGAGGTAGCAGATCGCACCCGTGCGCGCGGCCCGCGTCAACGGCCCGTCGAGCCACGTCGTGCCCTCGGCCGAGAGCAGGTACCGGCCGACGAGGTCGGCCGCGGTGAGGTCGTCGTGACAGGTGATCGTCACCAGCGGCTCGTCCGGCGGCGCCCCGGTGCGCTGTTTCGCGATCTCCCACGCCATGTACTCGACGAACCGGGTCTTGCCGCACCCGGTGGGTCCCTTGAGCAGCACCGGGATGCGCTGGTCGTAGGCCGCGCGGAAGAGGTCGACCTCGTCGCCGGCGGGCAGGTAGAACGGCGCGGTCACCGGGCGAACTCCCCGTTCTGCTCGCGGCGGATCCACGAGACCGGATCGGCTGCGTAGTCCCGGTGGTAGTCCCCGGGGTAGTTGATGCCCGGCACCGCGGGAATCCAGTCGTACTCCAGGTGGTGCGTGCCGCCGAGGCTGCTGGCGAGCCGCACCACGCGCTCGGAGTCGAGCGCCGTGATCCGGCCCTTGTCGATCAGCTTGACCCACTCGCCGGTGCTGCGCCGCCGGATCTCGTAGGTGGCGAACAGGTTGTGCACGTGGGGGAAGTGCATCGTCGGCAACTTGTTCTCCTTGGCGTAGGAGAGGAAGGTCTGGTCCCAGTGCTCGGCGCCGAAGCCGAAATGGATCACGCCGGCCTGCGCGCGCTCGGGCAGGTTCGTCCAGGAGTCGTTGTAGTTCCACAGGGTTTCGATCTGGCGGTAGCTCTTCGGGTTGGTGCCGATCGACGCGTCGTTGAAGTACGCCCAGCCCGGATAGGGGAAGCCGGGGTAGCGCGTGTCCCGGTAGCGTTCCACGACTTCGCGCCACAGCTCGCCGTAGCGGCCGCCGCCCTCGATCTTCGTGATCATCCCCGATTCGATGGTCACCGACGCGTGCGGGAAGTATCCGGTGTGGTTGCTCGTCCCGCCGATCACGCCGTTGAGCGTGGGCATCAAAGTCTTCGCTTCGCGCAGGAAGGTCTCCGCCGGGTGGCCGAACCGGATGCCCTGGATCGTCGAGCCGAGGATGTGCCCCGAGATGTAGGCGCCCTTGGGCCACAGCTCCGCCTGCTGCGGCGTCACCTGCCAGCCGAGGTCCGTCCCTTCCGGACTCGTGATGCGGACCTCGGCGGCGTCGCGGAACGCGTCCACCACCATGAGGTCCACGGTCCGCCAGATCTCGTCGGGGATCCCGTTGGCGCGGGAGATGAAGTCCTCGTAGGTCGAGTACACCCAGTTGTTCCGGATCCGCTTGCCGGCGGCGCGTTTCCAGTGCGAGCGACCGGCTTCACCCGCGTAGACGCCGGTGTAACCGGGGCGATCGTCGAGGTAGCGCTTCAGCGCCGCCGCCGCGACGTTGAACTCGATGCCCTCTTCGATCATCGGCGGCAGCCGGTCGGTGATCTCCCGCCACCCCTCGGCCGCGCTGTAGGACTTCACCTCCATGCCGAGGTCGGTGACGTCGATCCGGTCGACCTTCGCGACGCCGATCTCCAGCAGCGCCTCGCGGATGGCCTGGAACACGAGCTCGTGCTGGTGCGGGAACGTGACGATCAGCAACTCGTCGCCGGGCCGGACGTCGCCGAGCGCGGACCGGCCGTAGCGGCGCCGCACGTGCGCCCGCGCCAGCGGCATCAGCTCCTCGAGGTCGTCGGTGCGCTCCTGCAGGAGGTATCCCGGGAACCGCGGCGCCGGGTAGTCGAACCCCGGCAGCGGAGCGGGGACACCGGGAGCCTGCGCGGACAGGGGGTACGGGGCGGTCATCGGCGGCCGTGCTCCTCTCGGGTCAGTGTGCGGGCAGGACGATCGCGTCCTCGGGCTCGGGCTGCAGGAAGATCGGGTCGCCGTGGGCGAGGCCGACCTTCTCCTTGTAAACGCGGACCTTCAGCACGTCGTCGCCGAGCCGGACGTAGTAGTCCCAGCAGTCGCCGTGGTAGATGCTGAACTCCACGGTGCCTTTCCACGCTTCGGCGTCGTGCTGCTTGCGGGAGAACCCGAAGCTCTCGGGCCGCATGAACACGCTGACCGCGTCGCCCGCGCTCAGCTCGGAGCTGGTGCTGCAGACCAGCCGGCCGGGCCCGACCTGCACGCACACGCCGGTCTCCAGCACCTCGGTGACGACGCCGGTGAGCGTGTTGGAGACCCCGAGGAAGCGCGCGGTGAACTCCTGCTGTGGCCGGGCGTAGATCTCCTGCGGCCGGCCGCGTTCGACGATCGAGCCGCTGTTCATCACGACCACGTCGTCGGAGACCGCGAGGGCCTCGTCCTGGTCGTGGGTGACGAAAACCGTGGTGATGCCGAGCCGCTGCTGCACGGCGCGGATCTCGTCGCGCATCCGGTCCCGCAGCCCGGCGTCGAGGTTGCTCAGCGGCTCGTCGAGCAGCAGCACCTTCGGCTCGCGCACCAGGGCGCGGGCCAGCGCGACCCGCTGCTGCTGGCCACCGGACAACGCCGGGGCCGGGCGTTCGGCGAAGTCGGCCAGGCCCACGAGGTCGAGCGCGTCGAGCGCCTTCTTGCGCGCCGCCGCGGCGCGGATCCGGGGTTTGTTGACCCGCAAGGGAAACATCACGTTCTGCACCACCGACATGTGCGGCCAGATCGCGTACGACTGGAATACGATCCCGATCGGCCGGCGGTGCGCGCCGGCGAACACCCCGTTGCGGGGATCGGAAACGACCTTGCCGTCGAGCTCGATCGAGCCGGCGTCGGCGCGTTCCAGCCCGGCGATGAGCCGCAGCGTGGTGGTTTTCCCGCAGCCGCTGGGGCCCAGCAGGGTCACCAGCTTGCCCTCGGCGATCTCCAGGTCGATCCCGTCGACCGCGTTGGCGGCCACGGTCCGGCCCGGGAATCGTTTCGTCAGTCCGGTCAGCCTGATCATCTTCGGATCCCACTCTCCCGCGGGGGTTGTTGTCGGGTGTGCTCAGCTCTGATTCGCGCCCTGGATCCCGAAGCGGCGCCCGAGCAGCCGGACACCGGCGACGAGGATCGTCAGGAACAGCACCATCACCACTCCGAGCGCGGCGACCACCGGGTACGAGCCGTTGGAATAGAGGTCGTAGATGCTCACGGACACGACCTCCGACCCGGAGGAGTACAGGAAGATCGCCGCGGAGATCTCGCGGAACGCGACGATCATCGTGTACAGGAACGCGGCCAGCAGTGAGGGCATGAGAAGCGGGATGAACACCCGCCGGAACGTCTGGGCCCAGGAAGCGCCGCTCGCGGTCGCCGCCTCTTCGAGCTCGTCCTTGATCTGCGACATGCCGGGCACGAGGTAGCGCATCGCGTACGGCAGGCTGATCGTCACGAACGCGACGACCAGGATGGTCAGCGTGCCGTAGAGGTGCACGGGCAGCGGCGCGGCGAGGTACCAGTAGAGGATGCCGACGCCCATCACGATGCTGGGTACGGCGATCGGCACCGTCGCCAGCCCGTCGAGCAGCCCGCGGCCGAACACCTTCGTCTTCACCGTGAGGTAGGCGACCACGGCGCTGAGCGCGGTGACGATCACCGCCGAGCTCACCGCCGTGACGACGCTGTTGCGCACCGACTCGATCAGGGCCGGCTGCCGGAAGATCTGGGCGTAGTTGCCGAATCCCAGGTCTCCCAGCGCTTTCAGCGAAGGCGGTTCGTAGCCGGGCAGCAGCGACGACCAGATCAGCATCGCCAGCGGCAGCACGACCGCGATGACGAAGAACAGGATGAACACGGCCAGTCCGGCCCAGCGCCACTTGCCCAGGTCCTGCACCGTCGAGCGGAACCCCTTGCCGGTGATCGTCTGCGTGGCCGAACGCCGGCTCAGCCGTTGCGACAGAATCAGCCCGATCGACGCGATCACCAGCACGAACACCCCGATCACCCCGACCGTGCCGTAATCCGCAGGGAACGCCTGCAGCGCGCTGTAGATCCGGCTGACGAACACGTACGTGTGGCCCGGCACGCCGATCAGCTGCGGCACCTCGAACGTCGAGATGGTCTGGATGAACATCAGCAGCGCGGCCGACAGGATCGCCGGCCGGGCCATCCGCAGCGTGATCACGCGGAAGGTGCGCACGGGGGAGGCGCCCGAGGCGAGCGAGGCCTCCTCCAGCGACGAGTCCATCGAGCTGAACGCCGCCGTGCCCATGAGGAACGCGACCGGCGCGACGTGGATGGACTGCACGAACACCATGCCGGCGATCGAGTAGATGTTGAATGTCGGGAGTCCCACCGACCGCAGGACGCCGTTGAGCGGCCCGCGTTCGGGGGAGAGCAGCAGGGCCCACGCCACCGTGTTGAGGATCCCCGGCACGATCAGTGGGACGAGCGCCGCCAGCTGCGCGAACGTCTTGCACGGGGTGTTGGTCCGGCTGACCAGCCACGCGAGCCCGAACCCGATCACCGTGCAGACGATCGCCGTGAGCCCGGCGTAGAGGAACGAGTTGAGCACCAGCGTGCCGAACCCGTCGGACGCGAAGGTCGTGGCGTAGTTGTGCAGTGTCCATGACGAAACGCCGGTGCCGAGGAACGACGTCTGCAAGCTGGCGTAGATCATCGTGCCGACCGGGACCAGCGCGAGGTAGGCCACCGCGATCGCCGCGACGGCGAGCGTGAGGTAGCGCGGCTGCAGCAGGGATCGCCAGGACCGGTGGCGCGAGGTCTTCGCGGACCGGCCGGTCTCGGTGGGTGCCGGGTCGCCGGGTCGGGTGTCCAGCAGGGTCATCGTGGGTCCTTTCGCCGGCGGGGTCCGCCACGGCCGTCAGGGGGTCACGGCGCTTTGAGTGCCGACTTCATTTCCGCGAGCTCGTTGTTGTAGTCCGCCTGCGAGAGGTTCGGGTGCCCCCACGCGGCCGGCCACTTCGTCTCGTCCCACACCTTCGCGTCGTTGGTGACGTCCGGGCGGACCGACGTGTGGTTGGTGACGTCGACGATCTCCTGCTGCCCGGCCTTGGAGACCATCCAGTCGTCGAAGAGGCGGGCGGCGTTGGGGTGCGGCGAGTTCTTCACGACGTCGATGAGGTTCAGCGACGCCGGCAGCGGTGTGCCGTTGACGAAGTCCAGGGTGTTCGGCGTCTTCTTCTTGAGGCTGGAGGCTTTGTAGCCGTAGGCGGTCGCGGCGGCGAGCGGCTCGCCGGCTTGCACGTTGGTCAGCGACTGGGTGTGGCTCTCGACGAACACCGGCGCGTTGTCGCCGAGCCCCTTCAGCAACGCCAGTGCCTTGTCGTGGCCCATCGCCGCGATCAGGCTGTCGTACCAGTTGACCGCGCCGGGGTCGATCGAGAACTGCCCGCGCCACTGGGGCTTCGTGAGGTCCTCCCAGGATTTCGGTGCGGTCAGGCCCTTCTGCGTGAGCACCTGGGGGTTCCAGGAGAGCACGGTGGTGACGGCGTACACGACACCTTGGTAGCCGTCGGGCAGGCTGAGCCCGGCGGGCAGCGGTGCGGCGTCGACCGGTTTGTAGGGCTGCAGCGCGCCCGCCTGCAGCAGCTGGGCGATCTGCGGCGAGTCGCCGGAGACCACGTCGGCGTTGTACTTGCCGCCGCGCTGCTCGGTGATCACGCGGGGCGGGATCTTGTCGGCGCTCAGCCGCAGGGCGTTGACCTTGATCTTCGGGTAGACCTTGTTGAACGACGCGATGATCGGAGCGACGTCGGTGTCGGCGAACGTGGTGTACCAGACCACCTGGCCTTCCCTCGCCGCCACCTCGGCGAGCTGCTGGGGGTTGCGCTGGTCGGCCGTCGTCTGGGCCTCGTCGGTAGAGCTGGCCGCGCCGGAGCCGCACGCGGCGGCCATCGTCAACGCCAGGCCGCCGGCGAGGACGGCCGAGACGGTCCGTCGGGTGCTTCGCCTCTTGTGCATTGCGGTTCCCTTCGGTGAGCGGACCGCCGCCGGGAACAAGGCGGGCTCACCACGATGTGAGTGCGGAACTGTCGCGGAGCTTCGGGTGCCGAGGGTCCGGTGCCTGAGGCCATGGGCCGTTCGGTTCGAGCAGTATGGACCTATGGTATGACCATTTGTCAACCGTTGATGCCGATGCTGGTCCCGATCGAAATCCTCGGCCCGCGGATCCACTTCGGACGGTGAGCGCAGCGCGGGACGGCCCGTGCGCGGTGAGTGCGGGCGGGCGCGTCCCTGCGTCGAAGTGGCAGCCATTCTGCCAAAGCCCGGCGGAAACCGTAGGGCCGAATGGCGGATTACCGCACCGGGTTCACACCACCACCTCGGTCATGATCCCGGCTGGGAAGATCTCGTCGGCGGTGGCGAGCCGGTGCGCGATGCCCTGCTGGGCTGCGTAGGTGAGCAGCTGTTCCCACGTG
The DNA here is from genome assembly GCF_019468465.1 of Amycolatopsis sp. DSM 110486. NCBI lineage: Bacteria > Bacillati > Actinomycetota > Actinomycetes > Pseudonocardiales > Pseudonocardiaceae > Amycolatopsis > Amycolatopsis sp. DSM 110486. Next base: position 457,945 of record NZ_CP080519.1, on the reverse strand, counting down.
GCACGGTTGGGTTCGATGCCGAACGGGAACGGGTCACCGGCGAACAGGTCGCGCATCTCGCGGCCGTAGGTGGCGAGCCAGGGGAGCGGGTAGCGCGAGACGGCGGGGTCGAGAAGCCGTTCGACGCTGCGTTGTTTCGACTCCAGGAAGGCGTTGTAGAGGTTGCGAGCGGCCCACGGGTGCTCGTCGAGGACCTGGCGGCGCATCGCGATCAAGTGCATGATCGGCCAGATGCCGGTGTCCCCGAAGTACTCCTGTTCCTTTTCCCGGTAGTCCGGGAAAAGGCGCACGACGTCGGGGTGGCCTTCGAGGAAGCACGTCGGCGGCCGCGCGATGATCGCGCAGTCGATATCGCCCGCGGCGAGCAGGTCCGACAGCGACCGGTCGGCCACGCGGGTGAGCCGTACGCCGGGCGGCAGGTTCAGCTCCACCTTCTCGACGCGGCCCGGGGCGTTCGCGCCGGCCTGGTACCACTCGATCTCATCGAGTTTGACGCCCATGTCGTTGTGCAGCCAGCCTCGCATGTACACCGCGGCCGAGTGAGCCCACTCGGGCGAGCCGACCTTCTTGCCGCGCAGGTCTTCGACGGAGCGGATGCCGCTGCGGCGGTTGACGTAGAACGAGCCGAACCGGAACAGCCGCGAGCAGACGACCGGCAGCCCCACGATGTCCGGCTCGTCGCGGGTGATCTGGGCGCTGAACTTGGCGAAGGACAACTCGGCCACGTCCCACTCACGGTTGGCGGTGAACCGCGCGAAGATCTCGTGGTGGCTCAGCATCGACCAGGTGTGGTCGATGCCCTGGGCGCGCACGGCGCCGGTGCGGAAGTCGCGGAAATGGTCGTAGTCGGTGGTCGCGATGCTGAGGTGGACGTCGCTCAACGAAGCCTCCCGGAAGGTCGGGCTCTGGATTGGTAGGACAGTTAGGCCTATACTTCGGAGCGTACCCGGGCGGGGCGCCCGGGAGGAACATCTTCTGCCTCCGTCGAAAAGCGCCAAGGCGCGGGAAAGCGAGGAACGCATGGGCAAGAAGGGACGCGTGTTCGTACGTGGCTTGACTTCTGAGACCTACGGGCTCGGTCAGTTCCGTCAGGCCCAGCTGGCCGCCGAACGAGTCCGCGACGACTCGGTGGTGGTCGACGACGCGAAGGTCGGCCACTCCGGCGACTCGGAGAAGTCCCGCACGTGGTGGCGAATCGGGCCGGGGGACGAGGACTTCCTGACCCAGACGTTGCAGGTGCATTTCGTCGAACTGCCGCCGCACAGCTCCAACCGGGGACACGGACACCAGAACGAGGCGTCCTTCTACATCCTCGAAGGTGCCGGCTACGAGATCCACGACGACCAGCGTTACGACTGGAAGGCCGGGGAACTGGTCTTCGTGCACACCGACTCGGTGCACCGGCACTACAACCCCTACGACGAAAAAGCCGTCGCGCTGGTGATGAAGGCCAAGTGCACGTGGATGTTCCTGGGTCTGCTGCAGCAGGGCCGCGGCGGTCCGATCGAGCGGCCGGACGAGTTCGGTGAGCGCGAGGACTGGTCGCGGATCTGGACCGACGGTGTGCTGGAGCGCAAGAAGGTCGTGCGGCAGGAGGACACGGTCTGGGAAACGACCCCGATGGGCCGCGTCCGCGTGCTCAACAGTCCCGAGCGGACGGACCTGCGTCAGTTCTCCGTCGATGTCTTCGAGCTCGACATCCCGGCCGGCAGCCGCTCGGGCAAGCACTGGAAGATGGCCGACGAGGTCCTCTATGTGCTCGATGGCTCCGGCTATTCGCTGCACTGGGAGGTCCAGGAGGAGATCGCGGAGAAGTACTACGCGCGAGTCGCGAAGACGCCGACCCGGCACGAGATCACGAAGGGCGACACGCTCTACGTTCCGCAGAACACGATCGCCGTGCACTACGCCGCAGACGGCACTCCGTTGCGCTTGCTGTCCGCGCAGAACCGCATGTTCAAGCACATCGGCTACGACAAGGTGCACTACTTCGAAAACGCTCCGGAGTACACCGGCGAACTGGCCGAAGCCGCCAGCGCCGTCTGAGGCGTCCGTGAAGAAGGGGCCTGTCTCGTGGATTCATCGCGAGGCAGGCCCCTTTCGCTTCGACTGCCGCGGGGTGCGGCCCCGTCGGCGGGGAGGAAGGTACTGATGTCGGATCACGGAAGCGTTGGCGTGGCCGGGCTGGGTGCGATGGGCGCGCCGATCGCGCGGCACCTCGCCGGCGCCGGCTGGGACACGGTTGTATTCGACCGCAATCGCTCCACAGTGGACGAACTGGTCGGCGCGGGCGCGAGGGCGGCCGGGTCCGCGGCCGGGCTCGGCGGTTGCGACGTGGTGCTCGTGATCGTTCCGTCTGATGAGGACGTGCTCGAGGTGTCGGCGGCCGTGCTGACCACGGCGAAGCCTGGCTCCGCGTTGCTGATCTGCAGTTCGGTGACGCCCGAGACCTCGCACCGCGTCGAGGCCGAGGCCGAAGGCGCCGGAGTGGCCGTCCTGGACGCGGCGCTCACCGGCGGTGTCCGCGGAGCGGAGAACGGCGAGATCGTCCTGCTGGTCGGCGGGGAAGAAGCTGTGCTGGACCGGGTGCGCCCGGCGCTGCAGCCGTGGACGAAAGCGGTGCACCACCTCGGTCCGCTCGGCTCCGGCCAGGTCGGCAAGACGGTGAACAACCTGTGTCACTGGGGCCAGATCACGGCGATCGTCGAGGCGATGCGGCTCGGTCGCAGCCTCGGCGTCGAGCCGGCGAAGCTGCGCCGGGCCTTGCTCGACGGAGTGGCCGCGAGCGCCACGCTCGCGCAGCTCGAACTGATGCGCTTCACCTGGTACCGCAAGGATCTGGCCAATGCGTTCCGCATGGCCGACGGCGTGGGCCAGGACCTGCCGGTGGCGCACACCGCGCGCGAGGTGATGGAGGGCATCACCGTCGCGGGCGTGGCGGAGCTGTTCGGCGGGCCGCCCGCCTAACGGTCGGGGTCGACGGAGAGGTGGGCCGACCACTTCTCCTCGATCCGGCCGACCCGCCAGACGAGCACGGCGACGAGCCAGGTCGCGACGAACAACCCGGCGATCGCGAAGCCGACGTTGTTCAGGTCGAGGTCGGCGATCGCGGCCAGCGGGCCCGAGACGATCCCGAGCCGGTCGGCGAGGATCGACAGCAGCTCGATCGTCCCGATGACGAGCGCGACAGCCACCGAAAGCGCGGTCACGGTGAGGTTGTAGAAGACCTTGCGCACCGGCTTCGCGAACGCCCACCCGTAGGCGAAGTTCATGAAGCAGCCGTCGGCGGTGTCGAACAGCGTCATCCCCGCCGCGAACAGCACCGGCAGCACGAGGATGGCGTACCAGGGCAGGGCGAAAGTGGCCGCGCCCGCCGCCAGCACGAGCAGGCCCACCTCGGTGGCGGTGTCGAACCCGAGTCCGAAGAGGACACCCACCGGGTAGATGTGCCAGGGCTTGCGGACCGCCTTCGTCAGGCCGGACAGCAGCCGGTTCAGCACGCCGCGCCGCGCGAGGTGCTCCTCGAGCTCGGCTTCGCTGAACCGGCCGTGGCGCATCTCGCGGAACACTCGCAGAATGCCGAACAGCACGACCAGGTTGACGATCCCGATGATATAGAGGAACACCCCCGATACCGACGTGCCGATCAGGCCCGTCACCCGGTGCAGCGCCGACGAGTCGTCCGTGACCGATCCGGCGAGCGCGCGCACACCGATCGAGAGCAGCAGGCACAGTCCGAACACGACGGTCGAATGACCGAGCGAGAACCAGAACCCGACCGACAGCGGCCGGCCCCCCTCGGCCATCAGCTTGCGGGTGGTGTTGTCGATGGCGGCGATGTGGTCGGCGTCGAACGCGTGGCGCAGGCCCAGCGTGAACGCCGTGACGCCGAGCCCGACGCCGAAGAACCCGCCGCCGGCCAGCGCGTGGTGCTCCGGGGCCACCACGAGGCCGAGCACCCCCCAGCCGACGAGGTTCAGCAGCAGGACGACAGTGGCCATGCCGCCCAGCGACGCCCATTCGCGGCCGCTGAGCGCGACGCGGACGCGGGCGAGCCGGTGGGATCCGTCAACCGTCACGACGAGCCGCCAGCAGGCAGGTGTACAGGCCGCGCCAGGGCATCTCGACGTCGCCGAACCCGGCCTTCGCGAGCCCTTCGAGGTGGTCGTTCACCGAGGGCAGCGCGTCGTTGTGCTTGTGGGCACCGGCCTTGTCGGAAGGCGGGATGAGCTGCTTGCGGGCTGCGCGCAGCCGCGCGTCCCACACCGGCCCGGGCCCGATGTGGTCGAGGTTCAGCAGCCAGCCGCCGGGCGCCAGGTGCTCGGCCGCTTCGGTGTAGAACCGCGCCAGCTGCGCCGGGTTCAGGTGGTGGCTGGCCCGCGAGGTCATCACCACGTCGAGGTCACCGGGCAGTTCCGCGAGGTCCGTCATGTCGGTGAGCTGGTAGGAAACGCGGTCGGAGAAGCGGGCGAGTCGCGCGCGGGCGGCGTCTTCCATCACGGTGGAGACGTCGGTCCAGATGCCGTGCGCGCCGGGGAAGAGATCGAGCAGGACCTCCAGGAAGTCACCGGGGCCGCTGCCGATGTCGGCCACCAGTTTCGTCCGCGGCCGGTCGCCCGCCACCAGCGTGGCGGCGATTCGCCGGGGCAGCACGAGGAATCCGACGAGGCTGTCCTGTTCCAGCCACGACGTCGCGACGGTCGGGTCCAGCCATTCGGACACGGGTGTTCCTTCGGGCACGGGCACTCCTCACAGGTCGGATGGGTTCGTGGCTCGGCCGTGCTCCCGCCTCGGGTGCGGGAGCACGGCCGAGGGAATCGCTTACTTGCGGGCGCCGTGCGTGGTGCCGGCCTCGACGGCCGCGTCGAGGAGCTGCTTGCCCTCGTCGGGGGAGAGCTGCACGCCGTGGCGCTCAATGTTGTGCAGGCGCATCGTGCGCAGCAGTCCCGTGTCCTGGATCGCGAGGTAGCGCGCGGTGTCATTGCCGTCGAGGTTGAAGTGCTGGTGCCACGCCCACCGAGGCGGCGCGAACAGCGTGCCCTCCTGCCATTCGACGACCTCGATCGGCTCGTCGTCGTAGTTGACGAGCGAGAAACCGTGTCCCTTGACCACGTAGAGGTAGGCCTCGGTGGTGTGGCGGTGGCGCACGGAGTTGTTGCCCGGCTTGAGCTCCGAGATGTGCGCGCTCAGCACCTCGTAGTCGGCGAGGTCGAAGTAGTGGCCTCGGTTGTTGCGCCACGGCCGGGCCGGCAGCTCCATCTTCCTCAGGTCGTCCTCCACGACCAGGCCCTTGTTCGGCGGGTGCTGCCGGTTGAACTCGTCGCGGGCCGCGATCTCCGAGGAATCGAGGTTCTTCTTCTCGCTGGCCAGGACGCCCTTCAGGTACTCGTCACGCACTGCTGCTCTCCTTGTCGTACTCGCGGGGGACTTCAGGGGTTCTCGGTGCGCCGCACCACGTGCCGCCACAGGGTCGTGACGTTGAACGCCCCGCCCAGATCGGGCAGGAGCGCGAGGTCCTCGTCGGGGATCGCCACCGGTTTCCCGCCGGCGTGGGCGACGGCGAGGGTGTGCCGGGCGAGCGTGTCGACGGCGATGGCCTGCAACACGGCCTGGGCCACCGCGGTCTCGGGGTCGCCGCCGGCGACGCTGACCAGCCCGTGTCCACTGAGGACCAGGACCGGCCGGTCGCCGAGCGCGTCGGCCATCTGCCCGGCGAGGTCGTGGTCGTTCACCAGCACCGAGCGCGGCCACACGGGGATGCCGTCTGCGGCCAGCCGCGCGGCGGGGATGTCGTAGGCGCCGAACAGCGGCAGCCACGGCAGCCCGGCGAGCGCCATGGTGACCACGGCGGGTGGGTGCGCGTGGACCACGGCCGTCGCCTCGGGGTGGCGCCGCAGCACCTCGGTGTGGATCGGGAGCTCGTTGGGCACGCTCCACTCGCCGGTTTCGGGCGTGCCGTGCAGCGGCACCGGCCGGATGTCCTCCGCCGTCGTGTAGCGGAGGCCGGCTTCCTCCGGGCCACGGCAGCGCACCAGCAGCTCGTCCGGCGACGTGCGGACGCTGATGTGGCCGAGCACGTGCTCGACGAGGCCGGTCGCGGCGAGCACCCGGCAGGCGAGCGCGACGGACTCCCTCACGGCGCCTCCTGTTTGTTCCGAAGGTCTGGTCTATTGGTTAGTCCGAACGACGATATGACCATAAGGCGCCCTCCAGCGGCGGGTCAACCCTTGGTCGGGCGCCGCGACAGCGGGGGTTTCGGTGTTCCTGTGAGAGGATCGGCGCATGGAACCAGCAGGGCGGGGTGGATCCGCGGCTGCTCCGCGGGCGGACAGCGGACTGTTCGACGTCGTGTCGTCGAGCCGGATGTCGGAAGTCATCGTCGAGCAGATCCGCTCGCTCATCCGCGCCGACAAACTGCGTCCCGGCGATCGCCTGCCGAGCGAGCGCGCCCTGTGCGAGCAGATGGGCGTCAGCCGGGTCACCGTCCGCGAGGCGCTACGCGTACTGGAAGCCGCCGGCCTGGTCGCGATCCGGGTCGGCGCGCGCGGCGGCGCGTTCGTCACGACGCCCTCGTCGACGAAGCTCAGTGCGAACCTCGCCGACCTCGTGAACCTCTCGCCGATGACAGCGCCGGAAGTCATCGAGGCCCGGCAGGTAGTGGAGCTCGGCATCATCGACGCGGTGATCGAGCGGGCGACCGAAAAGGACGTCGAGGACCTACGCGAGTTGACCCGCGAGCACCAAGCCGCTCTGAAACGCGGCGAGTACAGCATGGAGATGTCGGCCGCGTTTCACGTCCGCGTGGCGCAGTGCACCCACAACGCCGCCATCGAAATGCTGGTGCACTCGTTCCACGGTCCGCTGCTGATGTCCCTGCGCGAGGCCCAGGTGGCCGCGCCGCTAATGGGCCACCGGGGCACCAGCGAACACCGCGAGTTCGTGGAGGCCATCGCCGCGCGGGACGCGGAAAAGGCGCGCGAGATCATGGCCAAGCACCTTCGCCGGACTTCCCAGCGGATCGCGCGCGTGCAGGCTTCGCGGGAAAAGGGCAAAGAAGTGTAGGTTCGCCGAGACCCCCGCCGTGACCGGCCTTATTTGTCGGCCGGCACGTAACACAGTTCGAGGACCCCGGACGGGCCGGCCCAGCCGCTGCGCGTACCCACCGGCCGGAATGCGCAATGAGGGCGCGCGCGGGGCGGTGAAAGTGCCCTCGCGGGCGCGGGGGGCGCGCTTAGGGTGAGAGCGTGAACTTCTTCGCGCGCGCCGTGCTGGGATCGGGCCGGCTGCCCGAGCCGATGCGTGCGGAGCTGCGGGGTGAGGGCGTCGTGTGCCTGGCGGAGGGGCTCACCGGATCGGTGCGTTATCGCGGCTATCGCGCGCCGGGGGTGTGGCGGTTCGGCGCCGTCGACGCCGCGGCGGGCGCCCTCGCGGTGACGCGGCGGCGGTTGTTGGTGTGGCTCACCAGCGGTGAGCAGACGGGCAAGCACATCGACGTGCCGCTGCGCGAGGGCCGGCCCTTCGGCGTCACGGTCCGGACGGAGGAACGGCGGCTGGTGTGGGGGTACGAACCCGCCACCTTTCACGCCGATCGCTCCGGTCACGTCGAGGTGCGGTTCAAGACCGCTGAGGCGCCGAGGATCGCGGCGCTGCTCGGTGCGCGCTGAGCCGCGCGAGGGAGAGGGATGCGTTCTCGCCCCATGGTTTCGGGCTGTGCAACGTATCCGGCAACACCCCCGGCAGCGTCAGCGGCGACACCGGCTTGCGCTCGCGGAATCGTGGTGCCTCAGCCGAGCTCCTCGACCAGCCCGATGATCACGCCCGCAGGGCCGCGGACGTAGCAGTACCGGCAGTAGTCCTCGTACCGCGCGACCTCGCCCACGAGCTCGGCCCCGTGGGCGCGCAGGCGTTCGAGGGTGTCGTCGACGGAGTCGATGACGAAGGTGAGGCGAGGGATGCCCGGGACGTTCACCGGCGCGCTCGGCGCGGGGGCGGTCGACACCGGCGAGCGGAACGCCGACAGCTCGATCCGGCCGTGGCCGTCCGGGGCCCGCAGGAAGGCGAGGTCCGCCCGGACGTCGTCCAGCCCGACGAGCTGGTTCACCCATTCGCCCTCGACCTTGGTCTCGCCCTCCAGCTCCATCCCCAGTTCGACGAAGAACGCGACGGCGGCCGCGAGGTCCTCGACCACGAAGCCGGTGTGGTCGAATCGGCGGATCGTCATGGTTGCCTCCCGTGTCGCGCGGCCCTCGTGGCCGCTCGTGTCCCTGGGACGGAGCCGGTGCCGTGGTTCCGACATCGGTGGCTGTGCCCATCGTCACAATCCTCGCCCCGTGTGACGAGCGCAGCTCGAGAACCCACAGATCGGCGAAGCGTGTGCAGCTCGTCGCCGTGGAAGGCGGAGGAGCCGGCTTCCACGGCGACGACGTCAGGACGGGGCCGGCCACGTCCTGACGGTCCTCAGCGGACGAAGACCCCGATCCCGTTGGCGACCGAGCGCTCGCCCGCGGCGTCGGTCGGGTGGTTGCGCACCGTCACGGTGTGAGCGCCAAGGTCGCGAGCCACGAGTGAGGTCGAGCCGCCGCCGTCGAGGTTCACGGCGTTGGCGGCGCCGGTTTGCTGCAGGAGCTGGGCGACCTCGGGGGTGGTCATGCCGCCGCTGGTGCCGGGTTTCGCCTGCACCGCGACGAGGAACAGCGTGTGGCCGTCGGCGCTGAAGCCCGCGCCGGTGCGGACCGCGGCGGTCTTGGCGTCCTGGCCGGGGACCACGGTGCCGTCGCGGAGGATCGGGAAGCCGCCGATCGCGAAGCTGAACGGGATGCCGCGCCCGGTCGACAGGGTGTAATGCACGTTGACGTGCTGGCCGACCTTGAGTGTCCGCAGCGCGTTCGCGCCGGCTTCGCGCCCGACCAGCACCGTCTCGTCCCGCGCGATGGCGCCGGCGCCGGCGGTGTCGCCGACCGAGACGACCCGGTCGTGATCGAGCGTCACCTCGGTGGTGTCCGTGCTGCACGCGGCGCCCCGGTTGGTGTCGGTGCCGCAGACCGAGCGGGCGCGGGAGGTCGCGCCCCACGCGCTGGTGTAGGCGCCGATGCCGCCGACGGGGATCGCGTACTGGTTCAGCCCGCCGAGCGAGTACGTGGCCGACTTGATACGGACGCTGCCCTCCAGGTGCGCCGAGCCCAGGCGCGCCACCCGGTCGACGCCGACGCCGAGCACAGCCTCCGTCGTGACTCCGGGCGGCATCCCGGGCCCGAACCGCTGCCCGTTCGGGACGGCGGCCTTGAGGACGCGCCGATCGGCGATCTCGGGGCCGTCGGAGGAGTCGGTGAAGGCGACGCCGGGGTGCTGGGCCTCGGTGTTGTTGAAGAAGTCGCCGTTGACGCCGGCCACCGCTCCCTGGGCGTTCGCCATCTGCGACACCGTCGCGGCCTGCGCCACCGACTGCGGGTGCAGCAGGTCCACCGAGACGCGCGGGTTGCGCAGGTCGACGGTCAGCAGCTCACCCTGGATGGTCGCGGCACTCGCCGAAGCGGTCGTGAAGGTCTCGAGGCGAACGCCGGGAGCGACCTGTTCGCTGCCGGTCACGTCGAGGGCCGTGTCCGCGAACGCCGACGTCGGCAGCGCCGTCGTGGCAGCGGCGGTCAGCGTCAGCGCCACCAGCGATCTGCGCAGTCTCATGGGCGGGTCCTTTCTTACCGGAACAGACCCCGCCCACTCTTGCGGCCGGTGGTGACCCCGTCCGGCCGTGGTCGTGAACCCGGCATGAACAGCAGGAGGGCTCCTGGTTCGAGTCCGGCGGCAAGCAAGAAGCCCAGGCCGAGGGGCCTGGGCTTCTTCGCTGACGCTGACCGCGGAACTCAGCCGGCCGGTGTCGCGGTCCGGTGACCGAGTGCCGTCAGCGTGTGCGGGTGGTCCGCCGGGACGACGCCCGAGTACAGGGCCGTCCAGCACGACAGGCAGCAGTACTGGCGGAACACCACGCGGGCGTCGACGTAGTCGGCGGCGTCCGCGATGATCTGCGGCCCGGCGTCCGACGGTGGTCCTTCGTGGACCGCGACCGCCGGGTCGCCGGCGGCGGTGCTGAGGCGGTCGCCGCAGTGGCCGCAGGCCAGGCCGCCGTCGACAGGCTCGACGAGGTTGTCGTCGAGGCGGCGCGCGCTGGTCAGGTCGGTCTTGCCGAGCGAGGCCGGCGCCTGGGAGCGGTCGCGCCGGGTGTCGCGCCGCCGAGCGCGTTCGGCGGTCGTCGCGGCTTCGTCCACCGTGCCGCCGGCCAGGACGATCCCGTAGACGGATTCTGCCGCATCCGGCGTGATCTTGGCTTCGCGCAGGTCGCGGGCCACAGCCAGTTCTGCCCGGGCTCCAAGGAAGACCCGAGTTCGTCCATTGTGGATGATATCGGGCCGGAAGCGAGGAGCGAGGCGACGGGGCTCTGCCGCGAAACGAGGTCCAGCCCGCTGTTGCCCCGGGTGACCGCCGGCGAGCCCGTTGTTCTGGGCGACGGCCTTGCCCGCGGGCGCCAGGACCAGCCCCATCGGGATGCTCGTGCCATGCGGCGTCATGGCGATCGACGCGCCCAGTCCGCTTCCATGATGATGCTGACGAACGGCGCAGGCACCTCCGGTAGCTGGGCACCCCCCGGGCATGGAACGATCTCGCCAGAAAATGGCTCACCATCACATGGACGGTGCGGCCAACACTTTGGTCGGCTACGACAACGCCATTCGGGCAAACTGCGGGCAACCCGCGCGGCCGGTCAACAGCCGGCTTACGTGTTGTGGTGGATGCCGCCAGCGGGTGATGAGCCACGCGCGCACCAAATGTCTGAGGGCTGGTCAGTCGTGAAGCCCCGCTCAGGTGAAGTACAACCTCGACAGTGCCGGATCCTGGTACACCCTCGGACTCCCGCCCGGCGTCGGATCGGCGCCGAAGGTCACGCCCTGGCCGGTGCGGACGCTGGTGAGCGTGAAGAAGCCGCTGAAGCTGGTCGGGTTGGCGACCGGGTCGATCGGGGTGAGGGTGAACTCGTCGGCGTGGTTGGAGTTGTCGGCGGCGCACGTGTAGAGCAGCTGGTGGCCCAGGGGTGTGGTCGTGGCGCTCGCGTGGAGGAGGCGGCCGGTGGCTTTGGCGGCCGGCGAGGTGCCGGCGCCGAGGGGGCCGAAGGACCACAGGTCGGCGTCTTCGACGTCGGCCGGGCGGGGGCGGTGGACGACCTCGAAGTTCGGTGGCGCGCCGGGCGCGGCGGGGACGGGTTCGGTGCTCGCGTGGAGGCACTCGTTGGTCGAGTCTTCGCGGACGTAGGCGCCGTCGGGGCCGGGCAGGCCCGCGCAGAGGTAGCCGGCGGAGGTGGCGAGGCGCAGTTGCTTGCGGACGGAGATGAGCTGGGCCGGCATGTCGGGCACGCCCAGGCTCGTCAGGACGACGCCCATGCGTTCGAGGAGCGGGGTCAGCACTTCCTGCTGGGTTTTGCGGCCGAAGACCGTGTCGCGGTAGGTGCGGATCTGGTCCATCAGCTGGGCGCGGCGGCCGGCGTCGTTGTGGACGAGCTTGGCCAGCAGCCCGCTGGTGCGCACCGTGAAGTGCCGCGTGGGCTGGAAGGTCTGGTCGACGCCCCACGGGATGAGCTTGAACTTCACGTTGCCCAGACCGGGTGCGGCGACGGCCTCGACGTCGTTGTAGGCGTAGGTGTTGTTCGTGTTGCCCGTGTAGCCGTCCCAGTGCTTGAGGAAGAACTCCATCGCGTAGAGCTTGACGAACTGGTCGAGGTCGAACACCTCGGCGGCCCCGCTCAGCCCGTGGGCGGCGAGGTGGTCGATGGCCAGGCGCAGGTCGGCTTTGTTGTCGAACTCCGAAAGGTCCTCCACGCCGATGAAGTCGAACCGCGCGTCGGTGAAGTCGTCCTTGTGTTCCAGCTCGTAGAGATTCCCTTTCATGTTCCCGAAATTGCGCTCGATGTAGCGGGGCATGATCGGTTCGGCGTTCACGAAGACGCCGGGGCCGAGGGCGCCGGTTCCCTGGCCGACGAGGGTGCCGTTCACGCGGACGCGCGCGAAATTGCAGCGGGAATGCGGCAGCCCGGCGAGCTCGAACAGCTTGTAGTCGAGCGGCTGCCGCACGAAAGCGGAATCCTGCACGGAGTTGTTGAGCGTCAGGTACCGGGACCCGATGAGGGCGGTGATCAAGGGCTTGTTGGCGTCGCGGAACTTCCCGATGTCGATGTGCAGACACGGTTTGTCGTTGCTGAACGAACCGCAGAACGACTTCTTCTTGATGCCGACGTCGGGAAATGACGTCCGGGCGGGGAATTTCGTGCCGGAAATTTCGACCGAGGTGGCCTTTCGCCAGGTGAATCGGCTGCCGCCGGTCCAGTCGAAGTTGCAGCGGCCGCCGGCCGGCTCTTCGGTGCGCACGGCGTCCCAGTCGGCTTGGGGCATCACGATGTCGATCGTGAGGACATTGTCGATCTCGTAAAGGGAATCCAGTGCCTGCTGTTCCTGTGCGCTCATCGTCCCACCTCCGCGATCGGTCCAGTGTACGGCTGGAAAAGCGCCTCTGTACTGCCCTGTTCGCCGCTCCTACGATTGGGGTATGGCAGCGGTCGACGATCTCGTGGAGCTGGTCCAGCGCGCGGCGGCGGCCGAGAAGAACGCGATGGCCGCGAAGTGGAAGGACGAGGACGACGTGCGCCGCATGATCGGCAAGGCGCGCGCGGCCTCGGAAGAGCAGCGGCGGGAGATGCACCGCGACGTCGATCCCGCCCGGCTGTCGCCGGAATGGGCGCGGCTGCGGCAGACCCACGTCGACGCCGAGCCGCAGGAAGACCGCGCGGAGGCCGTGGCGCACCCGACCGTGACACACGAGACTGTGACACACGAAGACGCGGCGCAGGCTGAGCGCGACGGGGTGGCCGCCGTCGCGATCGCGCGGATGGCGTTGACCGACGCGGCGCGGGCCGTGCTGGAGGCGCGGCTGGCGCGCATCCGGGCGGGGGAGGACGAGCCGGGTGCGGTGGCCGCCGACGGGCACGTGCCGTTGCACGGCAGCAACGCCGTGAGCCGCCACGGCCCGGCGCTCGCGCACGGGCTCGCCGGGGAGATCCGGTACGTGCTCACCCGCAAGCCGCGCAAATCCGTCAAGGCGCTGGGGGTCGCGTTCGGCCTGGGCCTGCTGTACCTGGGGTACCTGCGGCTGTTCCGGTGGGACCAGGACCAGAAATGGCTGCCGTACCTGGGGTTGTGGACGATCTCGTACGTGATGGGCGGTGCCGTCTGCGTCAACGCGATGAGCTTCGACGCCATGCGCGTGCGGGCGGCGCTGGACACCGGGTCGCGCCTGTGGCACTTGCTGGTGATCAAGAATCTGGCGCTCGTGTGCATCGTCGCGCCGGTCGGCTTCGCACTCAGCGCCCTGCTGGCCTGGCGCGCCGGGGAGTTCGGGGCGTTCGCACGCGCGTGCACGCTGGTGGTGTGTTTCATCCTGCTGTGGCTCGGCGTGGGCAATGTGCTCTCGATCGTGCTGCCGAACCGCGACGAACCTCTGTTGAAGCGGCGCAAAACGGGCACTCTCAAGCAGTTCCTGATCGCGCTCGGCGTGGCGTCCGCGGTCGGGTACCTCGTCAACTTCATGCTGCTCTGGCGCGTGCTCGCCGCGCGGGCGCTGACGGAGCGGCTGGGCGCGGTCGTGCTGCCGGCGATCGCGATCGTGCTGAGCTGCGTCGCGATCTGGGTGCTGCTGACCGTCTTCGCGATCGCGCTGGCGCAGCAGCCCGCGGTGCGCCGGCGGCTGCAACGCGAGACCGCCGACTACCGCGCGAACGCCGAAGCCGAGGCCTACGCCGCCGAAGAACGGGAGGCGAAACCGGTTTCGCCGGCGCCCTCCTGACCCCACCCGGCGCGGGTGAGGTGCCGGGCCGCCGGGGGACGGCATGCTCGCGCCGAGACGCTCGGGAGGAGACCGGCCATGGCCTCGAACAAGGACGCGCCCGTCGACCTGTACATCGCCGCCTATTCGGACCCCGACGCGGCCCGCGGTGACTGGGCCGCGATCAAACAGCTGGCCCACGAGGACGTGATCAAGGTCAAGGGCCTGATCCTCGTCAGCCGCCGCGGCGACGGCAAGATCCACGTCGACGACGACTTCCACACCACCCGCAAGGGCGCCACGTGGGGCGCCGTCGGCGGGGCGGTCGTCGGCCTGATCTTCCCGCCGTCCCTGCTCGCCGGTGCGCTCGTGGGCGCCGGGCTCGGCGGTGGCGTCGGCGGGCTGCTGTCGCACGCGGAGAAGAAGGAGATCAAGGCCGAGGTGGAGGACACGCTGCCACCGGACAGCTCGGGCATCGTCGCGCTGTTCGAGGAACGCTGGGTCATCGAGGTCGACAAGGCCCTGCTGCACGCCGCGAAGGTCACAAAGGAGACGGTCGATGGCGAAAGCGCCGAGCAGGTGACGTCGGCGGCCTCCGCGGCGAAGGGCAAGGAGTAACGACCGTCCACACGGGCCGGCCACCCGGACTGGGTCCGGGTCGCCGGCCGGCTGCTGCGCTCCTTCTGCGGTGGGAGTTTCCGTCTTGGTGGTGGGTGGTTTTGTCTTCTAGCAGCGCCTGCCCAGGCGGCGTAGTCCTGGTTGTAGACAACCGGTCTACTACGTGAGGACGGAAACGATGAGCAGCAACAGCGGGCAGAAGGTGGCCGTGGTCACCGGCGCGTCGCAGGGGTTCGGCGCGGGGATCGTGGAGGGGTACCGCAAGCTGGGTTACGCGGTGGTCGCCACGGCGCGCTCGGTCGAGGAGTCCGGTGACGCCGGCGTGGTGCCGGTGGCGGGTGACATCACCGACCCGGCGACGTCGGACCGGGTGGTGGCCGCGGCGATCGAGCGGTTCGGCCGGATCGACACCTTGATCAACAACGCGGGCGTGTTCGCGGCGAAGCCGTTCACCGAGTTCACCGCTGAGGATTTCCAGTGGGTCGTGTCGGTGAACTTGGCCGGCTGGTTCAATATCACCAGCAAGGTGCTTCCGCACATGCTCGAACAGGGTAGCGGGCACATCGTGCAGATCACGACCAGTTTCGTGGACCACCCGGTGTCGATTGTGCCGGCGTCGGTGTCGATGCTGACGAAGGGCGGCCTGCAGGCGGCGACGAAGTCGCTGGCCGTGGAATACGCCGGGCGCGGGATCCGCGTCAACGCGGTCGCCCCGGGGATCCACAAGACCGCGCTGAACCCGCCCGAGACCTACGCCGAGCGCGCCGGCCTGCACCCGCTGGGCCGCATGGGCGAGGTCAGTGACATCGTCGAAGGCGTGCTGTACCTGGAAAACGCCACGTTCGTCACCGGCGAGATCCTCAACGTCAACGGCGGCCAGAGCGCCGGCCACTGACACACCCCGCCACCCCGGGGCCACGGACACCCACCGTCCGCGGCCCCGGGGCGGCGCCGTCCACTTCGGATCGAATCCACGGGGGACTGATCCGAGGAACCGGACTGTGGGCCGCGGAATCAGATGTATTTCCGAGACGCCTCAGCGGCCCCGGTGTCTTTCGACGCCGGGGCCGCTGGATGTCAGACGGAGATCGCGACGGTCATTCCACGATCTTGGACACGTGGTAGTGGCTGATCAACCAGTCGCCTTCGGCCTGCTGGAGCAGAATCACGGTCAGGTGAAATCGAAGCTCCGTGCCGTCCGGGCGGGTGAACACCGGATCGACGTAGGCGGAAAGCACGTCCTGGGTGAGGGGCCGGATTTCCCTGATCTCATAACGAACCGTCAATCCGACGGGCTGTTCCGCGTAGTACTCCTCGACACCTTTCCGGCCGAGGGAATAGCCAGGGTGCGCACCCTGGAACAGGGCGTCTTCGGTGAAGCAGCTCGCGACTCGATCGGGCCGGTGCGAGTCGACGCCGTCCTTCCAGGCGTCGAGAACCCGGGTGATGACCGCTTGGTAGTCCATCTTGACCTCGGCAGATTCGCTCAAGTAGTAGACCGGTTGTCCACCTTCAGGAATACCCCGACGGCGGCTTCATCGCCAGGAGGTAAAACCACTCACCACCTAGGCGCAGGCTCCCACGGCGAATTCGTGGCCCGCGGAACGGTTTCCTGGCTCGGGAAGTCTTGGCGGCGTAGGCTTTTCTCATGGGACGGACCAGTGATGCCAGGGAGAAGATCCTGGCTTCCGCTCAGGCGCTGCTCGAATCGCGCGGCTACGCGGGAATGGGAGTCGCCGACGTGTGCAAGGCCGCGGGTGTGGTGAAAGGCAGTTTCTACTACTTCTTCGAGTCCAAAGAGGCCCTCGCGCTCGCCGTTGTCGAGCAGCAGTGGGCCGGGCAGCTCGCGGTCTGGTCGGAGATCCTGGTGACCAAGGACGGTCCGCTCGACCGGCTGCACCGCCTCTTCGAAGCGACGGGGAACACCCTGCAGGCCGGCCAGCGCAGCTGCGGCACAGTCTCGGGTTGTCTCTTCGGCAATCTCACGTTGGAGCTGAGCAACCAGACCGAAGCGATTCGCCTGCGGCTGCAGGAGATCTTCGAGGCGCAGGTGGATCTGGTCCACAAGGTCGTCGCCGAGGCGCAACAACACGGTGACGCGCACGTCGCAGACACCCGGGAGGCCGCGCGGTCGATCGTCGCGCAGCTGGAGGGGCAGATCATGTTCGTCAAGCTCTACAACGACCTCCGGCGCCTGGACGCGATGTGGGCCAACTGCCTGGCACTCCTCGGCGCACGGGGGGAGCTGGCTGCTTGACGGGAAGCCGGTGAAACGTGGTGTGCCGACGGCTTCTTGGCGGTGGTCAGTACTTCTTCGTCAGCGGCCCCTGAGCTGCGGCTTCACCAGACCTGCCACCGCGAAGCTGATCAGCGCCGCCCTCGCGACCGCCACGATGATCTCCAACACGGGGCCCGCGTGTCGTCCGTGGCGAGCGTGAGGATGCTGGAGCCGAGCAGAAGGACCCCGGACCGGTTGAGGGGGCACCTCGGCACGCTGCGCCGTCGCCTCGAGTCGCGGCTCGCGGGCGCGGATGGAGACTGAACTCTTCGCGCTGTCAGTGTGGTTCTCCGACGCGGACCTGTGACCAGTCGAGCTCATCCAGGTTCACCACGATCGCCTCCTGGGTCGTCCGGGCGATCACCACGACGGCTTCGTTCTCGGGATCCGGGTTCTCCTCCCGATGCGGCACAAACGGCGGCACGAAGACGTAGTCACCCGGCCCGGTCTCGATGGGCCGTTCCACGGGCTCGTCCCCGTCGACATCCAGGAACACGAACGTCGGATTTCCCGACACGATGTAAATGGCGGTCTCCGACGCGCCGTGGTGATGGTTGGCCGACGCGGTGGACGCGGGAACGTGCGTCTGGCCCATCCACAGCGACTGCGCGCCCACCGTCTTGCCGCTGATGGCTTCGAGGCGTTTCATGCCCGGGGTTTGTGTGGTCCGGCCGAGGAGGCCGCTGGGGGCGACGTGCCTCAGCGCGCGGTGGAACGGGTCGATCTCGGCGGGCACGAGGGCGCCGCTGGGGGTGCGGACGAACTTGCCGTCGCCGGAGCCGGCGGGGACGTGCAGGACGGACATTCAGGCTCCTCGGGCGAGGGGGTGGTTGGTGGTGAGCAGGCGGCGCAGGGAGCCGACGGCGTGGCCGGACACGGCGGAGTCGAGGCCGTGGCGGCGCCAGCAGGCGAGGGGGAGCGGTTCGGGCGGGGGGAGGTCGTCGCATTCGACGAGGCCCTCGGGGGTGGTGCCGAGGGTCGCGAGGAGGGCGACGCCCTGGCCGGCCGCGGCGGCCGCGTGGACGCCGGCGAGCTGGTTGGCTTCGGCACCGATAGAAGCAGGGATCCCGTACGCGGACAGGGTTTCCAGCGCGCGAGTCCGCAGTGCACAAGGGTTGTCGAACGCGACGAGCGGCACGGGCCCGTCAGGGCGGGTCCAGCCGGGTGCGCAGTACCAGGTCAGGTCGAGCTCGCCGACGGGTTCGGCGCGCGGGTCGTCGGTGGCGCCCAGCAGGAGGGCGAGGTCGATGCGCCCGGTGCCGAGCGCGTCGCGCAGGGCGGTGCCGCGGTCGAGGCGGTAGCGCACGCGGTGGCCGGGCAGCGCGGTGCCGAGCACGGCCGTCAGGCGGGGCAGGAGCTGGGCGGCGGCGTGTTCCGTCGACCCGATCACCACGGTCTCGTCGTCCGCGACGTCGAACGCGCGCAGCGCTTCGTCGTGCACCCCGAGGATCCGGCGGGCGTGGCCGAGCAGCAGGTCGCCGTCGGCGGTGAAGCGTGACCGGCGGCCGCTGCGTTCGACGAGCTGCCGGCCGGTGGCGGCTTCGAGCCGGCGCACGTGCTGGCTCACCGCGGCCTGGCTGAGGTGGAGGTGCGTGGCCGCGCGCTGGAACCCGCCGCGGTCGGCGACCGCGACGAAGCTGCGCAGCGGCACGATGTCCAGAACCTGCTCCATGAGTCGGAACCTACCTCGCGAACCATCGCGAATCGTGATGAATCCGCATCGTGAAACGTCGTTGGACAGCGCGCGGCACAACGGGTCATGCTCGCTGTCATGAACCGGTCCGCCGACGCGCCGAGCGTGCTGCTCACCTGCTGTCGCTGGCTGGACAACGCCCGCTGCGGCACCGCGATCTGTCCTCGCTGAGGCGAGCACTCGCGCTTTCCCCGGCGCCCCTGAGGTGCGTCCCTTTCCCCTGCCCAGAACCGGTCAGTCCACTGTGGACGCCGGAATACGCGTTGTCCCCCGAGCACAGGAAGATTCCCCATGTCCCCACGCACCACGCGCCGCCTGCGCGGCACCGCACTCACCCTCGCCCTCGCGGCCGTCCTCGGTGGTGGGCTCACCGCGTGCGGCGCCGGCGCCGCGGCCTCCGCCGGAGGCACGCTGCGCTGGGCCTCCTCGTACTTCCCGACGCACTGGGACCCGGTGGTCGGAGGCAGCGGCGCCCAGTTCCGCGAGCTGGCGCTGGTTTACGCGTCGCTCACCCGCACCGATGAGAAGGGCAACGCGGTGCCCGACCTCGCGAAGAGCTGGGAGTACAACGCGGCCGGCGACCAGGTCACCTTCCACCTGCGCCAGGGCCTGAAGTTCTCCGACGGCACCCCGCTCGACGCCGCTGCCGTGAAGGCCGCGATCGAACGGGCCAAGAACCAGAAGAACTCCGCTTTGTTCGGTGATCTCACGTCCATCGAGTCCGTCACCGCCGACGGCCTCGACGTCGTCATCCACCTCTCGCAGGTCGACTACCAGATCCCGCAGCTGCTCGGCGAACGCGTGCTGCAGGTCGCGAGCCCGAAGGCCGCGCAGGACCCGAAGAAGCTCGACCAGAACCCGGTCGGCGCCGGGCCGTTCACCGTCACGCAGGTCGTCCCCGGCACGAAAGCCGTGCTGAAGAAGAACCCGGACTACTGGGACGCCGCGAACATCCACATCGACAACGTCGAACTGACCTCGGCGCCCGACGCGTCGACGGTCGTTTCCGGGCTGCAGACCGGGGTCTACAACTTCGCCGACATCGACCCCAGCCAGGCGGACGCCGCGAAAAAGGCCGGTCTCGACGTGTTCGTGCAGCCCGGGTTCAACGCCGCCAACATCAGCCTCAACGTGAACAAGGCGCCGTTCGACAACCCGCAAGTGGTCGATGCCGTGCGGTACGCGGTCAACCGCAAGGAGTTCGTCGACAAGCTCACCTTCGGCTACGGCGAGGCGACCGACCAGCCCTTCCCCGAGGGCTACGTCGCCTACGATCCGCGGTCGAAGGACCAGTACCCCTACGACCCGGCCAAGTCGAGGCAGCTGCTCGCCGGCGCCGGGTACAAACCGGGTGACATCAAGCTCGACCTCGTCGTGCCGGACTCCCAGCCCGACGCCGAGATCGTGCAGTCGCAGCTCGCCGCGGTGGGCATCACCACGAACATCAAGATCGACAAGAACTGGGCCACACCGTTCTTCGCCAAGAACCTCACGCTTTCGCTCTACAGCACCACCGGGCGCGATTCCGCGGTGCAGACGCTGACTGCCCACTTCGGACCCCACGGCCCGCTCAACCTCTCCAGCCCCTACGAGCCCGTGGGCTTCGAGGACGCCGTGGCGAAGGTCCGGCGCACGCCGTTGGACGCAGCGGACTACGCCCAGGTCCTGCAGGCGGCCACCCGCGCCGGGCTGGCGAGCCGGGCGCTGGTGTTCACCTACTCCTCGCCGAACCTGATCGCGAAGAGCAAGACGATCTCCGCTCTGCCGAAGAACCCGGCGCACCTCGACTGGACGGGGGTGACCATCAGTGGCCGCTGAGACCCGGCTGCTCCTCCCGGCCGCGCTGCGCCGCCTGCCGGGCACGCTGGCCCGCTCGGTCGCGATCTTCGTTCCGGTGTTCTTCGCGGCCACCTTCGTGACGTTCGCGCTGCGGGCGCTGAGCGGACTGTCCCCGGCCCGCATCCAGCTGGGCGAGGACGCGACCCCGCAGGCGATCGCCAACATCGAGAGCCAGTGGGGCCTCGACCGGCCGTTCCTGGTGCAGTACTGGCATTGGTTCACCGCGGTCCTGCACGGCGACCTCGGCACGAGCTGGGTCAACGGCGCCGACATCTCGACGCTGATCGGCCTCGGCCTCGGCGTGAGCCTGTCGGTGGCGGTGTTCGGGCTGGTGGTCGGCGTGGTGGCCGGGTTCGCGCTCGGCACGCTGGCCGCGTTGCGCCGGGGCACCTGGGCCGACCGCGCGGTGACGGGGTTCGTCACGACGGTGTCCGTGCTGCCGGCGTTCGTGGTCGGCATCGTGCTGGTGGCGGTGTTCGCGGTCGGGCTGGGGCTGTTCCCGTCGGCCGGGTACGCGCCCGTCACCGACGGTGTCGGCCCGTGGCTCGTGCACATCACCCTGCCCGCGCTCGCGCTCAGCTTCGACGTCATGGCCGACGTCGCGCGCCAGCTGCGCACCGGCCTCGTCAGCGCGTACGAGGAGAACTACGTCATCGGCGCGGTCGTGCGCGGCCTCTCGCCCCGGCGGGTCTTCTTCGGGCACGTGCTGCGCAACGGGATCGGGCCGGCGCTGGCCACGCTCGGGCTCAAGTTCCCCGCGCTCGTCGGCGCGTCGGTGGTCACCGAGTGGATCTTCGGGCTGCAGGGCTTCGGCCGCTTCGCCAACGACTCGGCCCAGAGCGGAGACGTGCCCGCGGTGCAGGGCGTGCTCGTGGTGTCGATCGCACTGGTCGTGACCTTCAACCTGCTGGTCAACGTCGTCCTCGGGCGCGTGACGCCGGCCTCGCAGCGGGGGGTGTGACGTGCTGGGACGGATCCTCGCGCTCCGCACGGGGCGCATCGCGCTGACGATCCTCGTCGTGGTCGCGCTGCTCGCGATCCTCGGCCCGCTGCTCGCGCCGCAGGACCCGCTGGCCGCGAGCGGCACCACGCTGGCCGGCCCGTCCGCGGGCCACTGGCTGGGCACCGACAACCTCGGGCGCGACGTGTTCAGCCGGCTGCTGGCCGGCTCGCGGGTCAGCGTGCTCGCCTCGCTGGAGGTCGCCTCGGTGGCGCTGGTGGCGGGCACCGTGCCCGGCATCTTGTCGGTCTACCTCGGGCGCGCCTTCGAATGGGCCACGCTGCGTTTGGCCGACACGCTCGTCGCGCTGCCGTTCCTGTTGTTCGCGGTCGCGGTGACCGCGTTGCTGGGCAACGGGATCACGCAGGCGATGGTGGTGACGGGCGCGCTGGTGTCGCCCTTGTTCTACCGGGTGTCGCGGGCCGCGACGCTCGCCGTGGCGCGGTCGCAGTACGTCGAGGCGGCGCTGATCTCCGGTGCTTCGCTCGGCTGGATCGTGCGCCGGCACGTGTGGGTCAAGGTGCTGCCGCCGATCGCGGTGGCGCTGGCCCAGACGGTCGGGGTCGGGTTCGTCATCGTCTCCAGCTTGACGTTCCTCGGCATCGGCGTGCAGCCGCCCGCGCCGACCTGGGGCGGCCTGCTGGCCTCGGACCTCGGGTACCTCAGCTACCAACCGTGGGCGCCGGTCGCGCCCGCGCTCCTGATCACGGCCACGGTGTGGGCCGCCAACCTGCTCGCCGACGCGATCCGCGACGTGTCGGGCGCGGCGGCGCACACCCGGGCCACCACCCGCCGAGTCGCAGCCGGAGGTACGGCATGACCGCCCTCACCGAAAGCGCCGCGCCCGCCGCGAGCGGGGTCGCCGGGCCCGTGCTCGCCGTGCGCGACGTGCGCATCCGCCACGAAGCCACTGGGCACGAAACCGACGGGCACGAAACCGGCGGGCGCGAGGTCGTGAAGGGGGTGAGCCTGGAGCTCACACCGGGCAGGACCGTCGGCCTCGTCGGCGAGTCGGGCAGCGGCAAGACGCTCACGTGCCGGGCCGTGCTGGGCATCCTCCCGCCGGGGTTCACCGTGGCCGGCGGCAGCATCCACGTCGCGGGCCACGACCTGGCCGAACTGTCGACGCCCGAGCTCACCGCGCTGCGGGGCTCGACGATCAGCGCGGTGTTCCAGGACCCCGCGTCGTATCTGAACCCGTCGATCCCGGTCGGCGCGCAGGTCGCCGAGGTGCTGCGGGTGAAGCTCGGCCACCGGCGGCGCGCGGCCCGGCGGCGGGCGATCGAGCTGCTGGCGGCGGTGCACTTGCGCGACCCGGAGCTCGTGTACACGCAGTACCCGTACGAGCTGTCCGGCGGGATGTTGCAGCGAGTGCTGATCGCGGCCGCGATCGCCGCCGAGCCGCAGGTGCTCATCGCCGACGAGGCGACCACCGCGCTCGACGTGACGGTGCAGGCGGAGATCCTCGACCTGCTGGCCGACCTGCGGGAAAGCTCGGGGCTCGCCCTGCTCGTCGTCTCCCACGACCTCGCGGTGGTCGCGCAGCTGTGCGACGAGGTGCTGGTCATGCGCGACGGCGAGATCGTCGAGCAGGGCCCGACCCGCCGCGTACTGCACCACCCACGGCACGAGTACACGAAGCTGCTCATCGGCGAGCACGAGCAGTACGGGCTCGACCGGTTCCTGGCCGGCAGCGAGGTCCGGGGATGACCGACGTCCTCGAGGTCACGGACCTGGAAGTCCACTACGGACACCGACGGCGGCGCCGGCGCGCACTGGCCGGTGCTTCGCTGACGGTCGCTCCCGGCGAGATCGTCGGGGTCATCGGCGAGACCGGGTCGGGCAAGTCGACGCTGGCCCGCACGGTGCTGGGGCTGGTGCGCCCGTCGGCGGGACGGATCGTGCTCGACGGCACGGACGTCACCGGCTACGGCGCCCGGCAGTGGCGGGCGCTGCGCCGGCGCGGCGTGGTGCAGTACGTGTTCCAGGACCCGTTGCGCAGCCTCGATCCCGAACTGTCCACAGCGGACTCGCTGATCGAACCGCTGCTGGTGCGCGGCGTGCCCCGGGCCGAGGCGCTGGCGCGGGCCCGCACCTACCTCGAGCGGGTCCGGCTCGACGAGGAACTGCTCACGCGGCTGCCCGGCGAGCTGTCCGGCGGGCAGCGCCAGCGCGTCGCGGTGGCCCGGGCCCTGATCACCGAACCGAAGCTCGTGTTCCTCGACGAGCCGGTGAGCGCGCTGGACGCCGCGAACCGCGTGCAGATCCTGGAGATCCTCAAGGAACTGCGGGCCGCGGGCGTCGCGCTCGTGTTCATCTCCCACGACCTCGGCTCGGTCGCCGGGGTCGCCGACCGCGTCGCGGTGCTCTACCGCGGCGAGCTCGTGGAGCTCGGCACGGCCCGCGAGGTCGTCGCCGCCCCGCGCCACCCGTACACGCGCCTGCTCGTGAGCTCGGCGCCGACGCTGCACACCGCGTCGGCCGGCCGTGCGGAGCGCGAGGCGTTGCGCGCACTGCTGCACACCTGATCACCACGGAAGGACGTTTCCCATGCCCCGCAAGATCCACCTCGCCCTGCACCCCTACGGCGTCGGCGGCCCCGGCCAGCACGGCCTGTGGAAAGACCCCAGCGTCGCGAAGAACGCGTCGATCGACATCGGCTACTACATCCGCCAGGCCCAGGCGGCCGAGCACGCGCTGTTCGACGCGCTGTTCATCGTGGACAGCCAGTTCATCAACGCCGGCTACCCGGCGCACTACCTCAACCGGCTCGAACCGCTGACCCTGCTCTCGGCCGTGGCCACGCACACGCGGCACGTCGGGCTCGTCGGCACGGCCAGCTCCACCTACAACTCGCCGTTCAACCTCGCGCGCCGCTTCGGGTCGCTCGACCACATCAGCGGCGGGCGCGCGGGGTGGAACGTCGTCACCAGCTTCGACACCGGCACCAGCCGCAACTACGGGCTCGAAGAGCACCTCGACTACACCACCCGCTACGGCCGCGCGCTGGAGTCGGTGCGCGTGGCGCAAGGGCTGTGGGACTCCTACGAAGACGACGCCTTCCCGGCCGACGTCGAGCGTGACGTGTTCCTCGACCCGGCCAAGCTGCACGCGCTCGAGCACGTCGGCGAGCACTTCCGCGTGGCCGGGCCGCTGAACCTGTCGCGGTCGCCGCAGGGGCAGCCGGTGATCTTCCAGGCCGGTGTGTCGGAGGAGGGTCGCGACCTCGCCGCCCAAGTGGCCGAGGGCATCTACGCGCCGGGCGGCCCGATCGAGCAGGCGCGGGAGTACTACACCGACATCAAGCGGCGCACCGCCGCCGCGGGCCGCGACCCCGACCACATCAAGATCTTCATCCACGGCGGCCCGGTCGTGCGCGGCACCGACGAGCTGGCGCGGCAGCGCGCGGCGCGGATTTCCGAGGAGGACAACGACTTCGGCGCCAGCCTTGCACTGCTCGGGCGTGCGTTCGGCGCCCACGACTTCAGCGGCTACGACCTCGACGCGCCGTTCCCCGACGTCGCGCACCTCGCCGAGCGCGGCGGGCGCACGGGTGCCGCGAAGATCATCGAGCGGGCGCGAACGCAGCAGCTCTCGCTGCGCGAGGTCGTGGAAACCTTCAGCGAGCGTCGGGAATCGCCGTTCGTGGGCGCGCCGGAAACCGTCGCGGACACGATCGAGCGGTGGTTCGCGGCCGGTACGTTCGACGGCATCAACCTCGCGTTCCGCAACGACGAGGACCTGACCTACTTCGTCGAAGGCGTGGTGCCACTGCTGCAGAAGCGCGGGCTCTTCCGCACCGAGTACGAAGCGGAGACTTTGCGCGGCAACCTCGGCCTGCCGATCCCCGAGAACCGCCACACCGCCGAGCGTTCGGCGCCGGTCGCCGCGGGCGTGCGATGAGGCTCGGTTTCCTCACCCATGTGCAGGGCCGCGGCACCGACCTGGCCGAGGTCTACCGCAACGCCCAGGAGCTGTTCGTCGTCGCCGACGAGCTGGGCTTCGACGTCGGCTGGGTGGCGCAGCACCACGTGCCCCCGGCCGGCGGTGGGCTGTCGTCGCCGTGGACGTTCCTCGCCCACGCCGCCGCGCTCACCACCCGCATCCGGCTCGGCACGGCGATCACCGTGCTGCCGCTGGAAGATCCGGTGCGGTTGGCCGAAGACATCTCCGTCGTCGACACGCTGTCCGGCGGCCGGGTCGAGGTCGGCGTGGGCAGCGGGGCGAGTGAGACGGAGTACGCCGCGTTCGGCCGCGACGTCACCCGCAAACGCGAGCTGACCACCGAGGGCCTGGCCGTGCTGAGGGCCGCCCTCGCCGGCGAAGAGGTCGGCACGCCGGGGTTCACGGTCCAGCCACCGGCGTCCGGTTTCGGGGATCGCTTGTGGCAGGGGGTGTTCAGCGCGCCCGGGGCCGAACACGCGGCCCGGGAACGCTCCAACCTCCTGCTCAACCGGGCGGCGTACGGCTACGACCAACCGACGGACGAGGTGCAGCGGCCGTGGGCGGACGCGTACCTGGCGGCCTGGCGCGAGCCGCGCACCCCGCGCATCGGGTTGTCGCGCCTGGTGTTCCCCGCGTCCGACCGGCGAACCGCGCTGGCGCAGATCGGCGACGACGTGCACCGCGCGGCCCTGCGGTTCGGCTCGCGCGGGGTTTTCCCGGCAGGCGTGGGAATCGAGGAGTCGTTGCGACGGTTCCACGCGTTCTACGGCCATCCCGACGAGATCGTCGCGGCGTTCGAGCGGGAGCGGGTGCTGCCCGTGGCGACCGATCTGATCACGCAGTTCAACCCCGCGATCCCGGACCACGACACCGCGATCCGGGCGCTCGAGACCATCGCCACCGAGATCGCGCCCGCACTCGGCTGGCAGCGCCAACTGGAAGGAGCCGGCCGGTGAGCCTGTATCGAGAATTCCCCGCCCCGGCGGAGCTGCGCACGAGGGGCACGGTGCTCGTCGTGCCCGGCCGAGGCGAAACGCGCGCCGCGTACACGCGCTTCGGCACTCGGCTGGCCGCCGACGCCTACCGCGTCCGGGTCGTCGACGCTGTGGACCTGGACCTGGCCCGCTTCGCCGACCAACTCACCGCTGCGACGGCCGACCTCACCGACCGTCCGCTGGTGCTGGCCGGCGCCGACTCCGGCGCCGTGGCCCTGGCGGCGCTGGCCGGATCGGGCGCGGGCACGGAACCGTGGTGGCCCGACGCGCTCGTGCTCGCCGGGCTGCCCGGCCCGGCGGGGGTGACCGGTGCCTGGGACGACGAACTCGACGTCCGCACGAGCTGCCCGGCCCACCGCGGGGTGCTCTCGGCCCAGTCGATCGACGAGCGCGGCGCCTTGGCCACCCCCGTGCCCGAGGCGCTGCTGCGCGCCGCCTACCGGTCGGCCCCTCCGCTGCCGCAACTCGTGCTCATCGGCGACGAAGACCCGCTCGCCGACCGCGAAACCCTGGCCGGCATGGTGAAATCCGCCCCGCGCGCCCGCCTGTCCGTCGTCCGCGGCGCCCACCACGACGTGCTCAACGACCGGCAGCACCGCTCCGTCGCCGCCGAAGTCGTGAGCTTCCTCGAAACCCTCGGCAACGAACTGGTGCCCGTGATCTCGGTCGAGTCCAGTGCCTGGTGAACCCGCGCTCGACCCTGCCCTGCTGCGTGCCGCGTTCGGCGCCTTCCCGACCGGCGTGGTGGCGATCGCCGCGTCGATCGACGGCCGCCCGGTGGGACTCGCGGCGAGCTCGTTCACCTCGGTCTCGCTCGAGCCTCCGCTGGTCTCCTTCTCGGTCGCCACCGCGTCTCGGACGTGGCCCGCCCTGCGCCGCGCGCCCCACCTGGGTGTCTCCGTCCTCGCCGGCCACCACGGCACCGTCGCACGACAGCTCGCCGGCCCGGCCGACAGCCGCTTCACCGGCCTTCCGCTCACCACCACCGCCCACGGCGCCATCACCCTCGACGACGGCGTCGCCTGGTTCGACACCACCATCGAACGCGCCCTCGAGGCCGGTGACCACACCCTCGTCCTGCTGCGCCTGCACTCGGCGGCTCACGCCGGGGACGCCGCACCGCTGGTGTTCCACCGCAGTTGTTTCCGGCAAGCGGTGTGACCGACGGTCCCGAAGCCTCCTTGCGTAAGCGCCGGGGCTCACTGGTCGAGATACGTCCGGATCACCGAAAACCGCAGGTAGTCGTCATTGACGTGCACCACCGTGACCGCCACTGGGAGCTCGTCGGCCCGGATGTGGGTGTGGCGCAGGCGAAGGACGGGGCGGGTGCGGGGGAGGCCGAGGGCCGTGGCGATCGCGGTGGGCGGGAGGACGGGGCGGATCTCGGCGACGGAGTAGCAGACGGGCGTGCCGGTGTCGGTTTCGACGAACTCGAAGGTGGAGCGGCGCGGGTCGCTGTCTTCGGGATGTTCGCCGAGCAAGGTGGCGGGGACGTGGTCGACGCTGTGGACCGCGGGTTTGCCGTCGGCGTCGAAGACGCGTTCGATGCGCAGCGCGCGCTCGCCGGCGGGGAGTTCCAGGGAGGTGGCGAGCTCGTCGTCGAGGGCGATGAGGCGCTGGTCGAGCGTGCGGACGGCGGGGCGGTAGCCGGCCTGGGTGAGTAGGTCGACGAAGGGGCTGGCCTCGGCGAGGTTGGCGGCGATGCCGATCGTGTGGCGGTTGATGAAGGTGCCGCTGCCGTGCAGGCGACGGATGCGGCCTTCCTTCTGCAGCGACTGCAGCACCGAGCGCAGCGTCGCGCGGCTGACCCCGAGCGCGGTGCTGAGCTCTTCCTCCGACGGCAGGCGGTAGCGCCCCTCGGCGGCGTAGCGCGTGATGGCCTCACGCATCCGCTCCTTGGCCTGCCGGTAGGAGTCCGCGGCGACCGTCTGGATGGAGACGGGTGTCAGCTCCGGCTCACGCATGACCATCGGTTGTCCTCCCCGGGGCGGCCTCACGGCCCGTCGTACGGCAACGCTGCCGACACGCACAGTCGATCGGCACCCTCCGAGCGTAATGACCTCGCGCCGGGTCCTGAACCCACCCTGGGCCAGGCAGACGGGTGATCACGAGCTGTCACGAGTCGCGCCACCGAGGTTCCCACGCCTCCAGCTGCTCCAGCGTCTCCTGCTCGCTCCAGTCGGTCAGCCCGGCGAAGCGCGCCCAGTTCCCGCCCACCATGTTCGCCACGTCCAGGCGCGAGATCGGCGCGCCGGGGTCGGCGACGTCGTTGACGAGCGTGAGCTTCGGCAGCAGGACGGCCGGTTTGCCGCCCCCGGGGTAGTCGGTGCCCCAGCAGATCCGCGACAGCGGGCAGCCCAGCTGCTGCGCGCGCAGGAGGAAGTCGTAGAGCTGGCGCTGCGTGGACTTCGTGGCGAACATGCTGATGTCGAGGTAGGTGTTGTCGTGGCGGGCCACCATGGCGAGGCACTCGTCGACCCAGGGGAACCCGGCGTGGCACACCAGCAGCGGCAGGCCGGGGAAGTGCCGGGCGACCTCGTCGAGCGCGCCGGGCCGGCCGTAGTCGAGCACGGTGTCCTTGGCCGAGGACGTTCCCATGTGGACCATCACGCCGATGCCGAGCTCGACCGCGCGTTCGTAGATCGGGAAGGCGAGGTCGCGGTCGGCGGGGGCGTAGTGGTCGTACATGGGGTAGAGCTTCAGCCCTTGCAGGCCCAGCTCGCCGACGGCGCGGGTCAGCTCGTCGCGGGCCCACTCGACGCCGCGGAACTTCGGGTTCACGGCGCTCATGCCGATGAGCTCGGGGTGGCGCCGGGTGAGCGAGGCGATGTAGTCGTTGCTCTTGGCCACTTCCAGCGGACCGTCCACATCGGTCACGCGGCCGAGGTCGATGGTCCCGCGTTCGCCGTAGGTGGTGTACGTCGAGGGCGCGACGGCCAGCACGGTCGCGCGGTCCACGCCTGCGCTCACGTGGTCGTCGACGAGCGTGCCCGGGTCGATCGGGTCCAGGTCGCCTTCCAGGCCGACCCAGTCCTCGTCGGTGGCCGCCCGGTAGGCGGGCAGCCGGCCCGCCCGCCGGTGCCCGGGCGCCCGCATCTCGCGCACGAACCGGTCGTGGCCGGGTGGCAGTGCGGTCGCAAGCACGTGGTTGTGGCAGTCGATGATCACTCGTCGAACTCCTCGGCCAGGCTTCGCCAGATCGCCCGCTGCAGGCGCTGGAACTCGGGTTCGAACCGGACTTCCTGGAAGTGCCGCGGCCGGTCCAGGGAGATGCGGAACTCCTCCTTGATCGTGCCGGGACCGCGGCTCATCACGAGCACGCGGTCGGCCATCGCCACGGCCTCCTCGACGTCGTGGGTCACGAAGACCACGCTCTTGCCGAGGTTCTCCCAGATGGAGAGGAACTCGCCGCCGAGGCGGATCCGCATCTGCGCGTCCAGCGGCCCGAACGGTTCGTCCATGAGGTAGACGTCCGGGTCGTACGCCAGCGCGCGGGCGATTCCGACGCGCTTGCGCATGCCGCCGGAGAGCTGGTTGGGGTAGCTCTGCTCGAACGACGTGAGCCCGACCAGCTCGACCAGCCGGCGCACCTCGGCCCGTTGCTCTTCGGCGGGGACTCCCTTCAACGCCAACGGGAAGCGGATGTTGTCCGCGACGGTGCGCCACGGGAACAGCGCGTCGGACTGGAAAACCAGGCCCACGCCCTCCGGTACGCCTTCGGGCACAGGTGCGCCGTCGAGCCGGATCTCGCCCGTGGTGGTGGGCAGCAGGCCCGCGATCAGCTTGAGCAGCGTGGACTTCCCGCAGCCGCTGGGCCCGACGAGCGCCACGAACTCACCGGGGGCGAGATCGAGGGTCACGTCGTCGAGCGCGACGAACCGGCCCTTCGGGGTGCGGTAGCTGAGCCCGACCTCGCGCAGGCTGAGCTTCGGGGTCGACGTGGCGGGCCCGGCCGAGGGCGCCAGGGCCTCGGGTTTCGCGGTCATCGTGGTCCTCCCGGCTACTTCGCGGGCAGCAGGCTGTAGTCGAAGATGTCCTGAGTGGACGGAACCGGGTTGGTGAGGAACCCGGTACGCACCAACAGATCCGTCGAGGACTTGACGACCGCGTCCTCGGCCTTGAGACCGTCGGGCACGCTCTTGATGGCCTCGGTGACGATCGTCTTGAGGTCGGCGTCGCTGATCTTGTAGCCCTGCTTCTTCATCCAGGTCGTCGCCTGGTCCGGGTTGGCCTTGGCCTGCGCGGACGCCTCGTCCATCGCGGCGAGGAAGGTCTTCATGAGGTCCTGGTGCCCGGAAACCCAGTCCTGGTCGGCCATCGCCACGATGTCGACGTAGTGGTAGTCCGGCTCCTGCCACAGGACCTTGAACTTCCCGGTCCGCAGCAGCTGCAGCGTGTCGGGCTGGCTCGTCATCCCGGCCACGACCTGGCCGCCGTTGAGCTCGGCCTGCATCGTCGCGCCGGCCCCGCCGCTGACGACGGTCAGGTCCTTCTTCGGGTTCAGCCCGGCGTCCAGCGCCGCCTTCTGCATTTCCGTGTCCGACAGCGTGCCCGGCGCGGTCACGGCCACCTTCTTGCCGGCGAGGTCCTTGACCGAGGCGATGTCGTTGCGGGCGACCATGAGGTAGGAGAAGCGGTCGTTGGCCACGGCGTAGGCGCGCATCTTCACGCCCTTTTTCTGCGCCAGCACGACGTGCCCGATGTCGCCCATGAACACGTCGGCGCTGCCGCCGATGAGCGCGTTGGTGGCCGTGGAGCCGCTGGTGACGCACATGGGCTTGATGGTGATGCCCTTCTGCGCCGCGATCCCGCTGTTCTGCGCGAGCTCGGCGGCGATGGGCGCCAGGCCGCTGCAGAACAGCTCGACCCTGATCGTCTTGGAGTCGCCGCCGCTGCCGGCCGACGAGCTGCCGCACGCGGTGGCGGTCGCGGTCAGTGCGAGCGCGGCCACGGTGGCCGTGATGCGGGAGAGGGTGGTCATCGGTGGTGTCCTCATCTGTGACGTGGTCGGAGGGGACCTCAGCGGGTGGCGCGGTGACGCAGGACCCGTCGTTCGACGAGCGCGACGAGCTGTTCGGCGAGCATGGCGATCACGGTGATGATCACCAGGCCCGCGAAGACTCCGGTGGTGTCGAGCACGTTGGCGGCGTAACCCATGTAGTAGCCCAGCCCCTGGCTCGCGCCGACGAGCTCGGCGATCACCGCGCCGATCAGCGCCAGCGCGATCGACAGCCGCAGGCTGGTCAGGATCCAGGGCGCGATCGAGGGGAGGATGGCCCACCGCAGCCGGGCCGTCCACGGCGCGCGGAAGCTGCGCGTCATCTCGAGCAGGTCGGGCTCGATGCCGCGCATGCCCTGGTAGGTGTTGTAGAAGGCGACGAACACGACCATGGTCACGACCATGAAGATCTTGGACTCCAGGCCGATCCCGAACCACACGATGAACAGCGGCGCGAGCGCCACGCGCGGCAGGCTGTAGAGCGCCATGATGTACGGGTAGAACCAGCGTCCGACGGTTTTCGACGGCGCGATCAGCACGCCCAGCGCCACGCCGATCACCATGCCGATCGCCAGCCCGGCAAAGGTCTCCGCCAGCGTGGTCCCCAGGTCCGGCCACAGGGTGCCCCCGCTGACCAGCTCGACGATGCGCTGCACGATCAGCCACGGGCTGCTCACCGTGAACGCCCCGAACACCTCTCCGGCCAGCTGCCACAGCACGATGATCAGCACGCCGACGCCCCACTGCCCGCCGCGGACCACCCACCGGTGCCGCCGGTCCGCCCGCCGGTCGCGGTCGTCCTGGGAGTCCACCGGTCCGTCACGCTCGGTTCGTCCGGCCGGGCCGTCGACACGGTTCGCCACCATCCGCTGCCTCCTCAGACGTCAGACGTCTGACGGACCATAGGAGCCGGTCCGGGCGGGCACAAGGGTTCTCAGGGGATGGGACCAGGGCTTGCTTTTGTTCGGTTGTGTGCTGGTCAGGGCGGTTGTCTGATGTGGACATTCAGGGTCGCGGCCGGAAGCCGTCCTGGCCGGGTGCGTAACCCGAGGTCCTATCCCTTTGCCGGCGAGTGGCACTCACCGCGAGAGGGGACTTCACCGCATGAGTCGAAATTCAGACAACGGGTTCCGGGACCGGCTTCCCGGAGCGCCGTCAAGGTGGCGCTGGCCGTCGCGGAGGTGCTGGGCGACGAGGTAGTCGGCCGCGTTGAACGTGGGGGGTGTGACGGAGTCAGTCGGCATCGCGCCAGCCTTGGGTGAGGTGGACGTGGTCGAGTCGCTTGCCTAGGCAGATTCTATTCATCCTCCGTCAATCGTCAAAGTTCTGTAGAACGTTATGCCGGGAGGGGTGTGGTTCGACGCCGGCAGACGCCGAACGTCGACAAAGCGGCAAAGCTGGGTGTGGCTTGTGAAGTCCGCTGGTTGCCGGACTGCGCGCGGTGCCGTCGAGGAGGTCACGGGCGAGGTGGGCCGGCTGGGCTCGCACCCCCGTCCTTCGGGGCCTCGAACCAGGGGCTTGTGTCCTTCGGTGTCCCGCCGGGCGTCGAACCCGGGGCTCCTCGGCGTCGGCGGGGTGCTCTTCCTCTGAGCTACACGCCCGCGTCGGGTGGATTGTGGGAGTGGAAGACGTGGGTGTCGAACCCACCGCGGCGATCTTGCAAGGATCGTCTGCGCTCCGGCGCGTCTCCCGTCGGGTCGTGCCCCGGTCCACGGGGGACCTCGGGCAAGACGAGCTCCCCCGCCAGGACTCGAACCTGGTACCTCCCGAGTAACAGTCGGGTGCGCAGCCTGTTGCGCCTCAGGGGAAAGAGTGGGCCGCCAGGGAGTCGAACCCTGAACCCGCCGAGTAAAAGTCGGCTGCTCTGCGCGGTTGAGCTAGCGGCCCTCGCGCCGCGGGTCGCACGGGCCCGTGGCGCGAAGTGGATCGCCGGGGAGTCGAACCCCGAACCCGCCGAGTAAGAGTCGGCTGCTCTGCCGTTGAGCCAGCGATCCGGAAAGGGGAGGGAAACCCGCGAGGTTCATCCCCATGCGCGGCAACGGGTGCCGCGCGAGTCGAGGTGCCAGGAGTCGAACCTGGTCCGGCGCTGCACAGACCGCCGTGCTCCACCTCGTGGTGCAGCGGGGAGGGCGGGCCCTCCGCCGTCACGAGCCTCTTCCGGGACTCGAACCCGGTCCTTCCGTTTACGAGACGGGTGCTCTGCCTGGTGAGCTGAAGAGGCGAACTACTGCTGCGAGCGGCCGGAGGGCATCGAACCCTCTGCTTCGGTTTGGAAGACCGACGTGTCCGCCGAGTTCACCACGACCGCGCGACGCCGCGAGCCTGCGGCGTGAAAAGTGTTGCTCCGCTGTGTAATTGTCAAAGAGTGCAAATTTCAAAGAACACGTCACCGGAAAGGCGGCGCGAAGCACCGGTGGAAGGAGTCGAACCTTCGGCGAACGGTTTTGGAGACCGCCGCGCTCTCTCCGGAAGCTCACCGGTAAATTGACCGCGCGAAACAGAGAAAGCCGCCCGGATCGGTTTCCCGATGGGCGGCTCCCTCGACCTGACGAAGTGCCGTGTCAGGGTGGGGAGCCGACCGTAATGCCGGTGACGGTCCAGGTGAAGGGTTTCCGGCCGGACGAGCGCACGGCGACGATCGCGGCGGCCGGATTCCGGCGCTGCGTCCCTCGCTTTCGCGTGTTCGTCATGACCTTGCCCCCTCGTTCGCTGGTGTGCACCCATCTTCTCCGGCGGGCCCGCGGACGTCAACCTTGTTTTCCCGCGCCGGCTGCCGCGGATATGCCTGGCGCGTATGCCGCGAGCGCGAACGGGTATTGGACAGGAAACCGTGCCGGGATGGTCGGCGGGCCGAACAAGCGCACCGATTTCCACGTGGACCCCTACGAGGAATGGTTCTGCCAGATCAAGGGCGACATCCACCTCGAGATCATGACCGAGAACGGCCGGGAGCGGGTCGACATCCCGGAAGGGCAGATGTTCCTGCTGCCGCGCAACGTGCGGCACTCGCCGCAGCGACCGCCGGGCACCCTGGGTCTCGTCGTCGAGCACGCGCGCCCGGAAGGCCGGCGGGAGAAGGGCGAGTGGTACTGCCGCGACTGCGACAACCTGATCCACGAGCTAGAGTTCACGGTCACGCAGCTGGACCAGGACTTCGAGGCCGGCCTCAAGGCCTTCGCCTTCCCTTGTGCTCGCCGGGTTCGGTGATCCGGCCGACGATCAGGTCGAGGTGCCCGGCGACGAGCTCCTCGACCAGCGTCCCCGGCGTCGCCTCGCGCACGGACACGGCCAGCTGCGGGTGCGCGGTTTTGAGCCCGGGCGATCGCACGGGGGAGCAGCACGTTCGAGCCGGCGAGATGGGTGCCGACGGTGACCGTCCCGCGCTGCGCCTCGGCCAGCTCCGACAGGTGGCGCCGGGCGCTGACCACCTGTCCCAGGATGGAGCGGGCGTGTTCGGTGAACGACAGTCCGTAGACCGTGGGCGTGACCCCGCGCGGTCCTCGCTCGTACGGCTCGACGCCGACGATGGTCTCCAGCTCCCGCAGCGCCCGGGTGACCGACGGCTGAGCGACGTGCGGCCGCGCCGCCGCGGCCATCACGCTGCCCTCCGCCGTCAGCACGTCGACGAGGACGAGGTGCCGCATCTTCAACCGGCCGTCGAACATCTGTCGACTGTCCATAGTGGAATGATGCGCCGGCCCTCGGCCCGGAGACGTCAGCCGACCGGCCAGGCCGGCGCCCGGCGCCCGCCCAGCTTGTCGATCGCGGGACCGGCGGCCTCGTCGACCGCCCGCGCCACCTCGGCTACGTCGACGGTCGTGAGCACCCGGTCGCGCATGACGACGACACCGTCGATCACCACGGTCGTCGCGTCGGCGCCGCTGCCCGCGTAGACGAGGTCGGCGACCGGGTTGCCGAACCGGAACGGCCGGTAAGCCAGGCCGGCCAAGGAAAACAGGGCGAGGTCCGCGGTCTTGCCGGCCTCGACCGACCCCAGCCGGTCCGCCGCGCGCAGGGCCTTCGCCGCGTTCACCGTCGCCATCTCGAACACCGACGTGACCGGCATGAGCGAGTGGTCGCGGTGCGCGTCCTTGTGGCACACCGCCGCCAGGTACATCACCCGCACCAGGTCGAGGAAACGGCTGATCGCGGCGGCGTCGGTGCCGAGCACCAGCTCGGTCCCCGCCGCCGCCAGGTCGGGGATCACGCCGTGGGCGACCCAGCCCTGCCCGCCGAGCAAACTGGTCGACGGGCAGTGGGCGACGAACGCCGGCGACGCCCCGAGCCGCTTCACGTCGTCCTCCGGCAGCCACCCGACGTGCGCGAGCACCGGCGCCAGCTCCAGCACGCCGAACCGCTCGTAGCGTTCGAGCTGGGGGTTCCGCTCGGGCTGCGAAGTGCCCGGCGCCGGCGGCATCCCGATGAAATGGCCGGACACGCCCGTGTCGCGGTCACCGGCGTGTTTGACGACGCCCCGGATCAGCTCGTCGCTGACCGACGTCGGGTCGTCGAGCCCGTACCAGACCTGGATGCGGCCGCCGGCCGAACCGTGGAAGCGGTCGTAGACCTCGTCCGCGTGGTCGAGTACCGAGTGGACGGTCTCCGGGTCCCGGCCGAGCATGCCGGGCAGGTCGCTCGTGCGGGGCACGATCACGCCGCGAATGCCGATCTCCTCGGCCGCCTTCACGGCTTCCGCCGACTGTGGGCTGCCTGCGTCGATGAAGGTAGTGGTCCCGTGGCGGATGAGCTCGGCGTACGTTGCCAGCGAGCTGGCGTAAGCCTCTTGCGGGGTCAGCATTTTCTCGTGCGGAGCCATGACACCCGCCAGCCTTCGCGCGGGCGGCAGCTCGTCGATGAAGCCGCCGCCGACGAGGAACCCGCTCGCCGGGTGCTGGTGGGCGTCGACGAGCCCGGGGGTCAGCAGGCTGTCGGCCTCGTCGATCAGCGTGTCCGGGCGGTAGCGCGCGAGGATGATCTCCCGCTTGCCGACCGCGACGATCCGGGTGCCGCGGATCGCGACCGCGCCGTCGAGCAGGATCTGCCGCCGCGCGTCCATCGTGGCGATCGCGCCGGCGGCGATCACGAGGTCGACGGGCTGCTGCTCGGTCTCCGCCCCGGTCATCGCGCCACCGCCAGAGAACGTGCCGTTTCGTTCGCTTGCACTGAGCTGTCCTCCCCGTCGGGTCTTTCGGGTGAGGATCGTCGGTTCGCGCCGCCGCGGCCATAACCCCTGGGTGTTATCCGAAGTCGAGCCGGGAGATCTCCGCGGAGATCCGCTGCGCCTCGGCGACGAGATGGCCGATCAGGAGCTGGGCACTCTTCGACGGTGTGCGACCGGCCAGCGTGGTGATGCCGATGGCACGAGGCACGGTCTCCAGCCGGACCGGCAGGTAGCCGAGGGCGTCGTCGGCGGCGCCGATGAGCAGGGGCAGGGGTGTGATCGCGTCGGTGTGCAGCAGGATCGAGCGCATGGTCAGGATCGTCGAGCACTCGATGACGTTGCGGGGCAAGGGAACTTCGTGGCGCGCGAACAGCTCGTCGAGCTCGTCGCGCAGCGCGGTGGGCCGGCCCGGCAGGATCCAGGGGAACTCTTGCAACTCGGCCAGGGAACGCAGTCCGCATCGGATGGCCGGGTGGTCGCGGCGCGCGACGAGGCCCACGGGTTCCTCGTACAGCGGCGCGTGGTGAAACCGGCTCGCGACGGCAGGCGGGCGGCCGACCAGGAGGTCGACCTCGCCGTGGGCGAGCCGGACGTCGAGATCGGCTCCCAGGCCCTCGATCACGGTCGCCGTCAGGGTCGGGTGCTCGGCCTTGAGCCGGACGAGTGCCGAGGGGAGCAGCACGTAGGCGCCGGCGAGGTTGGTGCCGACGCGCACGGGTTCCGCCCCGTCCCGCAGCAGCCCGTCGATGCGGTGCTGCGCGGAGGTCATCGTGCTCACCACGGCCCGCGCGTGGTCGAGCAGGATGTCCCCGGACGCGGTCGGGCGCACCCCGCGCGGGCCACGCACGAACAGCTCCACACCGACGATCGACTCCGTCTCGCGCAGCGCCCGGGTGACCGCCGGCTGCGTCACGTGCAGATCTTTGGCGGCGCCCAGCAGGGAGCCGTTTTCCGCGATCGCGATCACCAGCACGAGGTGCCGGATCTTGAGGCGGCCGTCGAGGAAACGTTGCCGGTCCACTGGCCTCACCCTTTCCGTGGCGAGGTATAGCAGACCCGTTCCGGTATAACCAGACAGGCATAACCAGGCCGGGATAGGCATTGGTGCGCCGGCGCCCGCGCGCACACGATGCATTCATGTCTTCTTCGCCTGAGACCACCGGATCCGTCTCCGTGCTGGTCGGCGCCCTCGCCCGCGGTGACGTGTCGATCATCGAGCTCACGGCGCCGCTCTCGTCCGACACCCCCGTGCTCGACCTTCCGCCGGACATGGCGCCGATTCCCCGGTTCCGCTTGGAGGAGCTGGCGAAATACGACGAACGCGGCCGCACGTCGTACCAGAACGGCATCCACACCGGCGAGCACGTCGGCACCCACTTCGACGCGCCGCGGCACTGGGTCACCGGCGCCGAGCTGGAGGATGTCGCGTCCGTGCCGCCGGCCCGCCTGGTCGCGCCGGCCGTCGTGATCGACAAGACGCGCGAGGCCGCCGCCGACCCGGACTACGTGCTGCGCCGCGACGACGTCGAGGAATGGCAGCGCGAACACGGCCCGCTGCCGCAGGGCTGGCTGCTGTTCCGCACCGGCTGGGCTGCGCGCTCGCACGACCAGGAGACCTTTCTCAACGCCGACGACGACGGGCCGCACACCCCCGGCGTCGATCCCGACTGCGCGCGCTGGCTGGCGCAAGAGACGCCGATCCTCGGGTTCGGCGTCGAGACGGTCGGTACCGACGCCGGGCAGGCGTTCCGCTTCGATCCCGAGTTCCCCGTCCACTCGTACCTGCTCGGCGCCGGCAAGTACGGCATCACCCAGCTGCAGAACCTGCACCTGCTGCCCCCGACCGGCGCTCTGCTGATCGTGGCGCCGCTGCGGGTCGTCGGCGGCTCCGGGAGCCCGACCCGCGTGCTGGCTCTCGTCGAGAACGGAGCGAAGTGACCATGCTCGTGCACGAGGCCATCGGCCGGTACCTGACCGAGCACGGTGTGCGTGCCGCGTTCGGGGTGGTCGGCAGCGGCAACTTCCACTTCACCCAAGCGCTGGTGGCCGGGGGAGCGCGGTTCGTGGCGGCGCGCCACGAAGGCGGCGCGGCGACGATGGCCGACGCGTACGCGCGCATGTCGGGCGAGGTCGCGGTGCTGTCGTTGCACCAGGGCTGCGGCTACACCAACGCGCTCACCGGGATCACCGAGGCGGCCAAGAGCCGGACCCCGCTGCTGGTGCTGACGGCCGAGGCCGGCGACCCGGCGTCCAACTTCTTCATCGACCAGCCCGGCCTCGCCGCCGGTGTCGGCGCGGTGCCGCTGCGGGTGGGCTCGCCGGGGACGGCCTTGCGGGACGTGGCCCGCGCGCTGGCCATCTGCGCGCAGCAGCGGCGGACCGTGGTGCTCAACGTCCCGATCGACGTCCAGGAGCTGGAGCTGCCGGAGCAGGAGCACGGGACGGTCCCGGCTGCGATCGCCGTGCCTCAGCCGGCGCCCGAGCCGCTGGCGGAGTTCGCCCGGCTGCTGAGCGAGGCGTCCCGGCCGGTGTTCATCGTCGGCCGAGGTGGCCGTTCGCCCGGTGCGGGCGAGGCGGTCCGGGAGCTCGGCAACCAGGCCGGCGCGCTGCTGGCCACGTCGGCCGTGAGCCGCGGACTGTTCAACGACGACCCGTGGAGCATCGACGTCTCGGGCGGGTTCGCCTCACCGCTGACGGTCGAGCTGGTTTCGCAGGCCGACCTGGTCGTGGCGTTCGGGTGCGCACTGAACATGTGGACGACGCGGCACGGCGCGCTGATCGGGGCCGACACCCGCGTGGTGCAGGTCGATCTGGACCCGGCGGCGATCGGCCGGCACCGCGGCGTCGACCTGGGGCTGTGGGGCGGGGTCGCGGAAACCGCCCGCGCGGCCACCGCCCTGCTCCGCTCCGGTGGCGCGCCGCCGCGGACGGGCTACCGGCGACCGGAGCTCGGCGACCGCCTCCGCACGGGCCTGCGCTGGAACCAGCTCCCGTTCGACGACGCCTCCACCGAGGACCGCATCGACCCGCGCACGCTGTCGGCGAAGCTCAACGAGCTGCTGCCGGCCGAGCGGACCGTGTCGCTGGACTCCGGCAACTTCCTCGGCTACCCGAGCATGTACCTCGACGTGCCGGACGAGTACGGGTTCTGCTTCACCCAGGCGTTCCAGTCGGTCGGGCTGGGGCTGGCGAGCGCGATCGGCGCCGCGCTGGCGCGGCCGGACCGCGTCCCCGTCGCGGCGCTCGGCGACGGCGGGTTCCTGATGGGGCTCTCGGAGCTGGAAACGGCCGTGCGCCTCGGGATTCCGCTGCTGGTCGTCGTGTACAACGACGCCATGTACGGCGCGGAAGTGCACCACTTCGGCGCCGGGACAGCGGGCCTGGACAACGTCACCTTCCCCGACGGCGACCTCGCCGCGCTGGCCCGGGGCCACGGCTGCGAGGGCCTGACCGTGCGCTCGGCCGACGACCTGGCCGCGGTCAAGGACTGGCTGTCGTCGGCGCCCCGGCGGCCGCTGGTGCTCGACGCCAAGATCACCTCCGACGGCGGGGCCTGGTGGCTGCACGAGGCCTTCGGTCACTGAGTGCGGCGGCGGCCCTTTCGGCTGACACGATCGTGGTCGCGAAAGGGTCGCCGCCGCTGCCGAGTCCGTAATATCTCGAGGCGGGGCGGCAACCGAGGATCAGCCGCCGGCCGGCGGGAGGAGCACACGATGACCGGTCTCGACTGGCAGGAGGTGGCCCGGTTCGGCGAGCTCGCCTGCGGTTCACTACGTCCGGTCACGGTGCAGCAGCGGACCCTGCCGGAGCTGGTGCGCCTCCTGCAGTGCGATTCGGGCGCGATCCATTTGCTCGACCGCCGCTACCGGGGCCAGGTGGCATCTTTGACGGGCGCGCCGGTGAAGATGCTCCTCGAGTTCGTGCCCATCGCCGGGCCGGCGAACCCGTACTTCAAGCGTTCGACCGCGTCGCGGTTCCCGGTCCACGACGCGGTGCTGCACGGCCGCCGCACCGACCACCTGCGCTCACCGGTGGGACAGCTCCTGGCCGACTACGGGTTCGAGCACTGCCTCTACGCGTTGCTCGTCGCCGAGGGCCGTCCCGTCGGCACGGCGACCTTCGCCCGCCGGACCGGCCGTCCGGCGTTCACCACCCGGGACCAGGAGCTGGCGCACCGGCTGTCGAAGTTCCTCGCGATCGGCCTGGCCAACGCCGCGGCCTACGAGCGGCGCGCACCCGGGGCGCCACTCGCGGGACCCGCCGCGGCGACCCTCGACATCGACACGATCGATCTGTCCGAGCCTTCGGGGACACCCCAGGCCGGCACCTCGCCGTCCGCGGGAGCCGACGGAGGACTGACCGAGCGGGAGCGCGAGGTGCTCGCGCTGGCCACGAGCGGGCTGAGCAACGCGGAGATCGCCGCCGAGCTCGGGATCGCGGTCAACACCGTCAAACAGCACATGAAGCACAGCTTCCACAAGCTCGGCGTGCGCTCCCGGCTCGAAGCCCTGCGGTACCTGCAGGAGAACAATCTCGTAAAGTCCTGAAATCCCGGCGGAACACAAAACCGCCGGGATCGCTCGCAAGCGGTCCCGGCGGCGTTGATCACCCGGCGGTGGCGGGCCTGCGCAAACCGGCTTCTTCGATCCGGGGCAGCACCTCGCCGGCGAGCTTCTCCAGCCCCTGTTCGTAGTCCAGCCAGATCAGCATCAGGCCGTCGACGCCGGCCTCGGAGAGCTCCTTCATGCGCTGCGCGATGTCGCTCGCCGTCCCCACCAACGGGTAGGCGCCGTAGCCGGCTTTGAACTCGTAAGACATTTCCGCCATCTTCTCCGGCGGCATCGTCTTGGCGTTCGGGATGTTCGCCTCGATCAGGTCCGCGACCGCGATGTCGTCGCCTCGCGTCACGATGTAGTCCTGGGCGTAGGCCTCGGCTTCGGCGGTGGTGTCCTTTTGCACGACGTACGCGGAAAGCCAGATCTGGATCTCCTTGCCGAACTTCTTGCGCGCTTCTTCGCGGTATTCCGCGACCCGCGCCTTCACGGCCTGGGGATCGGGATCGTCGGGAATGGTGAAGGCGACTTCGGCGTGCTGCGCGGCGAACTGGCGGCCACGCGGCGAGCCGCCGGCGTTGAGGAGAACGGGGCGCGACTGCAGCGGACGCGGCTGCGACATGGCGTTCTTGACGTCGAAGTATTCGTTCTTCAGATCGAAGCCCTCGTCCGAGGACCAGAGCTTGTCGAACACCTCCATCCACTTGTCGGCGTAACCGTAGCGGTCGTTGTGCTCCTGCATCGGGACGCCGAACAACTCGAACTCGGGCGGGAACCAGCCGCAGACCAGGTTCATCCCCGCACGGCCGCCGGAGATCAGGTCGACCGTCGCCTCGGCTTTGGCGACGAACGCCGGGTTGATCAGTGACATGGGGAACGTGCTGATGATGCTGATCCGCTCGGTGATCGCGGCGATCGCGCCGGCCCAGGCGAAGGTTTCCATCACGTCGCCCGAGTAGTGCCCGTCGCCACCGAACGCGCGCCAGCGCGACGCCGAGACGAAGCCTTCGATGCCCAGCTGATCGGCCCGTTTGGCCAGCCGGCTGATCTCGTCCCAATCGCCGGAGAACCGGTCGGGGTGATGGGTGAAGGCAGCGCCTTTGCCGTTCACGCCGAAAATGCTCAGCTTGAGCTTGTTGGCCGAGTCTCGAATGGGATTCGGCTTGACCATGCTGTCGTCCACGGTGACCACATTTCTCGTCGAGAAGATTTGATCGACAGTTTCTGCTCGCGAACGCCGGCGTGGCCATAACCCCTGGGTGTTATTGTGCCGGCTCCTCACTCCGCGCTAACGTGATCGTCACTCCGCGCCAAGACGCGGCCCGTGACATGAGCTGTCGCGGGGCTGTACGGGCCACAAGATCTCGTACCAGCTGCAGGAAGTTCGTCAGCGTCCCACTGTCGCGACGAAGCCCGAGGCCTCGCGGGGCCGAACGGAGCAGCTATGAAAACCACCATTGTCGTCGGAAATCCGAAGCCCGCTTCGCGGACGAGGAAAGTCGCCGAAGCCTTGCTCGACCGGCTGGTGAAGGACGATGCGGATCGGCAGGTCATCGACCTCGCCGACCATTCCGCCGAGATCTTCGCGTGGCCGTCGGAGGTGATGTCGGCGTTGACCGAGCGCGTCGCCGGCAGTGATCTCGTGGTGATCGCGAGCCCGACTTACAAGGCCACCTACACCGGGTTGGTCAAGGCATTCCTGGACCGCTACGCGGCGGGCGCGCTGGCCGGGGTGACGGCGATCCCCGTGATGACCGGGGGGAGCCCCGCCCACTCGATGGGCGTCGACAGCCACCTCGCCCCGCTGCTGACCGAGCTCGGCGCCGTGGTTCCGGGAGCCGGGTGGTACTTCGAGACCTCGTCGATGGACGCGCTGGACGCCCTCGCCGACGAGGCGGCCGCGCGCTACGCCCGCACGATCGGGCAGCTCGCCCGCCTGGCCGAGGGGGTGCGGATCCCGTGACGCGACAGTTGACGAGCGTCAGTGATTCCCGCGCGTACCGCGACGCCGTGGGGCGTTACGCCTCCGGTGTCGTGGTGGTCGGGGCGACCGCGGACGACGGGCAGCGTCTCGGGTTCACGTGCCAGTCGTTCCACAGCGTTTCGCTGGACCCGCCGCTGATCCTGATCGGCGTCGCCCGGACTTCGAGCACGTATCCGCTGATCCGGGACGTCGGCCGGTTCGCCGT
The DNA here is from genome assembly GCF_019468465.1 of Amycolatopsis sp. DSM 110486. Lineage (NCBI taxonomy): Bacteria > Bacillati > Actinomycetota > Actinomycetes > Pseudonocardiales > Pseudonocardiaceae > Amycolatopsis > Amycolatopsis sp. DSM 110486. The sequence continues at coordinate 414,818 of NZ_CP080519.1, read as the reverse complement.
ATCCGTGCTGGGCCACGGCCACCGGGAGGTCGCCTCCGCGTTCGCTCGCAAGGGCGTCGACAGGTGGAGCGGGGTCGCGCACACCGAAACCGCGACCGGGAACCCCGTCCTCGCCGGGAGTCTCGTGTGGCTCGACTGCGAGATCGACGCCGAGCACGACGCGGGCGACCACCACCTCGTCCTCGGCCGGGTGCTGGAGATGAGCTCGCCGGACGCGCAGGACGGCGCCGAGCCGCTGCTGTTCTACCGCGGTGGTTTCCACCGCATCGCCTCGAGGCCCGCCGCCGGCTGAGCGACCCGGGTCCGGCGGTGGAGAGGGCCGTCTCTCCACCGCCGGACCCCACGAAGGAAGACGACAATGACACAGCAGCTTTCCTCAGCAGGCAGCCGGTTCGACACGGTGAGCGTCGAGCAGGCCGCGGCCGCGATCGCGGCCGGCCGGCCGGTGGTGGTGGCGGGCACGCACGGCGACCTCGTGTTCGCGGCGCAGGACGCCACGCCGCACCTGGTGTCGGTGTCCGTGCGCTACACCGACGGGTTCGTCTGCGTCGCCCTGCCGGACGAGGACTGCGACCGCCTCGGGCTCCCGCTGATGTACCCCGGGTCGCCGGCGTGCGGAGGAGAAGCCTTCGCCGTCACGGTCGACGCCCGTGCCGGCGGGACGACCGGCATCTCCGCGGCCGACCGCGCCCGCACCATCCGGCTGCTGGCCGATCCCGCCGCCACTCCGGCCGACTTCACCCGGCCCGGCCACGTCGTGCCCATCCGCACGGCCCGCGAAAGCACCCCGCACCGCGCCGGGCGCGGCGAGGCCGCCCTCGCCCTGGTGCGGCTCGCGGGCAAGCGGGAAGCCGCGGTGCTCAGCGGCATCGTGTCGCAACGGGACGCGGGTGACCTGGCCGGTCCGGAAGAACTGGCGTCGTTCGCCGCCGAGCACGGCCTGCTCGTCGTGTCGGCGGCCGAAGTGCTGGCCCCCGGCTTGACGGCTCAGCCGGCGTGCCCCCACTGCGGGCACGCGGTGTGACTCCGACGTGCGCGCCGGTCAAGCGGTTGCGGCGCCGACCATCCCGGCGTCGCCACCGACCCGACTTTCTCACCCGCCAGCTCGCCGTTCTCTACGACGGGGCCAGCAGCCGCGCCGACGACCTGCGCGGCCTGGCCGTCGCCACCCCGGGAACCCTGCTGGACGCGGCCGGCGTCACGGACTGACCGTCGTCGGCGGACGATCTCCACAGTGGACGGAGTCCGCGCACTGGCTCCTCCTTCTGAGGCGAGGACCGATACCCGTGGCTTGGTTACCATCGCAGGCACCGGCTGTCGGCAGAAGGGATCGGCGCCATGGTCCAGTGGATCCCCGGTCTGCGGGTGGTGCGGACCTACCGGCGCCAGTGGCTGGTCAAGGACGTGGTGGCGGGTGTCGTCCTCACGACGCTCCTGGTGCCGCAAGGCATGGCGTACGCGGAGCTCGCCGGGTTGCCCGCGATCACCGGTCTGTACACGTCGATCCTGTGCCTGCTGGGTTACGCGGTGTTCGGGCCGTCGCGGATCCTCGTGCTGGGACCCGACTCGTCGCTCGGGCCGATGATCGCCGCGACGATTCTGCCGCTCGTGGCGGCGGACGGCGACCCGGCGCGGGCCGTCGCGCTGGCGTCGATGCTGGCGATCATGGTCGCGGTGATCATGATCGTCGCCTCGGTCGCGAAGCTCGGGTTCATCGCCGACCTCATCTCGAAGCCCACGATGATCGGGTATCTCAACGGGCTGGCTCTGACCATCGTGGTGGGCCAGCTGCCCAAGCTGTGCGGGTTCAGCGTCGACGGGGAGGGGCTCATCGCCGAAATCGGCGCGGTGGCCCGGGCGATCGCGGGCGGCGAGGTGGTCGCCGCGGCCGCGGCGGTGGGCCTCGGCGCGCTCGCGGTGATCTTGGTGCTGCAGCGCTGGGTGCGCAAAATCCCCGCGGTCCTGGTCGTCGTCGTGCTCGCGCTCATCGTGGTCCCCGTGTTCGACCTGGCCGAGCACGGCGTGCCGGTGGTCGGCGTTCTTCCTGCCGGGTTTCCTCCGCTGACGCTCCCGCACGTGGGGTTCGCCGATCTCGCGCCGCTGTTCGCCGGCGCGGTGGGCATCGCCTTGGTGTCGCTGGCGGACACGATCTCCACGGCTTCGGCCTTCGCCGCCCGCACCGGGCAAGAGGTCCACGGCAACCAGGAGATGGCGGGCATCGGGGTGGCGAACCTGGCGGCAGGGCTCTTCCAAGGGTTTCCGGTCAGCACCAGTGGCTCGCGGACCGCGGTCGCGCAGCAGGCAGGGGCGCGCACCCAGCTGACGGGGGTCGTCGGCGCCGTGCTGATTACGGTGATGATCGTGGCGGCGCCCGGCCTGTTCCGGAACCTGCCACAGCCGGTTCTGGCCGCGATCGTCATCACCGCCGCGCTGTCGCTGTCCGACGTGCCCGGGACGGTGCGGCTGTGGCGGCAGCGCAAGACCGAGTTCCTGCTCTCGGCCGCCGCGCTGGCCGGCGTCGCCCTGCTCGGCGTGCTGCCCGGCATCGCGATCGCCGTGGGACTGTCGATCCTGAACGTGTTCCGGCACGCGTGGCTGCCCTACCACACGATTCTCGGGCAGGTCGAGGGTCTGCGCGGCTTCCACGACGTCCGGTCCTACCCGCACGCACTGCGGCTTCCGGGCTTGGTGATCTTCCGCTTCGACGCGCCGCTGATGTTCGCCAACGCCAGGACCTTCCGCGCCGAGATCCGCCGGCTGGCCTCGGCGAGTCCCGCACCCGGCTGGATTCTGGTGGCCGCCGAGCCGGTGACCGATGTGGACACGACCGCGGCCGACATGCTTCGCGAACTCGACGACGAGCTCAACGCCCGCGGCATCCACCTGGTCATGGCCGAAGTCAAGGACCCGGTGCGGCGCAAGATCGACCGGTACGAGCTGACCCGCACCATGGACCCCGCTCATTTCTACCCCACTGTCGGCGCCGCCGTGGCGGCGTTCCGTCAGGAGACGGGCGCCGACTGGGTGCCGTTCAATGCAGATGGACGAGAATCAGGTTCTTCAAAAGGATCATGACGACGCCGAGCAGCCCCGCCGCGCAGGTCGTCACGATCAGCGCCACGCCGCGCAGCCGGGCCACCCGCGCCGCGGACCACGCGTGGTAGGTCAGGACCACCACGGCCACCGCCAGTCCGGTGTTGGCCGCGGCGACGGGGGAGGCGCCCGCGAACCGGGCCAGCAGCAGCGCGGCGATCGGGCCGAAAGAGGCCGTCACCATGGGCCACGTGGCCCGCAGCTCCGCGGCGATCCGCGCCCGGCTCGGCAGTTTGCCGTCTTCGACTTCCTCGCCCAGCAGCTCCGCGTATTCCTCGGCCGTCCAGTAGATCAGCAGCGTGACCACGACCGCGACGGCCAGCGACAGGGTGGAGAGCTGTCCGCCCACGGCGGTCAGGATGGCCGCGGTGACGATCACCCCGTAGATGCCCGCCGCGCGGCGCCGCCCGGCGCTTCGGTCAACCACCTGCTCGGCCACGCCCACCTCCGCCTGCGCCTTGTCGGAAACCGGCCCGCCCGGTCACCCGGTCGCGGCGGAGAGCAGGAGCGGCCCCGCCGGCCTCGGCCTGCCGGCGGGGCCTGGCCGGCCCGCGCTCACCGAGCGAGTGCCTTGGCCTTCAGGGATTCGTACTCCTCCGCGTTGATGGCGCCGGTGTCGAGAAGCTTCTTCGCTTCGGCGATCTGGCCGGCGGCGCCCTTGTCGCCGTTGCCGGCGACCGAGCGGACGTAGTCGTCGAACTGCTTCTGGTTGGACGCCACCTCGGACTGGCGGCGTTCGCCCATGTGCTTGCCCTGCGCGATGAGGTAGATCAGCACGCCGACGAACGGCAGCACCAGGACGAACACAGTCCAGCCCGCCTTGCCCCAGCCGGAGACGTCCGAGCGGTGGAAGAGGTCGCCGAAGATCACGATGAGCATCCAGAACCAGACCACCCAGCCGAAGAACACCAGCATGGTCCAGATCACGTCCAGGAACGGGTAGTCCGATTGAGCCAGTGCCATCACGCCTCCGATGCTCGAGACCCGCACGACCGGGAGGTCCGTCCACAACGGATCGGTTACCAGGGTCGAACGGCTTCCGGCCGTGTCCCCCCGGCCTGCCCCGGACGCGGGTTCTGCCGCGAGAATTGCCGTACGCGGTCACCGGCAGCGTTCCCATCGACCGCCCCGCGCGACATCACCCGGGGGAGGTGAATTCCGGCGCCGGGATCGGTTCCCCGGTGCCCCGGGGCGGAGCTCACCGCACCGGCCGGCGCGCCCGGACCGCCGCGCCGGCGACGCCGGACAGCGTGCTCGTGATCACGAGACCGATGAGGAGGTTCCCGGCGGCCGTCGCGATCCGAGCGCCGCGGTCCGCGTCGAGGCCCAGGGGGATGACGACGGCGATCGCGGTGACGAGCAGCATGATCGAGACGAAGAACGACTTCGCGCGTGGCGTACTGATCAAGAGCAGATGGAGCAGTCCCGTCGCCGCGAGGGCGACGACGGCGGCGCCGACCGCGTAGGCCACCGTGCCGACACCGCCCCAAGCGCCCTTGCCTTCCGGGGCCAGCACGGGCACGTCGAACAGCCCGCGCGCGACGAGCACCACCACGATGGCGGCCAGCGCCGCGACCAGTGCCGTCGCGCCGCCGCCGGCCCACAGCCTGCCCGCGACGACCCTGTGCTGCGTGTCTCCGGTCATGAGCCCTCCGCGGTCCAGTGCCCGCCCCCGGGCGATCGCCGTCACCGAATCACGTCCGGGGCCCGCGGTGCTCCTCCGATTCGGGTGAAGCGGTGTCCGCGTGCCGTCACGGCCGTGTGCGGCGCGGATTCCGCTCCACAGTGGATGGACAGCGGGATGGACAGCGGACGGACCGCCGTCAGTGTGCCGGGTCCACCAGCTGCCGGACGGTGTCGGTGACGAGGCGGCGGCGTTCGGGTTCGGGGACGAGGTCGCGGACGTCTTCGCCCTGGTTCTGCCACATGTTCGCGATGGTCAGCACGAGGGCGAGCAGCTCGCCGGGCGTCCGCTGAGCGGTCACGGTGCCGCGGCGCTGCGCGTCCTCGATCGCCGCGGTTTTGTCGGTCATGGACTCGGCGACGACGGGCCGGACGCCGCCGCGTTCGAGCTGGTACCAGGTGATGAAGCGCATCACGTCCGGGTACCGCAGGCCCGCGTCGTAGAGCTGTCCCGCGTATTCGGGCAGGTCGTCCGCGTCGATGGGGATCCCGGAGACGACCTGCTCGACGATGGCGTCGTAGACCGCCTCGTACAGCCCTTCTTTGCCGTCGTAGAAGGAATACACGAGCCCGGCGCTGACCCCGGCGCGGGTGGCGATGCGCTCCACGCGGGCGCCGCCGATGCCGTGCTCGGCGAACTCGGTGAGCGCGCCGTCCAGCAGCTGCCGCCGTTTGCTCTCGGGGTCTCGGGTCCGTGCCATGCCGTCATCCTAATGAATGTTCATTCTCGCTGAGCTGCCGCAGCAGGCCGAGCATGTCCTCGCCGAACCACGCCTCGGCGATCTTGCGCGCCCGCACGGTGTAAATGCCGATGCCGAACCAGCTCGCGTGACGGCCGGTGGCGGAGACACCGAGGAACGGCCCGGTGTGGGTGCCGCTGTTGGTGAACCGGAGCACGACCGTGCCGCCGTCGACATGGGTGTCGTGCACGGTCAGGTGCATGCCGGTGAAGGCACCACCGATCGCGGCACGCAGGGACGCCTCGTAGGCCTCTAGGCCATGGAGGTCGCCGGCGCTGCCGGCGTGCCACGCGAGGTCGTCGTGCCAGAGCTCGTCGACGACGTCGAGGTCGCCGCCGTTGACGACCTCGGTGACGAACCGGTGCACGAGGGCCGCGGGGTCGGGCGCCGTGCGCGGTGGCTCGAGGAGGTCGTTGATCCACGCGATGGCGCTGTCGAGGGCGACGTTTCCGAGCGGGGTGGCCATGTTGGTGAACGCGTGCGGGGCTTCGGGCCAGATCTCCAGCCGCGCGTCGCAGCCGGCGAGACGCAGGCGGGCGGCGAGCAGGATCGCGTCGTCGCGCAGTGGGTCGAGGTCGCCGACGGTCAGCAGGGTGGGCGGGAAACCGGTGAGGTCGGCCAGCGCCGGGGACAGCTGCGGGGCGCGCCGTTGCTCCGGCGTGTGGTGGGGGAGGGCGAGGTCGGGCAGGCCGTCGATCCAGGACCGGGTGAGCACGAGGCTGTCTTCGGTGGCCGCGGCGGCGCTGGGGGACAGGCCCAGGTCGTAGATGCCGCAGTCGAGGTACGCGCCCGCGAACGCGCCGAACGCGGGGTCACCGGCGTCGCGCAGGGCCAGCAGCGTCGCCGCGGCGAGGTGCGCGCCGGCGGAGATGCCGCCGATCAGCAGCCGGCCGGTGCCGAACTCCGCGGCCGCGTGCCGGGCGAGCCAGCGGGCGACGGCGACGGTCTCCTCGATCTGCTCGGGGACGGTGGCCTCGGGCGCCAGCCGGTACTCCGGGCTGATGACGATCGCGCCGGTCGCGCGCGAGAGGCGGTCGTTGACGAGGTCGTCGTCCTCCGGTGCTCCGGCAGCCCAGCCGCCGCCGTGGATGCGGTAGAGGACCGCGCGTGGCTCGGGCGGCGTGAACACGCGCAGCCGCAGCGGGCCGGCGGGGCCGTCGACCTGGCGTTCGGTGGGGCTCAGGTCCGTCACACCGGGGTTGTGGGCGGTGCCGGCGCGCAGGGCGGCGAGCCCTTCGGGGGTTCGGACGTCCGGGTGAGGCATCTTCGCGAGCACGGCGTTCACCTCGCGCTGGGCCTCGAGGAGCGCGGGGTCGACGTTCTGCAGGCGGAGGTCGAAGGTCGGGTCGGCCATGGGATCAGGTCCTTTCGGGAGGTCAGAGGGCGAAGGTGACGCCGGTGAGGCGTTCGCTTTCGGCCCAGAGGCGGGCGCCTTCGGCCGGGTCGTCCGCGCCGCGGGGGAGCTTGACCGGCTTCGGAGTGCCGGAGGTCTGGTCGCGGCCGGCCGGGCCGTAGAAGGCGCCGCTGATCACTTCGGGGCTGGTCGCGACGTACAGCGACGGCCAGGCCGCGCCCTCCGGGGAGCCCATGGCCACGTTGCGGAGCAACGCGATCATCGCCAGGGAGACCACGCCTTCGGAGTGGCGCTGCAGGTTGGTCACGGCCGAGCCGGGGTGCACGGACACCGCGCGCAGGGCGGTACCGGCCAGCCGCCGGGACAGCTCCTGGGTGAAGACGACGTTCGCGCGCTTGGACTTCGCGTACGCGCTCATCCCGCCGTAGCGCTGCAGGCTCATCAGGTCGTCGAGCCGGCCGGAGCGCCAGGTCGCGGCGAGCGCGCTGACGGTGACCACTCGCGCGGCCTCGGCGCGGCGCAGCGCGGGCAGCAGTCCGGCGGTGAGGGCGAAGTGCCCGAGGTGGTTGGTGCCGACGGTCAGCTCGAACCCGTCCGAGGTCGTGCGGCGCTGCGGCACGTTCATGACGCCGGCGTTGTTGAAGAGCAGGTCGATCGTCTCGGTGGCCGCCAGCCGCCCGGACGTCTCCGCGATCGAGGCCAGCGAGCCCAGGTCCAGCACGACGGTGTCCAGCCGCGCGGTGGGCTGGTCGTTGCGCAGGGTGGCGACGGCTTCGTCGAGCTTCTCCTGGCTGCGGCCGGCCAGGAGGACGCGAGCGCCGTGGCGGGTCAGCACGCGGGCGGTCTCGAGGCCGATGCCGCTGTTGCCGCCGGTCACGAGCGCGACACGGTCGCGCAGGTCGCCGATCCGGTCGGGGGTCCAGTGGGCCGGGGCGAGGGTGCTGGTCATGGCTACCTCCACTAATGAATATTCATTTAATACGACGATGACACGGGCGCGTCCGGGCGTCAATGAATGTTCATTCAATAGTGGCGGCGCTCACCGCCGTCGCGGCGTTTCGGAGGTTCGAGAGCGGCGGCCCGCGTGTCGCGACGAGGCCCGGACCTACGAGGTCCGGCCGGTCTTCTTCGTGACCACGACCGGAGTGTCCCGGTACTTGAGGATTCCCTCGACGCCGAGGCGGAAGGTTTCGCAGACCGGTGCCGGATCGGTGAGGCAGCCGGCGGCCATGGCGCCGTCCCGCAGCATGACGAAGTGCCTCGCGGCCGGCTCGGGCGCCGTCTCGCCGGCCTGCGCGAGCAGCTCGGTGACGACCTCCAGGAACCACTGCCGGTGGGCGAGAACGGCCCGGTGGACGGGGTGCGCGGGATCGGGGTACTCCGCGACGGCGTTGAGGAACGCGCAGCCGCGGAATCCGGGCGTGCGGATGCCGTCGGCGATCGACTCGGCGACCGCGCGGACGGCGTCGGCCCCGGAGGCCTTGCCGGCGCGGGCGGTCTCGACGTCGGCACGGATCGCCTGGTCGGCCGCCGTCAGGTACGCGACCAGCAGGTCGTCCTTGCTCGGGAAGTGCCGGTAGAGCGTGGCGCGGGTGACGCCCGCGTCGGCGATGACCCGGTCGATGCCGACCGAGTGGAGACCCTCCGAATAGAACAGCCGCGTCGCCGAAGCGAGCAGCCGGGCTCGTGCTTCAGACACTTCGCCGTCCACCTCTCGTCGCTGGTTCCACGGTAGCAGATAGAACGGTCGGTCTTGACGACTCGGCGTCGCGGCTGCCATAGTCCTCACCACGAGATAGAACGATCTGTCTACCTCAGGCCCCACGACGAAGGAGCACTCCATGAGCACCACCACCGTTCCGGCCCCCGCAGGCATCGCGAAACCCTTGCGGCGCCTGTACTTCATCCGCTTCGCGTTCGCTGTGGTCTGGGCCGCGCTGCTGTTCGTGACCGGGTCGAGCCTCGGTCCGGTCAGCACCACACTGCTCGTGCTCTACCCGCTGTTCGACGTGGCCGCGGCCGTCGTCGACGCCCGTTCGGCGAAGGGGAGCAAGCCGGTCGCGGGCCTGTATGTGAATGTGGTGATCAGTCTGCTCGCCGCCGTGGGCCTGGCCGTCGCGGCCTCGTCGGGCATCCCCGCCGTTCTCGGCGTGTGGGGCGCCTGGGCGATCGTGGCCGGCCTCGTGCAGCTCGCCGTCGGCCTCCTGCGCCGCACCCTGGGCGGCCAGTGGCCCGTGATCCTCAGCGGCGGCATCTCCGTCGTGGCCGGCGCTTCGTTCGTCCTGCAGGCCACAAAGGACAGTGCGTCCCTCACGACCCTCGCCGGCTACGCCACCCTGGGTGGCATCTTCTTCCTCGTTTCCGCTGTGCGGCTGGGACGCACCGCGAACGGGTCCGACGCCGGCTGAGTTGTCCTGAATCGGACGGGTTTCCCGTCCGGCGTTGCCCGCCGGTCGCCTCGGCAAGCAGAATCGGCGCCGACGCGATGACAAGGTTGTCAACGAGGGGGCGGACATGGCGCTGAGGCGGCGCGCGGTGCTTCAGGGACTCGGCGCGGGTGGGCTCGCGCTGGTGAGCGCGGGCCTGGTGACCCCGGCGGCGCGGGGCGACGCCCCGGCCCCGGCCCGCAGCGGGGGAGCGCCCGACGACGTCGCCGCGACCTACCTGCGCGTGCTGCTGCGCCACACCCGCTGGGCCGAGCAGCAGTTCGACCCGGCGGCCGGCGTCTACCCGGCGAAGGACTTCACGTTCGCCGTGGTTCTGGGCAACGCCGTCCTGCTCACGCGAGACGGGTACGACGCGGCGGTCACGGGCGTCGAGCGCGAGGTGCTGCACCGGCACACCGTCGACACCATCCGGCACTTCGCGGCAAGCAACCTCATCACCGGCGGCACCGAGTGGGGCCGCCGGCTGTTCTTCGACACCACGTTCCAGTCCTACTTCCAGCTGGCCGGCCGGTTGCTGTGGCACGACCTCGACGCCGCCACGCGCGCGAACCTGGACGAGATCGCGACCGGGCAGGCCGCGTACACCGCCGGGCTCGGTACCGGCAACGACCCGCTGTCCGGCGACTGGACGCCGAACGGGCTGGCCGGCGGGCACGTCGGCGACACCAAGCTGGAGGAGATGGGCGTGTACGCCCAGGCCCTCGCCCCGGGGATGGCCTGGGCCGCAATGGATCCCCGCGCCGCGCAGTGGCGCGAGTGGTTCGGGCGGTGGAGCCGCAACGAGACCGCGCTGCCCGCCGCGGACCTGGCCAACCCGCGCGTGGTGGACGGTGTGCCCATCTCGGCCAACACGGCGGAGAACCTCTACGACACCTTCCTTGTGGAGAACCACGGTTCCTTCGGCCCGCACTACCAGGAGGAGCTCTGGCGGACCTCCGGCCGCAACGCGATGCACTTCCTGCTGGCCGGGCGGCCGCTGCCGGAGGTGCTCACCGCGCAGCCCAACGGCGAGCTGCTGTGGCGCACGATGCTGCTGATGGCCAGCGACGCGGGCGAACCCCTGATGCCGATGGTCGCCGACCGCGAGCACCTGTACGGCCGCGACGTCATTCCGCTGGCGTTCCGCGCGCAGGTGCTCGGCGACCGCTACGCCGCGCGTGCCGAGGCGCAGCTGGCCGAACGGCTGGAGCCGTACCAGGCCTACGCGCCCGCTGATCGCGTCACGAAGTTCTCGGGCGAGCCGAAGTACGAGCCGGAGGCACGCGCGGAGATCGCGATCAGCTACCTGCTGCACGAATGGCGCGCGAACCACGGTGGCCCGGTGCGTCCGGTGAGCCAGGCGGAGTTCGACGCGCACGCCGTCGGCGTCGCGGATTTCGGCGACGGGCCCGGCCTGCTCGCGCACCGCAGCCCGGCCGCGTGGGCCGCGGCGGTGAGCAAACCGGGGTTCACGAAGTTCGCGTGGCAGCCGCACCACGACGACTGGCTGTTCACCGTCAGCGGTGCCACGCCGATGCTGCTGCCCTCCACCGCGCTGGCCGTGCGGGAACGGCACGCGACGACGTGGGTGAAGGTCCGCGACGGATTCGACGCGAGCGCCGCGGTGTGGAAATTCGACAACGGCTACGCCGGTTTCGCGACCCTGCCGACGGGCGCGGCGGTCTACTCCAGCACCGGTCTGGGCGCCGGCGAGGGTGTGGTGTCGGTGTACAACCTCGCCATGCCAGGCGTGCCGGGGCTGACCGGCGAGCGGACCTACCGCACCGCCGAAGGCGTGGTGACCGTCCCCGTCGCGCCGGCGCCGCCGTCCGGCGGTGGGCGCACCGACGACGTGACTTTCTCCGCGGTGACGGCCCGGCACGTGCGGATCCTCGGCGTGCAGCCGGATCCGGCGTACGGATATTCGGTGTGGTCGTTCGAAGTCCGCGACGGGGCGCCGGGCCCGGACCTCGCCCGCGCGGCCACGGCTTCGGCGTCTTCGGCTTCGCCGGGCAAGGAGGCGAAGTACGCGAACGACGGCGACGCGACCACGCGCTGGGCCGTCTCCGTCGCTGACCGCCCGCGCGCCGACAGCTGGCTCGCCCTCGATTTCGGTGCGCCACAACGGTTCGACCGCGTTCGCGTGGCCTGGGAGGCCGCCGCCGGCCGTCGCTATCGCGTGGAAACCTCGGCCGACGGCATCACGTGGACCGCGGCCGGCACCTACCCGCTGCCCGCCATCAGCACGACCGGCGGCTGGCTCGACGTCGACGGCCGCGCCGGGTTCGTCGTATCCGGCTCACCGCACCCGGCCACCGTCACCGGCGACCGGATCGTGCTGTCCGACGGCGATTCCGCGCCCCTGCACGTCGAATGCCGCCCGGATCCGCGCGACCTGGCCGCTGCGGTGCGCGCGCCCCGCCCGACGGCGAGTTCCGCGGCACTGCGGGTTTCCGTGCTCGACGGGCACCTCGTGCTGTTCAACCTCTCCGCCGCGGCGACGTCGGGAACCCTCACCCTGCCCGCCTCGGACGGAGCCGCGGCGCTGTACCAGGGCTCGCAGGTCGTCACCGCGACCGGCACTTCGTTGTCGGTGTCGGCGTCGCCCGCCGAAGCCCGCGTCGAACCGGCGCGCTTCACCGTGCGCGGCGTGGGCGGCGCCCTGCCCGCCGGCGTGCGCGCGACCGTCGTCGACGCCGCCACCCTCCGGCTGACCGCCGACCACACCGTGGTCCTCTCCGTGCAGCCGGCGGGCGAACCGTGGCGGCCCGTGGTCCTCCCCGCCCGGCACCCGGTGACGGTCACTGCCCACCGAACCCGCCCGTACCCCTTGCCGGACTTGGCTTTGGGTGCGGTCACCTTCCCCGCCGAACCCCTCCCGCCGGGCATGACCACCCCTGCCGCAGCCGTCGACGACGACCCGCGCACCTCGTGGCGCCCGGGCCCGAACGGCCGCCTCGTCCTCGACCTCGGCGCGGCCCACGACGTCACCACCGCCGAACTGACCTGGACCGGCGGCCGCCTACCCGCCTTCACGGTCGAGACGAGTGTCGACGGCCGCACCTACACCGCGGCGCGAACCCCGGCTGCGCGCCGCGCCACCACGGTTCCCCTCACCGGCCAGGCGCGCTACGTCGCCGTTCACGTGACCGGGAACCCGACGGCAAGCCTCACGCGGCTCACTGTGCGCTGACCAGGCGAGCGGCCGACGGACTGTCCACACAGGAACGACAATGCGGACGAGTTGCTCTACCTCGCCCGCGACGGGGCGAGGTAGAGCAGGGCGTACCGGTCAGGAGCGGAAGAACTCCAGGAGATCCGCGTTGATCGTGTCGGCCTTGGTGGTCGGCATGCCGTGCGGGAAGCCAGGGTAAATTTTCAACGTGGCGTTTTTCAGGAGCTTCGACGACAGCAAGGCGGCGTCGGCGTAGGGGACGACCTGGTCGTCGTCACCGTGGCCGACGAAGACGGGGACGCTGATCTTCTTCAGGTCCTCGGTCTGGTCGGTCTGGGAGAACGCGACGATGCCGTCGTAGTGGGCCAGCGCGCTGCCCATCATGCCCTGGCGCCACCAGTTCTGGATGATCGCCTCGTCGGGTTCGGCGCCCGGCCGGTTGTAGCCGTAGAACGGGCCCGAGGCCACCGCGCGGTAGAACACGGAACGGTTCGCCAGCAGTTGCGCCTGCAGGTCGTCGAAGGCGCTCTTGGGCAGGCCGCCCGGGTTCGAGTCGGTCTGCAGCATGAGCGGTGGGATGGCGGACAGGATCGCGGCCTTGGCGACGCGGGCCTCGCCGTGGCGGGCGAGGTAGCGCACGACCTCGCCGCCGCCGGTGGAGTGCCCGACGTGGATCGCGTCGTGCAGGTCGAGGTGGGCGGTGACGGCGGCGAGGTCGTCGGCGTAGTGGTCGAGGTCGTGTCCGTCGGCGACCTGCGACGAGCGGCCGTGACCGCGACGGTCGTGGGCGATGACGCGGTAGCCGTGCTGCAGGAAGAACAACATCTGGGTGTCCCAGTCGTCCGCCGACAGCGGCCAACCGTGGCTGAACACGATCGGCTGGCCGGTGCCCCAGTCCTTGAAGAAGATCTCGACACCGTCGTCGGTGGTGATCGTCGGCATGGCGTTGTCTCCGTTTCTCGCGACGTTCCCGAATACCTCGTGAATCTGTTGCGTGTGGACACTGGTCGAAGCGCGTCGAACCTGCGCTTCGCAGACTACGCTTGCGCGACCACTGGTCCGGTGGCGTTCACGCTCGAGGCCCCTGGATGATTGCCTGCACCGGAGGAGGGGGCCACGCGTGAACGGCTCACGTTTCACCGGAATCGGCTCATGGACGCGCTGAGCCGGCTCATCCGGCTCGTGCGCCCGGAGAGCAGCATCGACGTGCGGTGCCTGATGGCCGGCCGGTTCTCCGTGGACCAGGAAGCGGCGGCGCCCGGGCAGGTGCCGTTCTACGTCGCGCTCGAGGGCAGGTGCACCGTGACCACGGCGGCGGCGGTCGTCGACCTCGCCCCCGGGGATCTGCTCGTCCTCCCGCACGGCGACGCCCACCACGTCCACGTGACCTCAGGCCGGAAGCTGCCGTTCGAAGACGCGCAGGGCGCCACGTTCACCACTCGCCGCACCATCGGTGCCGAGCCCGACCACGACCTGTTCTGCGGCCACTTCCATTTCGACACGGCCGCGGGAATGCTGCTGTTCCGCCTGCTGCCGTCCCTCCTGCACGTCACGCTCAACGCTTCGGCGCTCGCCCTGGCCGAGGTCCTGCGCGCGGAAGCCGCCTTCGACGGCCCGGGAACGAGCGCCATCGTCTCGTCGGTGTGCGACGCACTGCTCGCGATGGCGCTGCGCAGCCGCCCCGAGCAACGTCTCGGGACGTCCGCGCTGTGGACCGCGATGGGTGACGACGTGCTGGGTGAGGTGATCGCCGGCGTCGTCGAACGGCGCGGCGAACCGTGGACCATCGAGCGCATGGTCGCGGCGGCCTCGATGTCGCGTGCCACGTTCGTGCGGCGGTTCACCGCGCGCACCGGGGGCACCGTGGCGACGCTGCTCACCACCGTCCGCATGATGGTCGCCGCCGACCTGCTGGCGAACTCCGACCGGTCCGTGGTGCGCATCGCGGGGGAGGTCGGCTACCGGTCCGAATCGGCGTTCGTGGAGGCGTTCCGCGCCGCGGTGGGCACGTCGCCCGCGCGGTTCCGGAAGAACTCGATGACCGGTGGGTGACGCCCGAGTGATCTCCGGCTTGGTGCGGTTCGCGGGCGCGTGGCGCCTCAGGACTGGCTGACCAGCCGGTATCCGGCGGCGGAGAACTCGGCCGTCAACGCGTAGCGGTCGCCTCGGACGAGGGTGTGGCGCCACTCCATCGGGCGGCCCTGCGAGTGGCTCAGGCGGTTGATGGCGAAGGCCGCGACGTCGTGGGCGCAGGCGAGCTGGGTGCGTTCGGCGGCGGTGGGGATGACGGCGTGCACCTCTTCGCGGCCGTGGTCGAGGCGGATCCCGGTGCGGCGGGCGAGTTCGCCGTAGAGGCTGGTGTGCGTGAAGTCGGCCTGCAGCAACGGTTTCGCGACGTCGGCGGGCAGCCACACGCGGTCCATCGCGAGCGGCTCGTCGCCCGCCAGGCGGAGGCGCTCCAGGTAGACCAGCGGCGTCGAGGCTTCGAGGTCGAGGCGCTCGGCGACGAGTGCGTCGGCGCGGACGTCGAACGTGCGGACGATGCTGTGCTGCGCGAGGCCGGCCGCCTCGACGGACGTGAACAAGCTGTAGAGCGCGCCCAGCGGCTGCGCGATCTCGGCCGGCGGGGCGACCCGCGGCTGACGCCCGCGCTCGGCGACGACCACCCCGTCGGCGCGCAGTTGGCGCAGGGCCTGGCGCACCGTGTGGCGGCTGACACCGTACTCCTCGGCCAGCGCGAGCTCGCCCGGGAACTGTTCGGTGAACTCACCGGCATCGAGCCTGGTCAGCAGCTCGCGCTGGAGCTGGCGCCAGAGCGGTTCGGAGCCGGAGCGGCTCAGCGTTCGTGGGGCCATGGCCTCCTCCGGGCTGTCTCGCCCGACACTACCGGTAGCCAAATGTGCGGACATAATCTACGTTGAATGTACGTACATTTACGCATGGGCAGACTCGGGAGGGGAGTGTCGATGGGGACACGCGAACGAACGGGCGCCCGGTGACCGCCACCCAGGACCGGGTCGCCGACCGGCACCCGGCGCGGGACCGCGTCGCCGAAGCCGCTCCGGGACTGCTGGTGGCGCTTCTCGTCGCCGGGGTCGCGACTGCCCTGGGCTCACTGGTCCCGATCGTCGGCGGGCCCGTGTTCGGCATTCTGCTCGGCGCGCTGGCCGCGGCGGTCGTGCCGGGGCTACGCGAGCAGCGGTGGGCGCCGGGCTACGGCGTGGCCTCGAAACCGGTGCTCCAGCTGTCGATCGTCGTGCTCGGGACCGGGCTGTCGCTGCAGGAAGTGGTCCGCGTCGGCGTGCAGTCGCTGCCCGTCATGCTCGGCACGCTCACCGTCGCCCTCGGCGGGGCCTGGCTGCTGGGCCGCCGGCTCGGCATCGATCGCGACACACGCACCCTGATCGGCGTGGGCACGGGCATCTGCGGCGCGTCCGCGATCGCCGCCACCACCGCCGTCATCAAGCCGAAGCAGACGGACGTCGCCTACGCCATCGGCACGATCTTCACCTTCAACATCGCCGCCGTGCTGCTGTTCCCGCCGCTGGGCCACCTGCTCGGCATGAGCTCGCACAGCTTCGGCCTGTGGGCGGGCACGGCCATCAACGACACCTCCTCGGTCGTCGCCGCCTCCTTCGCCTACGGCGGTGACGCCGGCTCGTACGGCATCGTCGTCAAGCTGACCCGGACGCTCACACTCATCCCCATCGTGATCGTGCTCGCGTTCCTCACCGCCCGCCGCGAAGCCCGCGAGAACGCGGGCGGGGCCGGGTTCAGCATCCGCACCATGCCGTGGCGGCGCATCGTCCCGCTGTTCCTGGTGGGCTTCATCGCCGCCGCCGCGCTCGACAGCCTCGGCGTCGTGCCCGCGTCCTGGCACCCCGCACTGTCCACATTGGGCACGTTCCTCATCACCACCGCACTGGCGGGCATCGGCCTTTCCCTGCGCCTGGCGGACATGCGCCGCGCCGGCCCCCGCCCGCTCCTGCTCGGCGGCGTCCTGTGGATCGCCGTCGCGGCCACGAGCCTCGGCCTGCAAGCGGCGACTGGCTCTCTCTGAAAACGGCGCCGAACGGTCCGCGAGCAGGAGTCGCCTACCCGATGTGGTCGCCACGGTCGGGGGACGGCACGTAGCGAACGTCCGCGGGCGCGTCGTGCGTGTGGATGAGGCTCGTGTCCCATCGGTGCGGCACCGACGCCGCCACCCGTTCCACCAGGTGGCTGCAGAACACCGGTGCGCTCAGCCGCACCAGCCGTGTGTCGCCGGTGTCCAGCGCGAACGCGTCGGTCTCACCGGTCACCTCCACGCGCCGGTGCCGCACGTCGGCCGGACGGGGCAGGCCGTAGCCGTGCAGCAGCGAGTTGCGGATGATCCACAGCACCACGGCGTCGTCGTGATCCACGCCGTGTTCGATCAGCAGCCGCTTGAATCGCTGCCCCGCCGGCGCGGACGTCCCCGACAACGTGTCGAGCACGATCATGCCCAGGCAGACCCCGACCCACGACCGCGTGCCCGGCCCGTCACCCGTCTCGGGGTCCCGCCCGTGCGCCGCCCGCATGTCGCGCAGGGCGAGCTCGATGGGCAGGTACTCCCGCCCCGGGTGCGGCGCGCAGTGCAGCCGCCTGAGCGGCGCACCGCCGCGATCGTCGAGCGTGGTCACCGCCGCACGGTACCCGGCCGGCCCGGTGTGGCTCAGCACTCGCCGGCCCGGACGTCGTCGGCGGCGCGGCTCAGGCGAAGCGGGCCGCCAGCTCCTTGGCCTTGGTGATGGCGTCTTCGTGTGCTTGGACCCGAGACGCTTCGTACAGGCGAACAGGTTCCGGACCCCATGCCCGCTTCACGGCGGAGGTGAGCTCGGGGATGATGAACTCGACTTCGGTGATGCCGAAGTAGGTGGCGAAGAGAGTGGTCAGGTAGGGCACGACGAAATCCCTGCCGTCACGCGGGGTGCCGGGCCGGTAAGTGCTGCCGCGGCTGGAGACGACCACAACCGGGGTGCCCGCGGCGGACGGCTGCTCGCCGATGACGCGACCGGGGACCATCACCTGGTCGATCCAGGCCTTGAGCGTGCTGGGGACCGTGAGGTTGTACATCGGGGCGGCGATCAGGACGACGTCGGCCTGTTCGAGCTCGCGGGCCAGTGTGACACGCAGGGGGTCCTCGTTCCCGGCGGTGAACACGTCGTCGGTGAGGTGGGGCAGCGGGTCGGCTGCCAGATCGCGGTGGATCACCGTCCCGTGGGGGTGCTGGGCCTCCCACTCTCCGCGAAAGGTGGCTGTCACGTCGCGCGAGGTGGACGTGCCGGTGGGCCAGATCGAGCTGTCGAGGTGCAGGAGCGTGGGCATGTTCTGGTGACTTTCGTTGCGTCGGCCGGGGACGTTCCGGCTCCCGTGGCTCGCCGAAATGTCCACTGTGGACCCCGGTGGCGTAGCTGTGGGCGCGGCCCAGGGTCGGGCTGAGGCCGCCGCCCAAGGTGTAACCGGAGGATTTCGCAGCCGCCCAAGGAATGTCGGCCCGCGGAAATGGCGGCACGCGAAAGCCGTGGACGGGGCGGCCGAGGCCGCCAGTCCGCCGGCGCCCGGCAGACTGGCGGGGCGAGATCAGCCCGCGACCTGGTAGCGGCTGGTGATGGCGACGCGGTTGAAGGCGTTCATCACTGTGACCAGCCAGGAGACGGCCGAGATCTGGTCTTCGGTGAGTTCGGCCGCGGCGGCGGTGTAGTCCTCGTCGCTGACGTGGCCGTCCGGCACGCGGGTGATCGCCTCGGTCAGGCGGAGGGCGGCGCGGTCCGTCGCCGAGAAGTACTCGGTCTCTTCCCACGCGGGCAGCACGGCGATCCGGTCGGGGTTTTCGCCCTTCTTGAGGGAGTCACGGCTGTGCATGCGCAGGCAGAACGCGCAGCCGTTGATCTGGGAGGTGCGGATCCTCACCAGTTCGACCAGGAGCGGGTCGAGCCCGGCCGCGACGGCGCCGTTGTCCGCCTCCGCCGACAGGGCGATGAGGGCCTTGTAGGCGGCCGGGTGCTGCATGTCGATGCGGACGCGCTGCGTGTTCGTCACAGTTCCTTCGATTCCTTCGTGTGGTCCGAGCCGCGCCGTCCGGGCGCGTCGTGCGTTCTCGGCAGGGAGACGAGGCAGCCCCCGCGGGTGTGACAGCTCAGATCCGGGAAAGTTTGTCCGGGTTCATGACCCTGCGGTACGCGGTGATCAGACCGTCGGTGATCTGCACCGTGTCGACGGAGAAAACGCGGCCCTGCCGGCGGAACACGAGGGCGGGTTCGCCGCCGACCTCGACGAAGTCGATGTGGTCCGGACGCCACTGGCGACCCACTCGCACCATCACCTCGGCGATGCGCTCACCACCGTGGATCAGCTTGCGTGCCGCGGAGATCTTGCCGCCGCCGTCGGTGACGTAGACGGCGTCCGGGTGCAGGAGCCGCACCAGGCCGGCCAGGTCGCCGGATTCGTAGGCGGCGCGGAAGGTCGCCAGCACCCGTTCGCGCTCCGCTTTCGGTGCCTGCGAAGGGGACTGTTTCGCTTTGGCCACCCGGCGTCGCGCCCGGGAGGCGAGCTGCCGGGCGGCCGGCACGGAGACGTCGAGCACTTCCGCGATCCGGGCGAACTCGAAACCGAAGACGTCGTGCAGGACGAAGGCCACGCGCTCCGGTGGGCTCAGCTCCTCCATGATCAGCAGCATCGCCGCACCGACGGACTCGTCCACGAGCACCGGCTCCGAGGCGTCCGGCCCGGTCAGCAGCGGCTCCGGCAGCCACGGCCCCACATAGGATTCCCGGCGCGAGCGAGCGCTCTTGAGGATGTCGTACGACCGTCGCGCGGCCACCGTGACCAGCCAGGCCCGCAGGTCGTCAACCTCGTGCAGATCGGATCCGGCCGCCCGCAGCCACACGTCCTGGGCCACGTCCTCGGCATCGGCCACACTCCCCAGCAGCCGGTAGGCCACGCCGAAGACCGCAGGCCGGTGCGTCTCCCACTCGGCGCCGAGCCTGTCCTCCTGCTCGGACCGTCCGGGCGCATGCCCATCACCCATGCAGACCGCAACCTCCTCCGGCACGTGGATCCAGAGTACCCATCAGGATCCGGACGCTGGCACCGATGATCGCCGGACAGCCCTCGCCGCCCCCAGACGGACAGCGCGTGCCGCAGGGGCCTCGCGGTGCGGGTGCGGCGGCTATGGTCACTGGCGTGAACGACCTGCCGGAGTTCCAGGCGCGTGAGCTGGCCGCGCTCGTCGAAGACCTGAGCGCGCTCGAGCCGCAGCAGTGGCGGGCGCAGACGCTGTGCGCCGAGTGGGATGTCGAGGAGGTCGTCGCCCACCTCGGGGCGGCCGCGACGCTGTCGCGGTGGGCCTGGTTTCGCAGCATGATCGGGGCCCGGTTCGACGGGGATGTGCACAACCGGCGGCGGCTCGAAGAGTTCCGGGGGAGTACCCCGCAGGAGACGCTTGAGCGGTTTCGCCGCGTCGGTCCCATCGCGACGCCGGTGAAGCCGTCTCCGGCGGGGTTGGGTGAGGTGATCGTTCACGCGGAGGACATTCGCCGGCCCCTGGGGCTGAAGCACGCGCCGGACGCCGAAGGGCTGCTCGCGGTCGCCCGGTTCTTCGCCACCAAGAACTTCGCGGTGAACAGCAAAACCGTGGCCGCGGGTCTGACTTTGCGGGCGACCGACGCCGACTTCGCCCAAGGCGCCGGGCCCGAGGTCGCCGGGCCGATGCTGTCGCTGGTGATGGTGATGGCGGGCCGTGCGGCGTTCCTGCCCGATCTCAGTGGTGACGGCGTGGCGGAGTTGACCACACGGCTCGGCTCCTGAGCTACGCGCGTACCGCCGGTTCGAGCAGCGACAGCGTCCGCTGCCCCGCGTCGAGGCCGACGCGAAGGCCGACCGGCATCGGCAGGTTCGGGCCGGCGTGCCCGAACTCGACGTTGCCCAGGACCGGGATGTCGCGATCGCCGAGGACGTCGAGGACGATCTCAGGCAGGGTCGGGGATTCCGGGGACGCGGCGAGTCCGTCGATCGCGTGCGGCACGCCCACGACCATGCCCGAGATCCGGTCGAGGATGCCGCTGTGTCGCAGGACCTGCAGATAGCTCCACACGTAGGCCGCCAGGCCGCCCATCTCCTCCCAGAACAGCACCGCGCCGTCGAACCGCTCGAGCGGGAGCGCGAAAGGCGTCGCCTGCGCCAGCGCGATGCGGTTGATCACCCCGCCGATCAGCCGGCCTTCGGCCCGTCCGGCGCGCCAGCACTCCCACGACGGGGTGGCGGGCAGCGGACCGATCGCTTCCGTGCTGGTCAGCAACTTCGAGTAGAGCCTCTCCAACTCGGCTCTCCGCTGTTCGGGAGCGGCCTGCCAGTGCCCGCCGAGCCCGGGGGTGGCCAGGTCGGCGTGGAACCCGACCAGACCCGTGCGTGCGTGGAGCACGAGATGCAGCAGGGAGATGTCGCTGTAGCCGAGGATGGGCTTGGGGTCGGCGGTGATCGCGGCGAAGTCGATCAGGTCGAGGTAACCGAGCACCGTCTGGCCG
The DNA here is from genome assembly GCF_019468465.1 of Amycolatopsis sp. DSM 110486. Classification (NCBI taxonomy): domain Bacteria; kingdom Bacillati; phylum Actinomycetota; class Actinomycetes; order Pseudonocardiales; family Pseudonocardiaceae; genus Amycolatopsis; species Amycolatopsis sp. DSM 110486. The sequence continues at coordinate 393,804 of NZ_CP080519.1, read as the reverse complement.
CCGTCGTGCGCGATGATCGCGCGCACCTCGGGATCACGCAAGAGAGCGTTGAACTCCGCGGCGATCTCCGCCGGCGCGGCCGCGCTCCACCACCGGTGCCGTCCCGCTTCGAGCAACGGTGCCCGGCGTACGCGGAATCCGCTCCGCTCGAGCACGACCACCGCCTGGTCGAGGTCGGGCTCGTAGCCGGCTTGCAGCGGCCCGGACAGCGAGGCGATGACGACGAGATCTCCGGGCCTCAGGGCGCGGGGTCGTAGCAGCGCGGAATCGGTCACCGCCGGAGTATCCGCGCGGCACCTCGCGACGCATTTGCTGAGCGCGCGGCCTCACGCTGACGGCAGCCGCGCGGCGACCACCGCGCCGATCGACTTCGCGGTGGCGCAGATGACGTCGAGCTTCCCCTTGTTGGCCTCGTCCGTGAACTCGACGAGGACGACCTCGTCGCGTTGGGCCGGCGTGCCCTTCACCGTCGGCAGGGCCGGTGTGTAGGTGCGGTAGACGACGGTGACGTCGCAAACGTCGCCGTCGTCGTCGTGTGGATCGACGTACGCGGGACGTCCGCCGACGGTCGTGGGGGTCGCGCCGTCGGGCGGGTCGGTGGCCAGCGGCCATTGACGGTCGTAGTACAGGTCCACGGATTCCGCGTCCTCGCCCCAGGAACACGCCCAGTTCGCGAAGTACCGGTCGGTCGGGTAGTCCGGGCCGGCGACGCGGCGGAGGGTCGCGTCGTCGACGAGGGTGCAGGCATCGACGCGCGCCAGTGACGCCGGCGGGAACGGCTGGGCACGGCGGGCGATGGGGCCGCGGACCACGCGTGCGTAGGCGTCGCCGACCACGGCGTCGGACATGGCGCACAGCTGAGGGGAGTCCTCGCCGTCGGCGCGGACGGTGCTGACGGTGACAAGCCGCAGGTCGGGCAGGACGAAGTAGCGGCGGCACTGGCCGGGGTCGGCGTTCGGGCGCTGGATGTCGCCGAGACGGCCGCGGACCGGCGGCACCTGCGGGTATTCCTCCGGCGCGGTCAGCTCCAGGCTGGTGACGATCGTGCTGCCGTCGGCCAGGGTGGTGTCGAGGTCGCAGCGCGCGAACGTGCCGAGGTTGGGTTCGAGGAACACCTTGCCGTACGGGGCCAGCGAGTTCACCGTCAGCAGCGAGCACGGGTCGGCGGTGCGGGGGTCGCCGACGAGGTCGGACGTCGCGTTCGCGGGCGGCGCGTCGCTGCGCGTGAAGACGAGGAAACCGGCCACCAGAAGGACGACGGCGCCGAGCACGCCGGCGGCGACGAGCTTCAGCCGTCGCGGGCGGCGTCGGCGGGGCAGCTGTGCGGTCGGGGCGCCGCTGAGGAGGGCCTCGACCTCGGCGGCGGTGGGCCGGTTCGCGGGCTGCTGGTCGAGCATCACCGCCAGTATGAGGGCGAGCGAGCCGGCGTTGCGCGCAGCCTCCACCTTGCCTTCCGCCGCACGCCGCAGCTGCCCGAACGGGCCGTTTTCCCCGCTGCCCCAAGGGGAAACGCCCTCGACAGCGGCGAACAGCGTCGCGCCGAGCGAGAAGACGTCCGCGGCGGGGCCGGCGGCGTACCCGTTCGCCACCTCCGGCGCGAGGTAACCGGCGGTGCCGCCGACGCTGGCGCTGCCGGTGAGCGTGACCTCGTCCCAGCGGGAGATGCCGAGGTCGGCGAGCTTGGCCGTGCCGTCCTCGGTGACCAGGACGTTGCCGGGCGTGATGTCGCGGTGCACCATGTCGCGCGCGTGCATCGCGACGAGCGCGGACGCGATCTGCGCCCCGACGGCCGCGGCCCGCTCCGGTTCCAGAACGCCGTCGGCGCGGACGACCTCTTCCAGGCTTCGGGCCGGCAGGTACTCCATCACGAGCCACCGGTCGTCCCCGTCGGCGACGGAGTCGAACACCGCCACGACGTGCTGGTGGTGCAGCGAGGCGCCCAATCGCGCCTCACGCCGGATCTGCCCGCCGTCGCCGTCGAGCGACCGCTTGAGCGCGACCGTCCGGCGCAATTCGAGATCCGTCGCCCGCCAGACGACACCCATCCCGCCGGCGCCGAGGCGTTCCTCCAGCCGATAACGCCCGGCGATCACCTGCGCAGACACGCGCACAGTGTAGGGGCTGGGCGGCCGCCCGTTCACGGTATTCGGGTGCTCGCCGTCACAGCCGAGAGGAGCGCGACCGCCGTGGGGCGCCAGGGGCGGTCACCGGATCCTGACTGGCCGGACCGTCCGGACCGGACGGTGACGGTCCGGTCCGGACGGCGGGTCAGCTGAACACGACCTCCGCGTCGAGGAACTGGCGCAGGTGAGCCAGGAACGCCTTCGGGTACTGGAACTGCGACGCGTGACCCGAGTCCGGGTAGATGATCAGCTGCGAGTTCGGGATGTGCTTCGCCAGGAGGTGCGAGTTGACCGTCGGCAGCATGATGTCGTGGTCGCCGTTGACGACCAGGGTGGGCTGCGTGATGGCCTGCAGGGCGGCGTCGCGGTCGGCTTCGGACCACTGGGCCCAGCTCACCACGGCCTGCTGCTGGCGCTCGCCGACGGCGGGGGTGGCCTCGGGGTCGTAGTCGGTGGTGCGCTGGTGGCGGCGCTGCCAGAACTCGCGGCCGGCCTGCTTGGCGGCGGCGCTGCGGCCGAAGAACAGGTAGAGGTAGTCGTCCAGGGTCAGATCGGGGTGCATGACGACGTCGAGCACCTTCGCTTCGGCCTCGCTCATGTCGCCGGCCGGCGGGATGGTGCCGAGCAGCACCAGGCGGCGCACGAGTTCGGGGTGCCGGAACGTCAAGGCCTGGGCCACGGCGCCGCCGATGGAGAAGCCGACCACGTCGACCAGCGCCAGGCCGAGGACGCGCACGAAGTCGGCGGCGAAGTCGGCCATGGCCTCGAAGGTCACCGGGACTTCTCCGGTCGAGCCGGAGACGCCGACGCTGTCCAGCAGGATCACGGGGCGGTCGGCGGCCAGGCCGTCGGTCAGCAGCGGGTCCCAGTTGTCGAGACCGCCGCGGAAGTGCTGCAGCAAAAGGACCGGCGTGCCGGTGGCGGCGCCGAAGCGGCGGTACGCGATGCGGTCGCCGTTGACGGTGACGTGCTGGGTCGGGGCGGTGGTGTGCGTGGTCATGGAGGTCTTCCTTCTACGGTCCGAATGCTGACTTTCAACAAACAAGCTAGCCGGAGAGGAAACCGATCGGTACCCGTTGAGCCTATGGCTAAAATCACGCCAGCAGAACATCAAAACCGCCGAGAACGAGGAATATGCTGAGCCTAAGGTACCGATCGGTACCCTGGGAGAGAGGCGGTGACATGACACAGGAGGCGACCAGCCCGCGATCGCGGATCCTGGCCGCGGCGACCGACCTGTTCTACCGCCAGGGCATCAACACCACCGGCATCGCCGAGGTGGCCGACCGCGCCGGCGTGTCCAAGCGGACGCTCTACCAGCTGTTCCCGGGCAAGGACCTGCTGGTGGCCGCCTACCTCGACGGCATCACCGCCACCACCGAGCGCGACACCGGCGACGGCAACAACGAGTACAAGCTCTTCGACACCGCCCTGAGCCCCCGCGAACGGCTGCTCGGGCTCTTCGACCGCCCCGGCCTCGTCGCCCGCTATCGCGGCTGCCCCTTCCACGATGCCGCCGTGGAGCTGGCCGAACCCGACCACCCCGGGCTGCCGCTGGTCATCGAGCACAAGCACCGGATCCTGCGTCAGATCATCGACACCGCCCGCCAGGCCGGCGCCCCCGACCCGGATCTGCTGGGCCGCCAGCTCGCGGTGCTGTTCGAAGGCGCCATGGCACTGTCCACTTCGCTCAACAGCACCGAGGCGTTCGACTTCGCGCGCTCCGCCGCCGAGACCCTCCTGGACGGGGCCCTGCCGGCGTAGCTGTTACGACGCGTAACCCCGCACCTGCCCGCCTGGACAATCTCACTCGAAGGTCAGGACGACAGCGCTTCCGTGCGTACCGCGGCGGACCTGGGCCAGCGCTTCCGCCGCGTCGGACAGGGAAAAGCGCGCCCCGACGTCCAGGGGCAGGGTGCCCGCGGCGAGCAGGCGCAGCAGGGTTGCCAGCCGCGGGCCGTCGGGGGCGACGTAGACCTCGGTGGGGCTGATGCCGCGTGCCGGGGCGGGCGGGTCGGAGGTGATGGTGGCGAGGTGGCCGCCGTCGCGGACCGCGGTGAGGGCGAGAGCGGCTTGGCCGGGGACGGCGTTGACCGCGCAGTCGATGCCGAGCTCGCGGGCGGTCTCCGGCCACGAAGGGTCCGAATAGGACAGCACTTGAGCGGCCCTCGCGGCGGTCAGGGCTTCGGCGCCGGACGGGCTGCCGGTGGCGATCACGCGGGCGCCGTAGTTCGCGCCCAGCGCGACGAGCAGGCGGCCGGTCACGCCGCCGGCGCCGTGCACGAGCAGCGTCTGGCCGTCCTCGAGTTCGACGGCGTCGCGCAGCGCCTGGTCGGCGGTGAGGGCCGGGACGGCGAACGCGGCGGCCGTGGCGAAATCCACCTCGTCGGGCAGCGCGGCGACCTCCGCGGCCCCGGCCAGGAACCGCTCAGCCCACGCACCCTGCGCCCGCAGCGGCGCCGAGTGCACGGCGACGCCGTCACCCACGGCGAAGTCCCGGACCGCGCCACCCACCTCGGCCACGACGCCGGCGGCTTCGACGCCGAGGGCCATCGGCGGCTGTGTCCCGAGGTCCCAGCCGCCGGTCCGGGCGATGTCGTCCCAGTTCCCGACGCCGGCGGCGCGCACGGCGACCACGACCTCGTCCGGCCCCGGGCTCGCGGGCGCGTCGAAGTCGAGGGCGCGGATGTCGCCGCCGAAGCGGTCGATCCCGGCTGCCCGCATCACTCGGGGTACGCGGCGTTGTAGCGGGCTTTCCACTCCGGGACCAGTGCCTCCTCGGTCGCACCGCCGAAGGTGTAGGCGGGGGAGAGGACCTGGTGGACCTCGTCGACGTGGATGAGCACGGCGTGGTGGAACGGGTAGCCCGGGCCGTTGGCCGCCAGCAGCCAGTCGGCGAGCCACTTGTGCACGGGGTCGCCCGGCGGGAGGATCTCGGCGGTGCCCCGGAAGCGGTAGCCGCGGCGGCGGAAGAAGTCGATCGAGTTCACCTCGACCCGCGGATCGTGCCGCAGGTTCTCGATGGTGCCCGGCGAGGCCATGTCCATGAACGCCAGGTGCTCGTCGTCGTACACGCTCACGGAACCCTTGGGCGAAAGGTTCGGCGCGCCGTCGGGGCGGACGGTGGCCACAAAGGACAGCTTCGCGTCGGCCACCACACGGCGCATGTCGTCGTCGAGGAGAGTCACGGGTTACCTCTTTTCGGATGTGGTCGCGAAGAGCCGGTCGAGGCTGAACGCGAACGTGCGGACGGGCGCGAGGGCCAGGAGCAGAGCCGCGGCGCAAGCGCTGAAGACCGAGGCGCTCAGCGGCGCTTCCCAGCCGAGGAACACCATCATGGACAACGCGAACACGAGCTGCAGGGCCGTCGCCGCCCAGGCCGACCACCGCACGGCGACCCCGGCGAGCAGCGTGAGGCCCAAAGTGAGCTCCGCGACGGTCGCCGCCCACGCGGCGACACCGGCCAGGCCGTCGGGCAGGTAGGGCACGAGCTGGTGCGTGTACGCCGTGAAGGCAGCGAAGCCACCCCACGCCACGTTGCCGGTGTGCAGCGCGCCCCAGAGACCGAAGCGGTCGGCCACCGCGGAGAGGAAGCCGGCGGCCAACGCCAGGCGCGCGAACACGGTCGCGACCGGCCACGCGCGCAAAGGCACGGCGATGGTCTCCACCTCGTCCGACACCGACATCAGGCCTCCTCCTCCGGCGAGGGCCGACCGTCTGGGTCCGTCCTCCCCTCGCGAACACCCTCGAGGCTAAGTCCCCGACCGCCCTGAGGGGAAAGACCGACCGCGGCGGATTGAGTACTTTTGAGTTATGGATCTTGAAGCCCGGCACCTGCGCTACGTGGTCGCGGTGGCGGACACGCTCAACTTCTCCCGCGCCGCGGAGCACCTGCACGTGTCGCAACCGGCGTTGTCCGCGCGGGTCAAGGCCATCGAGCGGCACCTCGGCGTCGCGTTGTTCCGCCGGACCACCCGCTCGGTCGCGTGCACGGACGCCGGGGCGCGGTTCGTCGAGCACGCCCGCGAGATCCTGGGGCTCCTGGGCGAAGCGGAACGCGAGGCCCGGCAGTCGGCGTACGGGCGGGTGCTGCCGGTCGGCTTCTACGGCGTCGCGGCCGGCGACCTGACCGCCGAGATCATCGACCGCTTCCGGGAGCGCAGCCCCGGCGTCGAGGTCGAGCTCAAGCGCCACGGCTGGGAGGACCCCTCGGCCGGGCTGCGCGACCGCACGACGTCGCTCGCGTTCGTACGCCCGCCCTTCCGTTCCCACGGGCTGCGCCTGCTGGTCCTGGGCACTGAACTCCGCGTCGCCGGGCTGCCGTCGCGGCACAGGCTCGCCGGGCGCGACAGCGTGGACGTGACCGAGCTGCTCGGCGACCCCGTCGCGGTCCGGCGCACGGCCGACCCGGTGTGGGCCGCGTTCTGGTCCGGGGGAAGCGTCCGGCCGGCCGCGCTCAAACCACGGCTGGTCGAGGTCGGCGACGTCGACGAAGAGCTGCAAGCGGTCGCCGCCGGTCGCGCGATCACGTTGACCGCGGCAGTGGCCGAGACCTACTTCCCGCGAGCAGGCGTCACCTACGTGCCCCTGACCGGGCTGCCGCCCAGCCGCCTCGCCCTGGCCTGGCACGCCGACGAGACCGATCCCGTCTGTCTCGCCTTCGCCGCCGCCACCCGTGACGTCCTCGCCCGGCGGCGGGCCGCGAACTGAGCTCAGTGGCCGGACATGCCCCCGTCCACCGCGAGGGTCGTGCCGGTGATGTAGGACGACGCGTCGCTGGCCAGGAACACGACGGCGGCGTCCAGCTCGTGCTGCTTGCCCAGCCGTCCGAGCGGGCTGTGCTGCTTCACGAACGGCAGGAGCACGTCTTCGGGGATGTCCTCGGTCATCTCGCTGGCGAAGTAGCCCGGCGCGATGGCGTTGACGCGGATGCCGCGCCGGCCCGACCACTGCTGCGCGAGGTCGCGGGTCAGCCCGAGGACGCCGGCCTTGCTCGCCGAGTAGGCCGCCTGCGGCGCGTAGGACTTGATGAGCGCGAGCACGCTGCTGATGTTCACGATGCTCGACCCGGCCGCCATCACGCGCCCGCACGCCTGCGCGGCCCAGTAGACGCCGTTGAGGTTCACCTCGACGACCCGGCGGAACTCCTCGGGCGTCTCGCGCAGGGCCGGGACGGCGGTGCCGACGCCGGCGTTGTTCACGAGCACGTCGATGCGCCCGAACTCGGCGAGCGCGGCCTGCACCAGGGCGTCGCAGGCAGCGGGGTCCGCGACGTCGGCGGCCACCACGGCAGCGCGGCGGCCCAGGTCGCGGACGCTTCCGGCGACCTCGGCCAGGCGGTCGGTGCGGCGGGCGGCGAGGACGACGTCGGCGCCGGCTTCGGCCAGCGCGCGGGCGAACCCCGCGCCCAGCCCTGAGCTGGCGCCGGTGACGACGGCGACCTTGCCGTTGAGGCGGAACAGGTCGAGCACTCCGGTCACGGTCACACCCGCCCGATCCGCGCGGCGGCGCGCAGCCCGGCGGCGGCGAGCGGAGCGACGGCGCCGCCGACGGACTCGAAGCCCGAGCCGCGCGTGAGCCCCTGCTGGTAGCGCGCGTGGATGCCTTCGGCGATCACGGCGATCTTGAAGTAGCCCAGCGCGAGGTAGAAGTCGAGCCGGCCCAGGTCGCGGCCGCTGATCTCGGCGTAGCGCTGCGCGAGGTCACCGACTGCGGGCAGCCGATCGCTCGTCGACGCGGCGGCGCCGGCGAGCACGGGCGCGAACGCGGGGTCCGAGTACACCAGGTGCAGGCCGAGGTCCGCGAGCGGATCGCCCAGCGTCGCCATCTCCCAGTCCACGACCGCGCGGGCTGTCGCCGGGTCGTCCGGGGCGAGGATGATGTTGTCGATGCGGTAGTCGCCGTGCACGATCGACGCGCCGCTCTCGGCCGGGCAGGTCTCTTCCAGGCGCGCGTGCAGCGCCTCGATGTCGGGCAACGGGCGGGTCCGGACCCGTGACCACTGGTCGTGCCAGCGGCGGACCTGCCGGCCCAGGTACCCCTCGGGCCGGCCGAAGTCGCCGAGCCCCACGGCGTGCGGGTCGACGGCGTGCAGGCGGGCCAGCACGTCGACGAGGCCTTCCGCGCAGCGTCGGATGTCGTCGTCGGCCAGCGTGTTGAGCTGTTCCGTGGTCCGGATGACGACGCCGTCGACGTGCGCCACCACCGAGAACGGCACGCCGAGCACGTCTTCGCCGCCCAGCACCACCGCGCGGGCGACGGGCACGTCGCTGTCGCGCAGCGCCGCCACGACGCGGTACTCGCGGCCCATGTCGTGGGCCGAGGGCGTCAGGCCGCCCAGCGGCGGCCGGCGCAGCACCCAGCGGCTGCGGCCGTCGGTGAGCACGTAGGTGAGGTTGGATCGCCCGCCCTGCAGCATTTCCGCGCTCAGCTGTCCGCCGAAGCCGGGGACCTCGGCGGCGAAGAAAGCTTCGAGCGCCTTCAGGTCCAGACCGTCCACTGTGGACGTCATCGCACGGCCTTCGACTGGCGGCGCAGCACGCGGCGCGCGATGGCCCAGCGGTGGGTTTCCGACGGGCCGTCGTAGATGCGGAACGGGCGGACCTCCCGCAGGAACCGGCCGAGTAGCACGTCGCCGGAGATGCCGAGCGAGCCGCAGATCTGCACCGCGCGGTCGACCACGCGCCAGATCGCCTCGGCGCAGAACGTCTTCGCGATCGCCGTCTCCTGCGACGCGTGCCCGCCGCGGTCGAGCTCCCAACACGCTTGCAGGATGAGGCCGCGCGAGGCCGCGATGTCGATCTCGTTGTCGGCGATCATCTGCTGCACCATGCCCAGGTCACCGAGCCGGGAGCCGAACAGCTCGCGTTCGGCCGCGCGGGCGACGGCGATGTCCTGTGCGCGGCGGGCAATGCCGAGCCAGCGCATGCAGTGGGTCATCCGCGCCGGGCCGAGGCGGACCTGCGCGTAGCGGAAGCCCTCGTCGACCTCGCCGAGCACCGCGTCCTCGGGCACGACGCAGCCGTCGAAGTCGAGCTCGATGTGGCCGCCGAAGAGGCTCTCGTCGAGCGTGTCGATGTGCCGGACCACCTTCATGCCGGGGGTGTCCGCGTCGACGAGGAACATCGTCGCGCCGCCGGTGTGGCCGGGCTCGCCGGACGTGCGGGCCATGCAGATCGTGAACCCGGCGCCCTCGGCCCCGGTGATGAACCACTTGCGGCCGGTGATGCGCCAGCCGTCTTCGACGCGTTCTGCCAGCGTCGCCAGGGCGCCCGGGTCGGACCCGGCACCCGGGGCGGGCTCCGTCATCGCGAAGCAGGAGCGGATCTCGCCGGTCGCGAGCGGCCGCAGGTAGCGCTCCTTCTGTTCGTCGCTCGCGATCGCCTCGAGCATGTGCATATTGCCCTCGTCGGGCGCGGCGATGTTCAGCGCGAGCGGGCCGAGCAGCGAGTAGCCGGCCTCCTCGAACACGGCGGCGCGGCCGCGCATGTCGAGACCGTGGCCGCCGTACTCGGCGCTCACGTGCGGGGCGAAGACGCCGGCGTCCTTGGCGGCCTGCTGCAGCTGCCGGCGCACGTCCTCGGAATGCACCACGCCCTTGTGCTCTTCTTCGACGGGGATCACCACGTCGCGGACGAACTTCGCGGTGCGCTCGGCGAGGTCGGCGACCTCCGGCCCGGGCGCGAGGTCGACGGCCACGGCGCTCTCCTATCGGCTAATGACTATTAGCCGCTGACTATAGGCGGGTTCCTGTGCTGTGTCACAGTGCGGTGGCACCAGTCACCCTGGTGGCGGCGCGTCGGCTATCCTGTGTTAGCCGAAGGGAGGTCGCATGGACCGGTCCGGCCACATCCGTGAGGCCGCGCTCGAGCTGTTCACCCGCAAGGGGTTCGAGAGCACCACGATGGGTGACATCGGGGCGGCCGTGGGGATCCGCGGCCCCAGCCTGTACAAGCACGTCGCCGCCAAGCAGGACCTGCTGGTGGCGATCATGGTCACGACCATGGAGGACCTGCTCACCGCGCACCGCGCTGCGGTGGGAGGTGTCGCCGACCCCGTCGAACGCCTCCGCCGCGCCACCGAGGCCCACGTCCGCTACCACGCGCGGCACCGGCTGGAGGCCTTCGTCGGCACCCGCGAGATCCGCAGCCTCGCCGAGCCGCACCTCACCCGCGTGCTCGCCCTGCGCGCCGAGTACGAGGCCTGCTTCCGCGCGGTCGTCCAGTCCGGTGTGGACGCGGGCGTGTTCCAGGTGGACTCCGTTCGCCTGGCCTCGTACGCGGTCCTCGACCTGGGCATGGGCGTCGCGGTCTGGTATCGCGCCGACGGCGAGCAGTCCGAGGACGCACTGGTGTGGCAGTACAGCCGGTTCGCGCTCCGGTTGGTGGGGGTCACGGGTTAGTTCGGGTCGGCGGGTCGGCAAGTGCTGATCAGCGACATCGAGAAGTACGCCAGCGCGTTCGGCGTGAGCGCCAGGCGGAGGCGAACGGGCTGAAGCGCAGGCCGTCCTGCAGGGCGACGACGTAGGCGAACATGAAGGCGCGCCTCGATTTCGCCGTCGGCTCGGCCGGGCTGATGCGCGCGGCGCTGTCACAGGGCTTGCACTACAACGACCGGCGCACGGCGTTCGGCGCGCGGCTTTCGCAGCTGCCGATCCAGGCACCGGTGCTGGCCGACGTCGTCGCCGAGATCGAAGAGCTCGTCATGGCTCCGGAGGACACGGCCCGCTATCTCGTCACGCGCCTCGCGCTCGCCGTGCAGGCCGCGCTGCTGGTGCGGCACGCGCCGACGGTCGTCGCCGACGCGTTCCTCGCCTCGCGCCTGGGTTCCGGCTGGGACCGGGCTATGGAACCCTGCGCGGGCTCGACTTCGAGGCGATCATCGACTACGCCCGGCTCGGCTGACCCGCGTTCTGGCGCCGGGCCCGCCGGCGCGAACGAGCGGACAGCAGGGCGAGGGAACCGAGCCCGACCTCCAGACCGAGGAACGCCCAGTAACTCGCGTCGGTCTTCGGCCGGTCGAGGGCGAGCGAGCCGAGCCGGACGGCGGCGGCGCCCAGCCAGGTGGCGCCGACGGCGACGTCCGCGGCCGGCTGCTTGCTGGCGAGCGCCCAGCCGCCGAGAGCCGCGTAGGTGCCGCCGAGCCCGGCGCGGATTTCCGTGGTGCCGCGCGGGTCCGCGGCGGTGATCCGAAGGGTGTCGGCGACGTTGCCCGGAGCGACGACGCTCGCGACCCCCGAGAGAAGCAGACCCAAGCTGCTGATTTGTCCACTGTGCACAGTGCGAGAATACCGGAGCCGAAGGGGCTCGGGTGTCCACTGTGCCCGTTCGTCCGCCGCCGTGGCCCGTTCACATCGGCAGCGGCCGGTCCTCCACGACGTTCTTCATCACCAGCGTCGAGCTGATGCGCTGAACGCCGGGCAGCGTCGCGAGCCGCTTGTCGTAGAGCTGCTGGAACGCGGGCAGGTCGCGAGCGACCACGCGCAGCAGGTAGTCCGGGTCGCCGAAAAGCCGTTGAGCCTGAACGACGTTCTCGACCTCGGCGACGGCCTCTTCGAACGCGGCCACGGTGGCGCCGTCGGATTCGCGCATCGTCACGAACACGAGGCAGTCGAAGCCGAGCCCCAGGGCCTGGGCGTTCACGTACGCGCGGTACCCGGCGATGGTGCCGGATTTCTCCAGGGCGCGGACCCGGCGGTGGCAGGGCGAGAGGCTGAGCTGCAGCCGCTCGGCCAGCTCGGTGATGGTCTGCCGGCCGTCGCGCTGCAGCTCGGCAAGAATCTTCCGGTCCAAGGCGTCCATGGCCGCAATTCTCCCTCACGAGCGCCGGATCCGGGGAACTTTGGAAACATCTTCCGGACGTTGCGCCATAGCCTTTCCCCAGGTGGGGGATCTGGCGAAAGGAACATCGATGGCGATCGGCGGCATCTTCGCGTTCTGGGGCGTGTCGTTCCTGCTGGTGCTCACACCCGGCGCGGACTGGGCCTACCTGATCAACGCGGGCTTGCGAAAACGCTCGATCCCGCTCGCGGTGGGCGGACTGCTCGTCGGCTACCTGGCCTTGACCGCGGTGGTCGCGGCGGGCGTCGCCGCGCTGGTGGCGGGCTCGCCTGTTGTGCTGACGGTGCTCACCGCCGTGGGCGCGGTGTACCTGATCTGGCTCGGTGTGTCGGCGCTGGTCCGCCCGGCCACGCCCGGGTCGGCGACGGACAGCGAGGCCGGTTCGTGGGTGCGGCAGGTCGCGAAAGGCGCGGGCATCAGCGGCCTGAACCCCAAGGCGCTGCTGCTTTTCCTCGCGCTGCTGCCGCAGTTCACCGACCCGTCGGTGGCATGGCCGGTGGCCGGGCAGATCCTCGTGCTCGGCCTGGTGCACACCCTCAGTTGCGGGCTCGTCTACGCCGGAGTCGGGCTGGGCGCCCGGGTGGTGCTGTCGACGCGGCCCGGCTGGGCCCGTGGTGTGTCCCGCTTCTCCGGCGGGGCCATGATCGCGATCGGCACGACGCTGCTGGTCCAGCAGCTCGCGGCGTGATCATCGAGGACGGTGCTTCTTGACCGGCCGGGGCGACGACGTGGTCGCGATCCCGGGCACTTCCCGTGGTAGAACCAGCTGACCGTTCACCGGAACTCGACTGGCAGGATCGCGCGGATGATCGTCGACGCTCACGTGCACCTGGCGCGGCTCCCGACGTTGAAGCTCGGCTGGGACACCTGGCTCAGCCCGGCCTCCGACCGGGCGGAGGTGGAGTCCGTGTACGGGCCCGACGGCGCGATCATCCCGGAGCGGATCGACGCGCTGTTCGCCGCCGGCGGGGTGGATCGCGCGCTGCTGTTCACCGAGCACAGCCCCCGGGTCACGGGCATCCAGCCGGCCGAGGACCTGCTCCCGGTCCTCGAGTACAACCCGACGCGGTTCCGCCTGGTCGCCAACGTCAACCCGCACCTGCACTACCCGGTCGCGACCGAGCTGCGCCGGCAGCTGGACCTGGGCGCGGTCGCCCTGAAGATCCACCCGGTCCACGGGAACTTCGCGCCGAACGACCGGGAGCTCTACCCCGCGTACGCCGAGTGCGAGCAACGCGGGATCCCGGTGATCACGCACACCGGCCCCAGCTCGTTCCCCGGCGCGAGCGGCCGCCGCGGCGACCCGGTGCTGATGGACGACGTGCTGCGAGACTTCCCGGACCTCACCGTCGTGCTCGCGCACGGCGGCCGCGGCTGGAGCTACGAGGTCGCCGGCTTCATGGCGCTGGCCCGGCCGAACGTCTGGCTCGACATCGCCGGACTGCCGCCGCGCAAGCTGCCGCAGTACTACGACCGGTTCGACCTCGACCGCATCGCGGCGAGGTGGATCTTCGGCACGGACTGGCCCGCGTCGCCCGGCATCGGCGTCAACCTCAAGGCCGTGGCCGGCCTCGGGCTCGAGCCGAGCGTGCTCGATGCGGTGCTCGGCGGCAACGCCGAACGCGTCTACCGGCTGGCGTGACCGGCCGGCCCCTCCGGCGGGGGTGGCACGCTGACGATCGTCAGACGTTGAGCTCGGCGGCGTCGCGCCGGCCGGGTGCCGGTGCGGCGTCCTGCGTGCGCAGGCCGTGGATCCAGGTCCGGCAGGTCGCGCACATCGCCGCTTCGCTGCCACGCGCGTGGCCGATCACGTCGTCGCCGGACCAGAGGATGGCCGCCACCACGCCGGAGTCGACGGGGGTCAGGCCGACCAGCCACCGTCCAGACGCCCACTCCGCCGTGAGCCACTGCCCGTGCGTCGGGCTGCGCGTGACCGACCACGCGGGGTCGGCGTCCAGGTCGTCCACGGATCGCCACTGGTCGTCCATGTCGCTCACCCTCCCACCCGACCCGCTGAACCGGGATAACGATCAGGCGCGGACGAGGCTGTCGCGCAGGTACGCGGCCAGCCGGATCCGTAGCCCGCGCAGGTCGGCCAGCGCGATGGTGAAGCTGTAGACGGGGCGGTAGCCGACGACCTCGGACGTCTCACCGCACGGCCCGCTCAGGTACACGAACCCGTCCTCGTCGTCCCGGTGCGGCTCGGCCCACAGCTGCTCCGGGCCGCGAGCGGTGCCGCGGTAGGCCCGCCAGAACAGCGGCGTCTTCATGATCTCGCCCAGCGCCGCGGCGAACCCCGCGACGTCGTGCTCCGGCAGTCCGAGCCCGCGCCCGTCCCAGGTCCGAGGCAGCGCGCGCGCCGCCGTGTGGTCCTCGACCAGCGGTGTGCACGCGAACTCCGCGACGTCCACGCACAGCCGGACCGTCCACCGCCGCATGTCCGCGGTCACCGGAATCTGGAACATCCCTCGCCCACCCTCCTCCCCCAGGAGAATCGTCCATCCTAGACCGACGCCGCCCGCGGAGAAAAGCCTTCCATCAGGCGACAATCGGGATGATCCGTGATCCGGCGCACGTCGGCCCGGAAGACCCGGTCGTCATGATTATTTACCGACCGGTCACGCCTGCAGTACGGTTTGGTTGACATGTCCCCTAAATTCGTGCTTCTCTGGATCTCGGACCCGCGGACGAGGAGAGCGCGGATGGAAGACGTCGACCAGCTGGTCAAGGGGCACCTGTCTGCCTGGATGATCGCCGTCACCCCAGAGCCAACCCGTGCCCGGGCGAACCGAGCCCATCACCGGGTGGGACGTGCTGACGTTCGAGGGTGAGCTCATCACCCGCGTCGTGATGTTCATCCCCGGGTTCGACGACCTCGAAATCCCCGCGCCGGCCTGAGGTCCACCCTGGAATGGGGGTAGGTGTGTTGAAGGCCGCGCGGTGTTCTGTGACGATGGTGGCACCGGCATGATCCACAAAGGACTGTCGGCACCGTCGAGCACCGAGGAGGCCGGCATGCTCGGCACCGGCAAGAGCGTGGCCCTGCCCGGCGGGCGGGTCGCGTACTCCGAGCGTGGGTCGGGTCCGGCGGTGGTGTTCGTACACGGGCTGCTCGTCAACGCGAACCTGTGGCGCAAGGTCGTGCCGGCCGTCGCCGACGCGGGGTTTCGATGTCTCGCGCCGGATTGGCCGCTCGGTGCGCACCGCGTGCCCCTGGCGCCGGATGCGGACCTGACACCGCCCGGCGTCGCCCGCTTGATCGGGGAGTTCCTCGACGCGCTCGACCTCACTGACGTGACCGTGGTCGCCAACGACACCGGCGGGGCACTGACCCAGATCCTCATGACGGAAAACCCGGGTCGGATCGGCCGGGTCGTGCTCACGCCGTGTGACGCGTTCGAGGAGTTCTTCCCCGCACCGTTCGACGCGCTGCCGCGGCTGATGCGCCTGTCCGGTGCGGCCTGGATCGGCAGCCGGCTGTTGCGGCTGCCGATCGTGCAGCGGCAGTCGTCGGCGTTCGGCGCGTTGGCCAAGCGCGGGATCCCCGCCGAGGTGCTGGACTCCTACCTGCGTCCGGTCTACGACAGCGGCGAGATCCGCCGGGACCTGCGCCGGTTCCTCCTCGGCGTGCACCCCCGGTACACGCTGGCCGCCGCCGAGGCACTGCCCGGTTTCGGCAAGCCCGTGCTGCTGGTCCGCGCGGCCGACGACCGGATCTTCCCCGCTTCGCTCTTCGACCGTCTCGCGGCTGTCCTGCCCGACGCCCGGCTGGTCACGGTCGCCGATTCGGGCGCCTTCGTGCCGGAGGACCAGCCGGACGAGCTGGCGCGGCTGATCGTGGAGTTCGCCGCCTGAGCCCGGCGTGCGGGCCGTCGGCTAGTGGCCGCCGGCGTGGGGTGGGACGGTGAAGGCGACCGTCTTGCTGTCGAGGATCTTGTGCGTCGGGTCCGCCAGCCCGATCCACACCTTGTGCGGCCCCGGCGGCAGGCTCTGGAGGATCAGCGGCTCGCCGCTCGCGTCGGCCCAGTGCCACGGCGCGTCGTCCACGGTCACGTGGATGTGGCCGATCCGCGGCGACACGTCGAGCGCGGCGGGTCCGTACACGGGCACGATCCGCAGATTCTCCGCGCGGTAGCGGATCACCACCAGCCCCATGGCGAGCTGGTCGGGCAGGGGACTGTCCACGACCAGCGCCGGCGGCGGCTGGGAGGCGAGCGGCACCACGGGTGCCGGCGACCAGCTGGTCGCGGCCGCGGCGGGCGCCGGCTGGGGTGGTGGGCTCGGGGCAGCGGCGGTCGGGGTGGTGGGCTTTGAACACGCACTCACAAGGCCCACCGCGAGAGCGGCGAGCATGATCGTGATCGCACGCGTTGTGTTCGGAAACGGACGTCGGTTGTGGGGATCATTCACAAGATCAAGTTAGATTCCGGCACCCGCTCACCGCGCCCGTCGGATGACGCTGTGGTTGTACGTCATCGCTGAGCTTTGTTATTCGGCGAGCACGCTGTCGCGGCGGTATTCGCGCGGAGAACGGCCATAAGTACTGCGGAACAAGCGGGAGAAGTGTGCGGCATCCGAGAACCCCCACCGCCGCCCGATGGCGGCGATCGGCACGTGCCGTTGCTGGGGCGCGGTGAGATCGTGTCGGCAGCGTTCCAGCCGCCGTGTGCGGATCCGCGCGGCGACCGACGTGCCTTGGGACTCGAACACCTTCTGAAGGTGGCGAGTGGACACGAAATGCGCGTCCGCGATCAGCTGGGTGGACAGGTCCGGATCGTGCAGGTGTTCGTCGATGAACTTCGTGGCCCCGGCGAGCAGCGCGCGCTGGGACGCGGACGACTCGCCGTCGACGGAACGCTGCATCAGCTGGGCGAAGGCCGCGGTCGTCAGGTCCACGACGGCGTCGCCGAGGTGGTTCGCGGTGAACGTCGTCGCCGGGCCGACGTCCCGCCCCAGCCCCGCCAGCAGGGGCGCGACGAGCGAGAACATGCCCGTGCTGCCGGGAAACCGGACCGCGGTGGCCTCGGCCAGGTCGGCCCGGGGGAGCTGCACCAGCTCACGCGAGAAGATCGCCACCGTCATCCGGAAGTCCTCGGCGAGCGAGATCCGGTACGGTCGCGACGTGTCGTAGATCGCCAGGTCACCCGGCTTCAGGAAGGCCTGGCGGCCGTCCTGTTCGAGCACGCACGTCCCGCCGACCTGCAGCCCGAACTTGTACACGGCGACGTCGTCGGACCGGATCTGCCGGCGCGTGCGCTCGACGAACCCCTCTGAAGCGGACACGGTCGTGAGCAGCACCGAGCCGAGCGTCGTCGACTCGACGGTGCCGGCGAAGGCCGCGGCGTCGTCGGCGCAGCCGGCTTTCAGCGGCACGAGCCGGCAGACCTGGTCGTGCCAGTCCTCGAACTCGAGCGCCGAAGGCGTTGCCGTCGGAGCCCCCATGCGACCTCCTCGGGGGAAACGTGCTGATCACGGCAGCGTAGGGCGCCGAACCGCCCTCCGCCCGCGTCGGCGCCGCACTCTGCGCGCTCCGCCAGACGGGGGTGGCCGACCGGACATCGCGTTCGCAGCCGATCAAGTTCTGTTCGCGATCGGACAAGTCCGGACTGCGTGTCGATGGTTGCCTTCGAGCCGGCAGCAGGCCGGACGATCCGGGGAAGCGTTCTTCGTCCGCCTGCTGGAGCCGGCGAGGCGACGCCGGCCGCCCCCAGCCCGAACGAATCCGATCCGAGAAGGGGCAGCATGCCCGCGAACACCCCGTCACCCACGGCCGAGGACTTCACGACCATGCTCGGCATGGTCACCGGAGGCTTCTTACCCAGATCACCGCGACGTTCGCCGAGCTGAACATCGCCCGGCACCTGGCGGGAGCACCGCGGACGGCCGGCTATGTCGCCGAGCAGGAGAACGCCGACGCGGCCGCCACCTACCGGCTCCTGCGGGCCGGCGTCACGCTCGGCCTGGTCACCCACGCCGCCGGCGAGTTCGTCGCGACGCCGCTGCTGGCGACCCTGCTGCCCCGCGCGCCGAACTCGCTGGGCCACCTCGCCCGCGCGTGGGCCGCGCCCGGGCACTGGCAGCCGTGGGGCGCGTTCACCGAGGTCGTGCGCACCGGATCGTCGCGGGTCGAGTCGGCCCTGGGGTGCAGCATCTTCGAGTACTTCACCAAGAACTCCGAGGAAGGCGCCCTGTTCTCGAAGGCGGTGACCGACCTGTCGACCCCGGTGATCGCCGAGGCCGTGCCGGTGCTCGACGTCAGCGCCACGAAGACCGTGGCCGACCTCGGCGGTGCGAACGGCGCGTTCGTGCTCTCCCTGATGGTGGAGCACCCGCACCTGCTCGGGTCCGTGGTGGAATTGCCACACGCGGTGCCGGACGCACGTTCGGAAGCGGACGTGCGTGGGCTGGCGGACTGGTTTTCCGCGCTGGAGGGCGACTTCTTCGAGGCAGTGCCGGCGGCCGACCTCTACCTGCTCAAGTTCATCCTCCACGACTGGAGCGACGAGGAGAACGTGCGGCTCCTGCGCAACTGCCGCGAGTCGCTCACGCCCGGCGGGCGCCTCGCGATCGTCGAGATCGTGCTGGGCGAGGCCGCCGACCCGGGCATCGGCGCGTTGATGGATCTGAACATGCTGACCATGCTGCCCGGCCGGGAACGGTCGCTGGCCGAGTTCGACGCGCTCCTGAGCGAGGCGGGGTTGCGCCGCACCAAGCTCACGCACCTGCAGGCGCCCTACGCGGTGATCGAAGCACAGGCGGTGTGAGAACTTCACCGGCCGGACGCGATTCCGGCGTCCGGCCTTTGTGCGCGGGCGCGCAAAGGCGGTGCGCAATCGGACAACTCCTGGTCGCCGAGCCGCGAAAAATGTGCGTCAGTGATCCGGCCCTGTTCCGAAGGAAGTCTTCCGATGACCGCAGTTCCGCAGACGTGTCCCTTCGACCTCACCGGGCGGTCCGTCCACGCGGACGCCGACCGGCTTCGGGAGGAAGGGCCGGCCGTGCGAGTGGACCTGTCCGGCGGGATCACCGCGTGGTCGGTCACCCGGTACGACCTCGTGAAGAGCCTGGCCGCCGACGACCGGGTGTCCCGCGACGCGCGGCAGCACTGGCCCGGACTCGCCGAGGTGGCTGCGGACTGGCCGCTGGCCCCGTTCCTGATCGCGCCGACCGTGCTCAACGCGTACGGCGCCGACCACCGGCGGCTGCGCACGATCATGGCGGCCGCGTTCGGGCCGCAGCGGTCGCGGCCGCTGGAGGCGCGCCTGCGTGAGCGCGTCGAGCACCTCCTCGCCGGGCTCGCGGCGGCCGGGGAGGTCGTCGATGTCCGGGCTCAATACGCGTACGTCGTCGCATGCGAGACGTTGAGTGATCTGTTCGGCGTCGCCCCCGCCGCGTGGGCCGAGATGGCCGCCGTCATCGGCCGGCTGCTGACACCGTCGGAAGACCGGGAGGAAGCGGCGGCCGGCGTGGCCGAAGTGATGCGGTTCCTGGGCGCACTGCTCGCGAGCAAACGCGACACTCCCGGCGACGACCTGGCCACCACCCTGGTCGAAGCGGCCGACCTCACCGAAGTGGAACGCGTCCTCGCCCTCGCCGTGACCATCGCCGGCGGTATCCCGTCGACGACCGGCCTGATCACCAACGCGGTCTTCGACCTCGCCACTCACCCGGACCAGCGAGCGTCGGTCCTCAACGGACAGACGCCGTGGCCGGAAGCCCTCGACGAGACGTTGCGCGCCGACGCTCCCGTGCAGCACATGCCGTTGCGCTACGCCGTCGAGGACATCGATCTCGGCGAAGGCGTCCTCATCCGACGCGGCGAGGCCATCCTCCTGGGCTTCGGCGCGGCCGGGCGCGACCCTCGCCGCCACGGCGAAACGCCCGAGGCCTTCGACGTCCACCGCCCGGACAAAGACCACCTCGCCTTCGGCCACGGCGCGCACCGCTGCATCGCCGGGGCGCTCGGCCTCACCGAGGCGGCGGTCGCCGTGTCCGCGCTCTTCGACCGCTTCCCCGGCCTCGAGCTCGCCGAGCCGGGGGAGACGCTGGAACCGTTGCCCACCACCGTGTTCTCCGGCAAGGCGCGGCTGCCGGTGCGGCTGGAACCCTGACGGGTCAGGGAAGCCCGGCGTGGGGCACGTCCACCCGGGCCGCGGCGAGGCGGCCTTCGCGGGCGTTCTTGCGGGCGTTCTCGTCGAAGTCGGGGGCGGTGCACAGGTAGAGGGTGCGGCCGTCGGCGCTGCCGAGCATGCAGGCGAACACCCCGGTGCCCGTGGGGATCTCGTCGGTGATCTCGCCGCCCTCGCGCACGCGGATCACCCGGGCCCCCACGGCGTCGGCGATCCAGAGCGCGCCCTCGGCGTCGAGGCAGCAGCCGTCGGGGCCGACGACCAGCTGCGCGATCGCGGCCGGGAGATCCGCGCCGGTCGGCAGGTCACCGAACTGCGCCCAGATCCGCCGGTTGGCCAAGGACCCGTCGTCGGCGACGTCGAACGCCGTGACGCGGTTGCCGAAGGTCTCGTTGACCAGGAGCACGCCGTCGTCGGTGAGCACGCTTCCGTTGGGGAACCACAGGTCCCGCGCGACGGTGGTGACGGTGCCGTCCGGGTCGGCGCGCAGCAGCGACGCGGATTCGAGCGGCGCGCCGCCCATGAGGTCGAAGCCGAACTCGCCGACGAAGGCGCGGCCGCGGGCGTCGACGACCATGTCGTTGGGGTGGCCCTTGACGTGGCCGGAGAGGTCCGCGTGGGGCACGAGCGTGCCGTCCGGCTCGCGGCGCAGCAGCAGGCGGTCGCGCATCGACACGACCAGGAGCCGGCCGTCGGGCAGCCAGCCGAGGCCCGACGGCTGGTGCGGAACCTCGGCTTCTGTGCGCAGGTCGGTGCCGTCTTCGGCGGCCGAACACACGCGGTAGGTGTAGAAATCGGCGAACCAGATGCGGTTTTCGTGCCAGCGTGGGCACTCCAGGTAGGACAGTCCTTCTAGGACGGTAGTCGTTTCGCGGCTCATGATTCCCCCGTGGACGATGTGGATTCGGGTCAGCCGGCGGCGGCGTCGAGGAAACGCTCGAGCTCGCCCTGGATATCGGGCCCGCATGGCTGGAAAACGATCTCGGTGACGCCGCGCGAGGCGTAGTCGTCGACCTTGCGGCGGACCTCGTCGCGGGTCCCGCTCAGCGTCACCTCGCGCAGCGTGGAGTTGCCGCCGGCCTGCCAGGCGGCGCCGTCGGCTTCGTTGAGGTCGACGCAGTGTCCTGAGTGGATGGTGAGGTGCCGGTGTTCCTCCGGTGTTTTTTCCACCACCTCGAGCCATTCCGCCCCGCCGGGCAATGTGCGCACCGCGTCGGGGCCGCCGAACTCGTAGGCGCCGTGGAAGGACAGCGCCCAGCCCGGGCCGGCGGCCGAGCGTGCGTGGGCGGAGTCGGTGGGTTCACCCTCGTCGAGCACCGTGCCCCATTCGAGGAACGCGACCCAGGGGTGGTCCTTCATGAACTCGGGCGTCTGCAGCGTGGCGAACAGGCCGTCGCCGAGCTCGGTCGCGACCTTGTTGCCCTTGGGGCCGAGCGCGCCGACGAGGATCGGCACGTCGACGGGCCGCGCCGGAGCGTGGCCGTCGGGGTGCAGCATTCGCATCCGCGCGCCTTCCCACTCCACGGTTTCGCCGCGCAGCAGCCCGCGGTACGCGCGGAGGTAGGACTCCATGAACGCCCAGCGCACGGCGCCGTACCCCATCGCGCGACGACCGGAGAAGCCGGTGCCGAACGCGACCGCCACGCGGCCGGGGGCGAGCGCGGCGAGGGTGGCCGTGGCCGCGGCGTTGACCATGGGGTGGCGCAGGCTGGGCACGAGCACGCCCGGGCCGAGGCCGATGCGCTCGGTGCGGTCGGCGGCGAGGGCGAGGGTCATCCACACGTCGGGGCTTTGCTGGGGTGTGTCGTACACCCACGCCCGGTGGTAGCCGAGTCGCTCGGCCAGTGCGATTTGGTCCGGAGAGTCCAGGGCGGTGGGGAACGCGCAGGACACGTCCACGGTGTCCTCCTCCCGATCGACGGCGGATCGCGGCAGAACATCTACCTGGCACACATCTACCTGGGATAATGACTAAGCGCATAGTCATAGTCGCTGGTGGTGTGCGACGATACACACAGCCGTGGGGCGGAGCAAGGGCCCCTTCCGGCGGAAAGGACCCCGATGAGCGCCCAGCGATCCGCGCTCCCCGACCTGGCGGACGACTCGCCCGACCTGTGGGACGCCGGCTTCGGCAAAGCCGCGCGCGGCCTGCTCACCGGTGGCGTGCGTTGCTTCGCCGCCCAGGGTTTCCACGCCACCACGACCAGGGACATCACCGCCGCGGCCGGCCTCTCGCCCGCCGCGCTGTACGTGCACTTCAGCTCCAAGGAGGAAGTGCTCTTCGAGATCACCCGCGCCGGGCACAAAAGTTCACTCGACGTGCTGAACCGCGTCCCGCCCGACGCCGACCCCGCCGCGCACCTGCGCGCCCTCGTCGCCGCCTTCGTCTCGTGGCACGCCCGCCACCACGTCGCCGCGCGCGTCAGCCAGTACGAACTGGGCGCCTTGACGCCCGCGCACTACGACGTGATCGTCGGCCTGCGCCGCCGGTCCACCTCGGTCTTCCACGACGCCCTCACCCACGGCACCACCACCGGCGCCTTCCCCGACGTCGACGCCCACCGGGTCGTGCGCGCGATCCTCTCGCTGGGCGTCGACCTGGTCCGGTGGTACCGGCTGGACGGAGCGGATTCGCCTGAGGAGCTGGGGGAGTACTACGCGGATCTGGCGCTGGGGATGGTGTCGGCGGCCGCTGCGCGCCGGAGCCGCTGACCCGGAGTGGTCCGGACCTGGAGCCCGCGAGCAGCGCCGGGCTCGTGCGGCCACGTGGTGATTACCGGCGCCGAGTGACGCTGATGCCGGCGGGCGTGTGCATTGCCGACGCGGCCGGGGTGTGTCGGGCGCAGCCGTGGGCTCGTGAGGTGGTCCGGACCGAAGAGCCGATTTGCCCGGGCGGCCCGTGATTCCGGCGCCGATCGGGCCGCGGCCCGGTGGCCGCCACCGCCTGGGCGAGAGCGCGGCGGGCCCGCCCTGGCCGCTTCAGAGCGTGACGAACAGCCCCCGACTCGGTGAAACGATCACGCGCCGTGGATGATCACGGGGTGATCACGTTCCGAGGCCCTGGGGGGCACGCGACACCGGCCGGAGTGCTGAAACACCTGTTTGACGAGGCGGCCGCTCGCCGGGGGGTCGTGGTGGCGTTGGTGGCGGGGGCGGTCGTCTTCGTGGCGGGCGTGCTCGCGGTCGTGTGCACGCTGTGGCCGGTGGACCTGGAGGTCTACCGGCTTGGCGCACAGGCGCTGGCGCACGGCCGCGACCTCTACGGCCCGCTGCCGCCGACGCGGTCGGGCATGACGTTGCCGTTCATCTACCCGCCGTTCGCCGCCGTCCTGTTCCTCGTGCCGGCCGCGGTGCCCACGCCGGTGGCCGCCGTCCTGATGCTGGCGATTTCGCTGACCGCACTGGGCGCGACGGTCTACGTCGTCGTGCGGCCGCGCGCCGAAACGCACACCGCGGTGCTGGCCGCGGTCGTGGTCGGGGCGGCGTCGCTGGCGTTCGAGCCGGTGCGCGAGACGCTGTGGTTCGGACAGGTCAACCTCGTGCTCATGGCGCTGGTCGTGATCGACTGCCTGGGGCCGAAAACCCGCCTGCCGCGGGGGGTGCTGGTGGGCCTGGCCGCGGCCGTGAAGATCACGCCCGCCGGATTTCTGCTGTTCTTCTTGCTGAGGAAGGACTTCCGCGCGCTCACCACTGCCCTCGTCACGTTCGTCGCCGCCGGCGCGGTCGGTTTCGTGGCGGCGCCCCAGGCTTCCGCGGCCTATTGGCTCGGCGGCGGGCTGACCGGTGCGTCGGGCATGAGCGGTTCGATCTTCGCCACCAACCAGACCATCCAGGGCGCCGTCCATCGCTTCGGTCTCCCCGCGACGCCCACGCTCGTCCTGGTCGCTGCGGGGACCCTGGCCGCTTTGCTCCTCGCTGCGGCGGCCATGCGCCGGGCCGACGAACCGGTCGCCTTCCTGCTCAACGCCGCGGCGGTCCTCGTGTGCTCACCCATCTCGTGGTCGCACCACTGGGTCTGGATCGTCCCCGCGACGATCGTGCTGGCCGCCCGCGCCACGACCGGCCGCGCGGTGGCCGGCCTGGCGGCCGTGATCGCGATCTTCATCATCGCGCCGCATTCGCTGTTGCCCAACAACGACTTCCGCGAGCTGTCCTGGGGGCCGCTGGACCACGTGATCGGCAATAGCTACCTGTTGCTGGCACTGGGTTTCCTCGTGTGGCAGTTCGTCACGCGTCACCGCCGGGCGCTCACCCCGCCGCTGCTGCAATAGGTACTACCCGGCGAGGCCGATGTACACCTCCGAAGCCTCGTAGACCTTCTTGCCGTCGAGGTCCGCGGACAGCTTCGGCGCGACGAAGTCCCGGGCCCACTGCGCGGTCTGGAACCGCAGCGGCGGGTTGTCCCGGCCGAGCAGGTCGAGGATCTGCGGGCCGACCTCCTCGACCGCCTGCACGCCGCCGGTGTTGCCGATGACCCGGGACAGGAAGTCCCACGGCTCGGGGTACGGGCTGTTCTCCACCGCGTCGTGGGGCCGCAGCTTCTCGAAGCGCCGCGGGGCCATCACGTCGGTGGCCACCGGCCCGGGTTCCACGATGGTGGTCCGCACGCCGTAGCGCGCGACGACCGGAGCGAGCGACTCGACAGCTCCTTCGAGCGCGAACTTCGAAGCCGCGTACGCGTCGTTGTACGGCGCGCCGACCAGCCCGTTTGCGCTGGTCGTGACGATCAGCCGGCCCTTGCTCGCGCGCAGGTGCGGCAGCGCGGCCTTGATGACGGCGACCGAAGAAGTTCGTCTCGAGGACGAAGCGGAAGCCGTCCATCGTGATCTGCTCCGCCGTACCGAGGGCGAAGATGCCGCCGGCTTGCGAGACCACGGCGTCGAGGTGGCCGTGAGTCCGGGCCACGTCGTCGATCAGGGCGTAGACGGCGGGGTGGTCGGTGATCTCGAGGAACCGGATGTCGAGCTCGACCCCGCTAGCCTCGCCGCGCTTGTCCTGTCAACGCACACGTCGTGCGTTATGCTGGGCGGGTGACTTCCTTCCAGCGCGCGCGTTCGCCCGAGAGCAAGCGTCAGCGTGCTGAAGCCCTGGTGGACGCGGCGCGCACGCTCGCGCGGGAGCGGGGCGTCGCGTCGGTCACGCTCACGGCGATCGCCGAACAGGTGGGCGTGCACCATTCCGCGATGCGTCGCTACTTCCCCTCGCACAAGCACGTGCTGTTGCGGCTCGCGGCGGACGGCTGGGCGAGCTGGGCGAACGCGGTCGATGAAGAGCTTCGCGGCCGCACGGTCTCGCCGGTGGAGCTGGCGGAGGTGCTCGTCGCGTGCCTGGCCGCCGATCCGTTGCTGTGCGACTTGTTCGCCAACGTCCCGCTGCACCTGGAACACGACGTCGACGTCGACCACGTCGTGGAGTTCAAGCGCGGCAGCCGCCAGGCGATCGACGTCCTGACCGCGGCCATCGGAGCTGCGACGCCTTCCCTTGCCGCCGCGGCGATCGACGTCGTCACCGCGGCCAACGCCCTCGCCGCCACGCTGTGGCAGGTCACCCATCCCGGGGCCGAGCTCGCCGCGGCGTACCGGGCCGACGCGTCGCTGTCGATCATCGGCCCCGGTGACTTCACCCCGACGCTGACCCGGCTGCTGGCCGCGACGTGCGCCGGGCTCGCCGCCGCGCCCCTACGCTGACGGTGCCTGGTGGGCTTCGCGGCGAAGTGCGGCATCTCGCCGCCGCTGCTCACGCGGGACGCGGCGGAGCTCGCCCGGCTGTTCGGCTCCCGCAGTGGCTTCGACGTCGACAAGTTCTCCTTGCGCGCCTGGCATTCCGGGCCGCGCGGTCTCCCGTTGCCCGCGACGAGTGGCGGCCCGCAGCTCGGGTTTCAGGATGTGCGGGACCTACCACCGGGCAACGCGGCCTGAGCGCCGTGCATCAGGAGTTGTGCGTATCCGGACAGCTTTTCGGGAGTTCCCTCACGGGTGATGAGGCCGAGGTAACCGTCGGGGCGGATGAGGGCGAGGCCGTGTTCGCCGGTGCCGTAGAGGTCGGTGAACGAGCCGTCCGGGTCCTGGAGGCCGCCGGGGCCGACGGGTACGACCGTGCCGAGCCCGGCCAGGGCCGCGCGGAATTCGTCGAGGACCGCCGTGTCCCGGACGCTCGTGAGGAGCAGGTGGCCGGGCCGGTGGAGCAGCTCGTCGAGTGAGGTCGGCGTGCCGATTGCCGAGCGCAGGCCGGGCAGGTCGGGCGCGTGGTCGCCCGGGTGCGGGTGCCGCCGTGAGGTCGCGCGGCCGGTGACGATGGGGCTGGCGCGGTAGTGGATGTCGACCTCGGCGATGCCGGAGATCAGCTCCTCGCGCACGGGCGGGAGGTGTCCGACCAGGAACAGCGCGAGGTTGCGCAGCCCGCGTTCGGCGCCGTTGACCGTCATGACGTCGGTCATGCGCGTGGTCTGCTTGACCACGGACGCGCCGACCCGGTGGCGTTCGGCGTGGTAGGAATCGAGCAGCCCAGGATCGGCGCGGCCGGTGGTGACCAGGGCGAGCTTCCACGCGAGGTTGACCGCGTCGTGGATGCCGGTGTTCATGCCCTGACCGCCGGCGGGGCTGTGGATGTGCGCGGCGTCGCCGGCCAGCAGCACGCGGCCGTGCCGGTAGCGGGGCACCTGGCCGTGGTGGATCTCGAAGTACGTGAGCCAGTGGGCGTCCGTCACGCGCCAGGCGCCGCCCGCGCGCTGGTCGACGAGCTGTTGCGTCTCGGCGATCGTCGGGACCGCGCCGGCCGCCGGGCGTCCGACTTCGAACAACAGCCGTGTGCGCCCCTCGGGCATCGGGAACACGCCGCCGATGCCGTCGGGGTGCGCGAACATTCGCACGGTGTCGGGTGAGCGTTCGGACTCGGCGGCGACGTCGGCGAACAAAAAATGTTGACCTTCGAACACACCCTCGATCCGCGTGCCGACGGCCGTGCGGGTGGTGCTGTGCCCGCCGTCGGCGCCCACCACCCAGCCGTAGCGGGACCGGTCGCGCCCGGCCGCGGAGGTGAAGGTGGCCGTGACGCCCGTCGAGTCCTGTTCGAGGCTCTCCAGCGTCACGCCGCGTTCGACCCGCACGCCCAGGCCGGCAGCGTGTTCGGCGAGCAGCGCCTCGGTCCGCGGCTGGGCCAGGTCGAGGATGCGGCCGTAGCGGGTGGCGAGGTGCTCGGTGTCCAGCCGCACGGTGGGCTGCTTCGGGTCTTGGCCGGCGTACATCTCCAGCGCGGTCATCGCGGACGCCTCGCGCTCCATTCGCGCGAGCACGCCCATGGCGGCCAGGTGCTCCTGCGTGCGCGGATGCACGACGACCGCGCGGGACTGCGTGGTGGGCTCGGCCAGCTGCTCGACCACCCGCACGCGCGCGCCCTGGCGCACCAGCTCGGCGGCGGCGGTCAAGCCCACCGGTCCGGCCCCCACGACCAGCACGGTGTCCTGCCCGGACGCGGTCACGGCGCGGGCGTCAGATCGCGGTCATCTGTTTTGGCGAGTGTCATTTTCCCCGTTCCTCTCGGTCTCGCGAAAGGGTTACCCCAGTTCAATCGAGGAGGATTTCATGAGCGTTACAGGGTTGACTCGATCGGACTGAATTTATTCGTCCACAGTGGACTTAGCGGCCGAGTGCGACGGTTCTTGTCGGATCCCCGGCGTAGCCTGCGCTGTCATGGTGTTGACAGCGGAAATACGCGAACAGTTCCTGGCCGAGCCGCACGTCGGCGCGTTGTCGGTGGTCGAACGCCTCGACCGCGCCCCGCTCGTCGTGCCCATCTGGTACCAGTACACCCCTGGCGGTGACCTGTGGATCCGCACGCCCCCGGGCGCGCGCAAAGCCCGTGCGATCAAGGCGGCGGGGCGTTTCACCCTGATGGTGCAACGGACTCTCCTACCGTTCGGTACGTCTCGGTGGAGGGACCGGTCACCGGTACCGGCCCCAGCGCCGACGAGAAAACGCGGGAAATGGTGTCGCGGTACCTGCCGCCGGAGAAAGTCGCGCCCTTCCTGGACTTCGAGCGCACCCACCTCGGAGAGCACATCGTGATTTCGATGCGTCCGGAACACTGGCTGTCCTCGGATCTGGGGCCGGCCTGATTTCGCGCCGACCGTCGGTAGCGCGGGCGTTTTCCACTATGGTGAACGCGCTCGCGCGAACGACAGGCGGCGGCGGATGACGACGTCGGACAACGACGGACCTACGGATCCCTGCGCTCCCGACGAGGACTCGCCGCGGTTCGGTGATCCGGACGCGCCGACGCCACCGTCGGGGATTCCACGTGGCGACGCCCGGTCCATTTCGCTCGGCGGCGTTGGCTTCGATGTCGAACCCCTCAGGCGGGGGAAGCTGACGGTCCACCGTGGCCGGGTGGTCAACAGGGTGTCCAGCCACCAGGTCCAGCTTTCCTTGACGAGGCCCCACCTTTTGGCGGCCGGCGGCGTGGCGGCGGTTGGTGCGCCGGCTGCGGGGCGCGGGGCGCGGGGCGCGGGGCGCGGGGCGCGGGGCGCGCATGACCGGGATTGTTCAGGGTGCCCTCTGGTGGCGCCCGGGCGTTGCTGGTCGGGTGGATCCTGCCGAGCCTGATCAACGTCGTGGTGTTCGGGTTCGCCGTGGCGCCGGGGCAGAGGCGGATGGGGACGTTGAGCGTGGACGCGGGGTGGGCGGCCGTTGTGGGGCTGCCGGCCACGGCCGTGCTCGGGCTGGTGCCGGCGGCACTGCAGACGCCGCTCTACCGCGTCCTCGAGGGCTACTTCGCGTGGCCGGGCCGGCTTTTCCGCGCGCGGTGCCGTCGCGCGGCTCGGCAACGCGATCCGGCGGTTCGAGGAGTACGGCCACCACCGCTACCGGCTCGATTCGCAGGTGCTGTGGCACGAGCTCAACGCCGTGGTCTCCGAGCCCGTCCGCGAGCAGGTGGAGGACGGGCGCACGAACGTCGACTTCTTCGTCAGCCTGCTCTGCGGCCACGTGCTCGTCGCGGTGGCCGCTGCCGTCGACCTCATCGCCGGGCGGGCGGACCTGCCGTGGGTGACGGCGGGGGCGCTGGCGGGCCTGCTGGTGCCGGCGGTCGTCTGGTACCGGGTGGCTGTGGTCGCCACGGACGAGTGGGCCGGCGCCGTCCGCGCGATGGTCGACCTCGGCCGCGCGCCGCTCGCCGCCGCGATGGGGTTGACGCTGCCCGTGCGGCTGGCGGACGAACGCGAGATGTGGCGGGCGACCGGCGACTTCGTCGGCAAGGGGCCGACCGACGCGCTCGACCCGTACCGGGCTAGGCCGCAGTAGCCTCGCGCCGGTCGCGCAGCACGGCCAGGAGGATCGCGGCCAGGCCGAGGAGTGCCACGAGGGCATTGGCGGTGGTGAGCACGACGGCCTGCCACCTCACCGGCGGGTGCGTGTCGAACAGGTGGAAGAAGAAGTGCGGCACGGCGAAGAGCGAGAACGCCGCCGCGGCGGGCACGACGTAGTGCGTCTTCGGTTTGACCAGCGCGATGCCGAGCATCAGCGCGATGGCCAGCGTCGCGCCGCCGAAGTCGCGGGCGAAGTGTTCGCTGAACGGTGGGTTCAGGTCCACCGTGGGAAACGTGGTGTAGAAGCTTTCGGGAAACAGCTGGTTCCAGCCGCCGACGACCACTTCGTCGAGGAACGGGATCACCAGGGCGGCCCGGATGGCGAGGGTGTTCATCGGAGTCCTTTCAGGACAGTCGGTTCGCGACGCGGCGCAGGTACTCGGCGAACGTGCGCTCGCCCCGGGCGTAGTCTTCGCGCGGGAGCAGCGCGCCGCCGGTCATGGCCTTGCCGACCGCGCCCGGCAGGCGCACCGGCAGCACGATCTTGCGGGATCCGCGGGCCTTGACCAGCCGGCGGGCCATGTCGGCCATCTGGAGCTGCTCGGGTCCGGCGAGCGGCCGCACGTAGCCGCCCGGCTCCTGCCCGACCTGCGCGGCCAGCGCGCTCGCGACCTCGTCCGCCGAAACCGGCTGGGACAGTTCCTGGGGCACCACCACGAACGGCCCGCGGGCACCGTCCACAAGGGGCTCCGGGAACTCGTGGAACTGCGTGGCCCGCAGGATCGTCCACGGTACCGGGCCGTTGCGCACGAGCTCCTCCTGCTTGCGCTTGCCGAAGTAGTAGCCGAGGTCGACGTCGTCCACGCCGACGATCGAGAGCGTGATCACGTGCCGCGCCCCGGCCGTCGCGGCGGCGTCCAGGAGGTTGCTCGTGGCGGCAGCGAAGAACCCGACCGCGGGCTTCCTGCGCACGGACATGACGTTGGTGACGTCGACGACCTCTTCGCAGCCGTCGAGCTGTCCGCCGAGCCCGGCGCCGGTCGTCAGGTCGACGCCACGCGAACGCGCCAGCACCACCGGCTTGTGCCCGGCGGCGGTCAGCTTCCGCACCACCAGCGCGCCGATCAGCCCGGTCCCGCCGGCGACAGCCACTCGCATCGGTCTTGCCTCATTTCGTCTCGGGTGTGGATCACTGCCCAGACCGCGCAGGTCCGGCGAACGTGACAGGCCGGTGTGTGATCCACACCTCCGGATTCCGTGAACCGGTCCAACGGGGCGGGGGCGAAGTGGACTACCGGTCCGGCGTGGGCGCGGGTTGACTGGATCTCGCCGAGTTGTCCACACGAGATCGTTTGAGAGGGAAAGATGCGGATCTTCCTCGCCGGTGCGTCCGGCGTTGTCGGGCGCCGGGTGGTGCCGGCGCTGCTCGGGGAGGGCCACGAGGTGGTGGGCCTGGCGCGCGGCGCCGGGTCGGCCGACCGGATCACCGCGCTCGGCGCGACGGCCGTGCTCGGCGACGCGTACAACGCGCCCGCGCTGGCCGAGATCGTCCGCGCCGCCGCGCCGGACGTCGTGATGCACCAGCTGACGGACCTCGGCTCGGGCGACCGCACCGCGAACGCCCAGGTGCGCACGGTCGGCACGCGCAACCTCGTCGACGCGGCGAAGGCCGCCGGGGTGCGGCGGATCGTCGCGCAGAGCATCTCGTGGGCCTACGAGCCCGGCGCCGCGCCCGCGACGGAAGACACGCCGCTCGACCTGACCGGCGCCCCCGACCGGCTCGGCTCGGTGTCGGGCGTCGCCAGCCTGGAGACCGCGGTGTCGGAATTGCCCGAATGGGTGGTCCTGCGCTACGGCACCCTCTACGGCCCGGACACCTGGTACACCGCCGGCGGCCTCATGGCCCAGCTCGCCGCGGCCGGCACCCTCGCCGCCACCGCCGACGTCACCAGCTTCCTCCACATCGACGACGCCGCCTCGGCCGCACTCGCCGCCCTCACCTGGCCCACCGGCCCGGTCAACGTCTGCGACGACGAGCCCGCGGCGGGCTACGAGTGGGTGCCGACGTTCTGCGCTTCCGTCGGGGCGCCGCCTCCTGCTCGGACTGACGGTGAGCGCACGCCGTGGGCTCGGGGAGCGGACAACACGCACGCTCGGAAGGACCTGGGTTGGCTGCCGAGCCGGCCTTCGTGGCGGGAAGGGTTCGAGCTGGGCTGACCGCGGCCTCAGCGCACTGCGCGGCTCGGTTGGCTCGGCTCTGGCGTGGAGCAAGGCGCACTGGCGTGGCCTGGAGTTCCTGGCCGTGAGCTGGCGTGCCCGGAGGGCTGCACCCTGGGCCGGTGTCGTGGGGATAGCGCAGGGCGTGGCCTGTTTCGCTCGGCTCCGGTTGGGAGCAGGGCCCGACGGCGCGGCCTGACGGCCCGGTGGCAAGGGCGGTGCGGGACCCGCGGCCGGAAGGCTTCAAGCTGTGCCGACGGCCGCGGCGGCGCACCGGTGTGGTCCGGTGCCCGCTGGCACCGGCCGCGGGCGAGGCCCGGCGTGAGGTGACAGGCCGAATGCCCAAGCCGACCGAATGCCCAAGCCGGCAACAGCCGGGTCACCAAGCGGCGATCTCCGCGCCCTCCAGCAGTTGCGCCAGCGTGTCCAGCGCAGGGTGCCACGAGTGTTGCGGTGGGGTGGCGTAGCCGAGGACCAGGCCGGCGCGGTCGTCGCTGCCGTGCCAGTAGCCCGAGGTGTGCAGGCCCAGCAGGCGGACGCCCGCGTGGAGGCCGGTGTCGACGAGGCGCTTTTCCTCGTGGCGCGACGCCAGGGGGAGCAGGGCGTGGAGGCCGGCGGGGACGCCGTCGAGGGGGACGTCGGTGAGGGTGGCGAGGCGGGTGGCCAGCTCGGCGCGCCGCTTCTGGTAGGTCTGGCGGGCGCGGCGGACGTGGCGGTCGTAGTCGCCGCGCTGGAGCAGGTCGGCGAGGGCGAGCTGGTCGGGGGCACCGACGGAGGCGCCGGTGACGGCGAGCGCGTCGAGCACGGGGATGCGCAGCCGCGGCGGCAGCACGAGCCAGCCGAGGCGCAGGCCGGGTGCCAGGGACTTGCTGGTGCTGCCCGCGAAGACCACGCGCGACGGGTCCAGCGCCTGCAGCGCGCCCACGGGCTGTTTGTCGTAGCGGAACTCGCCGTCGTAGTCGTCCTCGATGACGAAGCCGTCGCGGGCGCGTGCCCAGTCGAGGAAGGCCGTGCGCAGATCGGGGCTCAGCACGACGCCGCGCGGGTGCTGGTGCGCGGGCGTGAGCAGGACCGCGCGGACGTCCGGGTCCAGAATAGCGGGATCCGCGCCCTCCGGACCCACAGGCAGCGGTGCGGTCGCGAGACCCGCGCCGTGGATGAGGCGCCGGTGGTGGACGAGGCCGGGGTCCTCCGTGCCGATCACGGACATCCCCGACTCCCGCAGCGCCCGCGCCAGCAAGGCGAGGCCGTGGGTGAAGCCGCTCGTGATCACGACCGCCTCGGCCTCGGCGCGAACGCCCCGCGTCCGCGACACATAGGTGGCCACCGCTTCGCGCAGAAGACGCGAGCCGGCCGGGTCGCCGTAGTCCAAACTGGACGGTCCCGCCGCCGCCAGCGTGCGTTTCACACTGGCCGACCACAACGTGTGCGGGAACAGGCTCAGATCCGGCCGTCCGGGCCGCAGGTCGAGCAGGCGCGGCTCGACCTCCGACATCGCTTTCGCCACGGGGAGCCGGGTTTCGGCGACGCGGGTGCCCGATCCGGTCGTGCTCACCAGCCAGCCCTCTGCCACGAGCTGCGCGTAGGCCTCCACGACGGTGCCGCGCGCGATCCCCAGATCGTCGGCCAGGCTGCGGGTGCCGGGCAGGCGCGTGCCGGCCGGCAGCCGCCCGGACGTCACGGCCTCGCGCAGCGCGGCCTCGATCGAGCGCGCCCGCGGTTCGCCGCCGGCCTCGAGGTGCAGGTCGATCCCGAGCGAGCTCACCCCGCGACCGCCGCGGCCAGCCGGGCGAGCTTCGCCGGGTTCACGACGAAGCAGACCTGGTCGATGCCCAGCGGCGATGCGTCCACCCAGCACGCCGCCAGCGGTTCGCCGGCGCGGGAGACGAGGACCACGTGCTGCCCGTTGGCCGCCACGACGGAAGTGTCGACCTGCTGCCCGTGGATCCCGACCGTTCGCACCAGGTACTGCGCCACGCGATCGCGGCCGGAGATCGGTTTGCGCGCTGCCGTGACGACGCCGCCACCGTCCGAGTAGGCCACGGCGTGCTCGGCCAGCAGGCTCTGCAGGCCTTCGAGATCACCCCGCTGCGCGGCTGCCAGAAACGCTTGCAGCAACCGGTCGCGCTCGGCCGGGCTCACGCGCGCGCCGCGTTCGCGGGTCACGTGGCCCCGAGCCCGGTGGCCCAACTGGCGCGCGTGCTGCTCGTTGATGTCGAGGAACCCGGCGATGTCGCGATACGGGTAGTCGAAGGCCTCCTTGAGCACGTACACCGCGCGCTCCTGCGGCGTCAGCCGTTCGAGCAGCACCAGCACGGCGAGCTCGAGTGCCTCGCCGCGCTCCACTGTGACGTCGGTGCCGTCGGCGGTCGGGATCGGCTCGGGCAGCCACGGGCCGACGTAGAGCTCGCGGCGCGCGCGGGCGGAGGTCGCGGCGGTCAGCGCCAGGCGGCTCGCGGCGGTGACGAGGAAGGCCTCGGCGTTGCGCACCGCATCGCGATCCGTGCCCTGCCAGCGGATCCACGTGTCCTGCACCACGTCTTCCGCGTCGGCCGCCGTGCCCAGCAGCCGGTAGGCGATGCCGAACAGGCGCGGGCGCATGGCTTCGAACGCCGCCACCGCGTCCGTCAGTCCGCCACCGGCCACTTCGGTCACTTCGCCGCTCCTCGTGCGCTACAGGGGATTCCGATGGTGGCAGGTGCGCTCCCGTGCCCGCAACCGGAACCTTGACTTCCAGGGTCCAGATTGTCTAGGGTGACGGCCGTGCGGATGAACCAGGGTGTCGAGTGGTCCGTCCACGTCCTGCTGTCGCTCGCGTGGCTCGACGACGACGAACCGGTGTCCACCGCGTCCCTCGCGGCCAGCTACGAGCTTCCCGTGGCGTACCTGAACAAGCAGCTGCAGGCGCTCGTACGCGCGGGGCTGCTGCGTTCGCTCCCGGGCGCGCGCGGCGGGTTCGTGCTCGCGCGCCGGCCCGAGGACATCACGCTGATGGACGTGGTCGCCGCCATCGAGGGCCGGGACCACGCGTTCCAGTGCACCGAGATCCGGCAGCACGGAATGGGTCAGGAGGCGCCGCAGAGCGCGTTCCGCCGCAAGTGCGCGGTCGACTCGGCCATGCAGCACGCCGAGCTCCAGTGGCGCAAAGCCCTGGCGGCCAAGACGATCGCCGACATCCGGGCCGAAGCCGACAGTCACGCTCCTTCAGCCGCGCGGCTGGCTCGCAAGGCCTACGGCCGCAGCTGACGAGAACGGCCTGCCGCCTCCGTGTCGGAGACAGCAGGCCGGACAGACTTTCAGGCCGAGCGACGGGCCTTCGGATGACGCAGGTGGTCGCGCTCGCGGATCTCGTCCTCGTCGAGGAACGTGAGCATCGGCACGTCGGGCGCGCAGACCATGCAGACCACGAACTTGCTCGCGATGTCCTCGCGCAGGTTGCCGGCCTGGTAGTGCACGACCTCGCCGCCGGGCTCCCAGAACGCCTCCCCGGCCTTGATCGGATAGGGCTCCTCGCCTTCGAGCTCGAAGAGGATCTCGCCTTCGAGCACGTAGCCGAACACGGGACCGGAATGCCGGTGCGGGCCGCTGCCCGGGTCGCCCGGCGGGATCGAAACGGTGCCGACCATGAAGTGCGAGCCCTCGGGGACGAATGGCGGCGTGCGGGTGAGCAGATTGTCGTAGGTGCTGCCTGAGCCGGGTGAAAGAATCATACGGCCAGGCTAGTGTTGCGTGTCGTTGATTGATTTACGTCTGTGGTGTTGAGAGAATCACAGTCATGTACGTGGCCTCGGCGTTGGAGTTGCGTGATGGTGATCGGGAACGGCTTCGGGCGGTGACCAGGTCCACGACGGCTTCGGCTGGGCTTGTCCAGCGGGCCAGGATCGTGTTGCTGGCCTCCGATGGTGTTCCCAATACTGAGATCGCTGCCCGAACCGGCTCGACGAGGCCGACGGTGCTCAAGTGGCGTGGCCGCTACGAGCACGCCGGAATCGTCGGCTTGGGTGACCTGCCGCGGCCAGGGCGGGCGCCGGAGATCGACGAGGTCTCCGTGCTAGCGGAAACCTTGGCAGACAAGGGGAAACCACCGGCAGAGTTGGGGGTGACGCACTGGTCGTCACGGCTGATGGCGACTCGGCTGGGAATCTCCTTCGCGACGGTGGCGCGGATCTGGCGGAAGTGGAACATTCAGCCCCATCGGATCGAGACATTCAAGTTCTCCACCGACCCCGAACTGGAGCCCAAGATCCGCGATGTCGTGGGTCTGTATCTCAACCCTCCGGCGAACGCGGTCGTGGTCAGCGTAGACGAGAAATCCCAAATCCAAGCCCTGGACCGGACCCAGCTGGCGTTGCCGCTGCGCCCGGGACTGCCCGAACGACAAACCCACGACTACGTCCGCCACGGCACCACCACCCTCTTCGCCGCGCTGGAGGTCGCCACCGGCAGGATCAGCGCCGACGCCTGCTATCCGCGCCACAGCAACGTCGAGTTCCTTGCCTTCCTCAAAAGAGTCGCCAAGGCCCACCCGCGGGTCAAGCTGCACATCGTGGTCGACAACTACGCCACCCACAAACACCCCGAGATCCAAAAGTGGCTGGACAAGAACACGCGGATCACCCTGCACTTCACGCCCACCAGCTGCTCCTGGCTGAACATGGTCGAAATCTTCTTCGGCATCATCACCCGCCAAGCCATCCGCCGCGGCACCTTCACCAGCGTCAGCAACCTCGAAACCGCCATCCGCGACTTCATCGACGCCTACAACGACCGCGCCAAACCCTTCACCTGGACCGCCACCGACGACGACATCATCACCAAAATCAACCGTAAAATTACTTCAGACACGCGACACTAGGTCCGCGCCCGCGCGTGTGACCGGTCCAATCGAGGGCCGATTTCCTGTACCAGTTGGCAAAAGGTCCCCGGCAGGCACACTGTCGCGATCGGACGGTGGTCACCGGAACCACCGTCCGATCGCGACGGTCAGAACGGCCAGTCGGCGTTGCGCCCGGCCTCCAGCAGCGGGATCATCCGGAAGGCCTGGTCGGTCAGGCCGCCGAACGTGTGCCGGTTGCGGCCGCCGCTGGGCGCGTGGCCACGCTCGTACCCGGCGAGGTTCCACGTGTACAGCGGGGTGGCCGCCGGCACGGACTGCCCGACGTCGCCGTGCGCGGCCTGCTCGTCGGTGATGATCACGACGCGGTCGTGGCCGCGCTCGTGCTTCCCCACGGCGAGGTGCGTGTCGGTGCCGTTGCCGAGAAAGTACCCGTCGGCGGTCCAGCGGTCCACCGACTTCAGCAGCGATTCCCGCTGCCGCAGCTGGAACTCGCGGGTGTCGCCGGAGAACGACACGACGTCGGCCTTCTCGCACCGCTGCCCGAGCGCGAGCCCGAACACCGCGGCCGCGTCCCACCGCTTCAGCGTGCCGTCCTTCGAGAACCGCGAGGTCATCGACCACGAGGTGTCCACCAGGATCAATGTGCGGCCCGGCAGCACCGGGACATTGGCGAGCGAGTGCGTGATCGCCTGTTCCAGCGCCCACGCCCACCGCAGCGACGGCGCCGCCCGGTAGGCCGAGAGGAACCGCATCGGCAGCTGCCGCGACCGCGCGACCTGCTCCGGTTCGGCGAGCCGCGTGGCGACGGCTTGCGCCACCTCGTCGGAAACCCCGGCCTGGTCGAAGTTGCGCAGGTTGCGCAGCAGCCCCATGTAACCCATCGACGGGATCATCGACTCCCACGCGGCCGCGGTCAGCGGCCCCTGGAGCCACCCGGCGAGCGACTCCCACGTCATCCCGGCGCGGCGCAGCGCCTCGGGCGCCGTGACGGACTCGACCAGCTCGCGCCGGCGCTCGATCGGCCAGGCCATCAGCTCCCGGTGCGCGCCGAGAGTCCGCAGCGCAGCGGGGATCTCACGGTCGGTGTGGAAGCGGACGTCGAGGACGTGCTCGAACAGCGCGTCCTGCCAGTCGACACGCGGGCCGGGGTGCGTCAGCCCGAGGACGTCGGCGAACCGGAACCCGCGCGCGTCGGAGTCCCACTTGAGGTAGGAGCTCTCGGTGTAGAGGCGCTGGGCGGCGTCGGCCACACCGCGCTTCACCGGCTTGGGCAGGGTGCGGCCGTGGACGCTCGTCCAGTAGGCCAGCAGCTCACCCGGCTCGTCCGCCCGCTGCAGCACGCTGTTCACGACCTGGCGCGAGAGGCCTTCGAGGCCGGCTTCCCGACGCGCCGCGGCGAACTCGGCCGCGCCGACGAGCGCCGCGGTGCGCAGGTTCGCCTCCCGGCGCAGCCACGCGAGGAAGCGCACCGTCCACTCGGGATCGGCCAGCGTCGCGGCGCGCACGAGTTCGGCGTAGCGGGTGTCGCGCTGCCCGGCGCTCTCGTAGAACGTGTGCTCCCCGACCAGGTTGGTCACGGCGAGCAGGAACAGCTCGCTCTTGGCATCGCGCGCGTAGCCGGCCCCGCCTTCGTACGTGCGCCCGCTCGCGACGGCCTCGCTGGAGATCGGCGAGCGGGCCGCCCGCAGTGCGCCGAGGATGTTGAACTTGGCCATGGGTCGACCCCCTCATGTTTGTGTGTTCGGTCGTGGGAGGGAGCAACAGTTTCAGGTGTGCCCGAGAAAAAGTCGGCCACGGTACGTTTAGCTGCTCTGCCGGATTGAGCTACACCCCGATGGGTCGGGGTGACGGGATTCGAACCCGCAACATGCCCGTTGATAGCGGAAGTAACCGTCACCTGCGCACCGGGCACACCTGAAATTGTTGCTCCCGAAGAAGCTTTCGGTCCGGTTCGGGTGTGCCCGAGAAAGATCGGCGACGGTGTACAGGAATCGAACCTGTGGGCACCAGTTGAAGTAACCGTTGCCTGCGCACCGGGCACACTCGAACCTTGACGGTTACTCTAGCCGCGCGGATCCCGTGGTGTCGCGGGGTTTTTCCGAGACCGGGTCAGGGTTCGATGACCAGCCGCGAGATCAGCCCGTTGGCGAGCGTGAAGCGGAAGTGCAGGTTGACCTGACCGCCGGGGAAGTCGCCTTCCAGGTGGTGCGTGGCGACGTAGTGTTCGTCGTCGACGCGCTCGGTGGCGATGAGCGTGCTGGTCTAGGTGTATTCGCTCGCGGCGCCCTCGAGCCAGGCGCGGATTTCGGCGGGACCGTGGTAGGTGTGGCCGTCGTCGGCGACGGTGGCGTCGGGCGTGAGGAGCGGCAGCGCACGGTCGGCGTCGCGGGTTTCGTGCGCGGTGAGGTAGCCGGTGACGGTCTGGGGCAGCGCGGTGGTCATGTGGGGCTCTCCTGGGTTCGACTCGGGATGACGACCCCACCGTCGGCCCTCTCCCGGGGAGAGAGTCAAACCCGAGTTGACCCTCTCCCCGGGAGAGGGTGCACAGTGGCCCCATGCGGTCAGGCCTGACGATCGGCGAGTTCGCCCAGCTCACGCGCTTGAGCGTGCGCACGCTGCGCCGCTATCACGAGGCGGGGCTGCTGGCGCCCGCGTCGGTCGACGACGCCACGGGCTACCGCTACTACGCGCGCGAGCAGATTCCGAACGCCCAGGTGATCCACCGGCTGCGCGAGCTCGACGTGCCGCTCGCCGAGGTGAAGCACATTCTGGCCACGAGTGACCCGCGAACGCGCGCCGACCTCATCGCCGGCCACCTGCAACGGCTGGAGGACCGGCTGGACCGCACGCGCGCGGCGGTCACGTCGTTGCGGCAGCTGCTGAAGCCGGACGTCGAGGAGCTCGCCGTCGAGCTGCGCTCGGTGCCCGCCCGGACCGTCGCGGCGATCGAGGCCACAGTGGACCTCGACGACGTGCTGGAGTGGTACGACGCGGCGATGTCCGAACTGGACGCCGCCGTGGCCGGACGCGAAGGCTTCGCGCCGCCGGGTGGGCTGTACGACAACGAGCTGTTCACCGCCGGGCGCGGTACGGCCCTGGTCTACCGGCCGGTTTCCGACGCACCGGCTGTCGGTCGCGTTGTGCCGCACACACTTCCGGCCATGGACCTCGCCGTGACAGTGCACGTCGGTGAGCACGACGACATCGACGTCACCTACGGCCGGCTGGGCAATTGGGTGGTGGCGCACGCGCTCGCCGTGGCCGGCCCCGTGCACGAGACTTACTTGTGCGGCCCGCGTGAGGACCCGGATCCGCGGTCGTGGCGCACGGAGATCGGCTGGCCGGTGTTCCGCGTTTCGCCGGCCTGAGAACACGCGTGTAGCGTCCGCCGGGGGAGGTGGCCGTGGACGGGGTTCTTCGGGGACGCGAGCGGGAATGCGGTGCGCTCGAGGAGCTGCTGCGTGACGTGTGCGCGGGGCGCAGCCGGGTGCTCGTGGTGCGCGGCGAGGCGGGCGTCGGGAAGACGGCGCTGCTCGATCACCTCGCGGGGCAGGCGCCGCCGTGCCGGGTCGTGCGGACGGTCGGGGTGCAGTCGGAGTCGGAGCTGTCCTTCTCGGGGCTGCAACGGCTGTGCGCGCCGCTGCTCGGACTGCTCGACCGGCTGCCGGGACCGCAGCGCGACGCGCTCGCGACGGCGTTCGGACTCGCCGCCGGGAGTCCGCCGGAGGGGTTGCTGATCGGGCTCGCGGTGCTGGGCCTGTTCGCAGAGGCGGCCGCGGAGCAGCCGCTGATGTGTGTGGTGGACGACGTGCAGTGGCTCGACCGCATGTCCGAGGTGATCCTGACGTTCGTGGCGCGGCGGCTCGACGCGGAGTCGGTCGCGCTCGTCTTCGGGGTGCGCCTGGACGACGCCGCGCTGGAGGGGTTGCCCCAGCTGCGCGTCGATGGACTCGCCGACGCGGACGCGCGGGCGCTGCTGGACCGGACGCTCGCCGGGCGGGTCGACGAGCGCGTGCGGGACCGGATCGTCGCCGAGACGCGCGGGAACCCGTTGGCGTTGCTGGAGCTTTGCCGGGACAGGACGCCCGAGGAGCTCGCGTTCGGGTTCGGGACGCGTGCCGCGGAGCCGGTGGTGAACCGGCTGGAGGAGGAGTTTTCGCGGCGGATTTCGGCGTTGCCTTCGGACACGCGGCGGCTGCTGCTGGCCGCGGCCGTGGAGCCGGTGGGGGATGTGACGTTGCTGTGGCGGGCGCTCGAACATCTTGGTGTCCAACCCGGTGCGGCAGCGCCTGCGGAGGCTGCGGGGCTGGTCGAGCTCGGCGCGCGGGTGCGATTCCGGCACCCACTGGTGCGCTCGGCCGCGTGGCGTTCGGCCGACGCGACGGAGCTGCGGGACGTGCACCGCGCGCTGGCCGAGGCCACCGACCCGGAGCAGCACTCCGACCGGCGGGCGTGGCACCGGGCGCACGCGACGGTGGGGCCGGACGAGACGGTCGCCGCCGAGCTGGAGCAGTCCGCCGACCGGGCGCTGGCCCGAGGCGGGCCGGCGGGGGCAGCGGCGTTTTTCGAGCGGGCCGCCGAGCTGACGCCGGACCCCAAGACGCGCGCGACGCGGGCGTTGGAGGCGGCGCGGGCTCGGTTCGCGTCGGGTGCGCCCATGCAGGTGCCGGAGTTGTTGTCGGCTGCCGAGCTGGGGCCGTTGGATCCGTTGCACCGCGCGGGGGTGGAGCGGTTGCGGGCGCAGGTGGCGTTCGCGGTGAACCGCGGGCGGGCGGCGGGGCCGCCGTTGCTGGCGGCCGCGCGCCGGCTCGAGGAGCTGGACCTCGCGGCGGCGCGGGAGACGTACTTACTGGCGGCGGGTGCGGCCGTGCACGCGGGGCGGCTCGGCGCAGAGTTCGGTGATCCGGCCGTGGCTGGCGGAAACGAACCGGCCGGTCTGTTTCTGGCCGGGCTT
The DNA here is from genome assembly GCF_019468465.1 of Amycolatopsis sp. DSM 110486. NCBI lineage: Bacteria > Bacillati > Actinomycetota > Actinomycetes > Pseudonocardiales > Pseudonocardiaceae > Amycolatopsis > Amycolatopsis sp. DSM 110486. The sequence goes on along the minus strand of NZ_CP080519.1, from coordinate 352,404 downwards.
TCGGCGTGGCGTTCGGAGGGCTGCGCCGCGGCGCCCCTGCTGCGGGTCGCGTTGGCCGCGGCTGATCCGGGTCTGGTGTGGCTCGCGGCGCCGGTCGCGATCGAGCTGTGGGACGACGTCACTTGGGACAGCCTGACCTCGCGCGCGCTCGGATTCGCGCGTGAGACCGGGTCGCTGGCGCTGCTGCCGTCCGCTTTGGTCCTTCGCGCCGGGGCGGTGTTGCGGGCGGGGCTCTTTTCCGAGGCGGCCGGCCTGGTCGCGGAAGCCGAAGCGTTCGGCGAAGCCACGGGTCTTCTCGCAGCTCCGTCGGCGGCGCTCGACCTGGCCGCACACCGCGGCCGCGAGCAGCCGGCGCTGGAGCGCATCGCGGCGACCGAGAAGGCGGCCGCGGTGAGTGGGGAGGGCCGGCTGCTCGCGGAGGCCTGGTACGCGAAAGCCGTGCTGTACAACGGACTCGGCCAGTATTCGGCCGCGCTGGAGGCCGCGCGGCGCGTGGTCGAGTACGACGATCTCGGCGTGCACAACCGGGCGCTCGTGGAGCTGGTGGAGGCGGCCGCTCACGCCGGTGACGCTGGTGTGGCTGCCTCGGCTCGGGAACGTCTCGCCCCGTTGACCGCCGCGGCGGACACGGCTTGGGCCCACGGCGCGCAGTCCCTCGCCGAAGCCCTGGCCGGGCCGCGCCAGCAGGCCGAAAACCACTACCGCGCCGCCGTCGAGCACCTGTCGACCGGCCGCCTCGACGTCCCCCTCGCCCGCGCGCGCCTCCTTCACGGCGAATGGCTGCGCCGCGAAAACCGGCGCAGCGAAGCCCGCGTCCCCCTGCGCGCCGCGCACGACGCCTTCACCGCCATGGGCGCCGAGGCCTTCGCCGCCCGCACCGGCCGCGAACTCGCCGCCACCGGCGAGACGGTCCGCAAACGCACCTCGGGCTCGTGGGACGAACTCACCCCCCAGGAGACGCAGATCGCCCGCCTCGCCCTGGCCGGCCGCACGAACCCCGAGATCGCGGCCGCCCTGTTCCTCAGCCCGCGCACGGTGGAGTGGTACTTGCGGAAGGTGTTCACGAAGCTGGGCATCACGTCGCGGCGGGAGCTGGGTGGGGTGTTGAACTGAAGGCGGTCCCGGCCCTCCGAGGAGAGCCGGGACCGGGCGGAAGGAAGAAAACCCGTCAGCTACAACGGTAATTCGCAGCCGAGGCGGGGTTGCCGTGGCCGGTGTAGTGGGCGAGTTTCGGGTAGCGGCACAGGTTGCGGGTCGCGAGGGTGGTGCCGTCCGTGGTCTTGACGGCGGCGGCCAGGGTGTCCGGGGCCTGGCCGTGCTCGACCCACTTCACCAGGGCGCCCAGGGCGTCCGTGGGCTGGGCGCCGGGGCCGCCGCCGCAGTGGGTGACGCCGGGGGCGAGGAAGAGGCGGTAGAACTGGTCGACGCGGGAGTTGCCGCCCATGAGCCGGTTGACGCGTTCGCGATAGTCGGCCGTGCCCTGGGTGGGGACGAGCTCGTCGGACTGGCCTTGCCAGCTCAGCAGCTTGCCGCCGGCGTGGGCGAAGGCCGAGAGGTCCGGGTCGTCGCTGCCGATGACGTCGTGGAACTTCTGCTGGGACTCGCGGAACAGCTGTGCGAAGGAGCTGTACGTGAGCTTCGTGGTGTCGAACGTCGGGTCCTGCTTCACGAAGTACTTGACCCAGCTGTCGGCGACGAAGAACGGCATGCCGGCCTGCGCGTGTCCGCTGAAGGGTGCGCCGATGTTGGACTCGTACCAGAGCTGCTGCCCGGACGGCGAGACCGGCCCGGCCCAGATCTTGCGCACGACCTCGGCCGTCGCGGCGGAGATGGTGAGCTCCTTGCCCTCGCACAGCACCTTCGTGCCGATCAGTTTGCGCGGGTCCCAGTGGCAGGCCTGCGGGTTGCCGATCACGCCGTCCTTGACGCCGTCGAGCGTGTCGCACGCCGCGACCGCCGCGGTGTTGAACGCCTCCAGTTCGCACTGCGTCGGCTGCGTCTTCTCCTCGTTGAACACGACCTGCGGCCACAGCGAGGCCACGGCGAAGCGGTCCCAGTTGATGGCCGGCGCGTCGGCCAGGATGCCCTGGAAGTCCTTTGGGTAGTCCTGGGCCTCGACGTACCCCTGCCTTCCACCGGTCGAGCAGCCGTTCCAGTACGCGTAGCTCACAGGCTTGCCGTAGAAGCGGTTCGCCACGTCCTTGCCGACCACGGCCAGGTCGTGCAGCGAGCGCGACGAGAAGTCCTCCAGCAGCGCCGGCGTCTCCGGCTTCAGGGCCCAGCCGCTGACGTCGAGCGGGTCGGAACCCACGCCGGCGTCGGTCGCGGCGGCGACGTAGCCGTCCTTGACGGCGGCGACCAGCGGGCTGCCGAAGTCTCCGGCGAGGTACGCGCTGCCGCCGGTGGCCTGGAACCGGCCCGACCACTTCGCGCGGTCGCGGGGCAGCGAGATCTTCACGGCGACGTGGTCACCGGCGCCCGGGTGCGTGAGGGTGACGGTGACGTCGCACCAGGCCGGCACGTCCGTCAGCGTCGTCGGTGCGGGGTGCAGCGGGGGAGCGGCCGGGAACGTGACGGTGCCGCCCTCGTGGGCGGTCGCGGTCACCGCCTCGACCTGGGCGCCGGGTGGCGCGGACACGGGCATGGCCGCACACGTGGTGGCCGGGGCACCGGGAGCGGCACTGGCGCCCGGCACCAGCACGGCCGCGAGCGGCAGCACGGCCGCCAGCAGGATCAGTCGTCTCATGCCGCTCACCCTCGCGTGACCAGGCCACCGGTGGAGCCAGGGAGACACCCTGGGGTGCACCCTGGCCCGGGTGCCGACCCGTGTCTCACCCTGGGGTGACGAGGCCGGCCCCGCGGCGACGATGACGTCACCACCTCCGAAGGGAAACACCGTGCCCGTCATCCGCTTCCACCTCGACTCCGCCCTCACCCCGGCCGCCGCGCTCGCCGTGCTCACCGACTTCGGCCCCGCCCGCGCCGAGCACTGGCCCTCGATCGACGCCGAGCACTTCGAGGTCCACGCCCTCGGCGCCACCTGGGCCGAAGTGACGGAAGGGACCAGCGCGGCGTGGGAACGCGCGCGCTACGAATGGGACGCCACGAGCGTCACCGTCACCACACTCGACTCCAAGCTCTTCGGCCCCGGCGGCGGCTGGGTCTTCCGGCTGCGGCCGGCCGGCGAAGGCACCCGCGTCGACGTCGAGCTCACCCGCACCCCGTCGACGCCGAAGGGCAAGATCCTCGCGACGCTCCTGCGGGTGGTCGGGCCGCCGAGCCTGCGCAAATCGTTCAGCGGACCACTCCAGACGCGGTGAACGTGGCGTCGATCTCGTCCCGGTGCGGCCTTCGCGGGTTGACCGGTCCCCTCGGCACTGGCCATACTCGTTCGTCAGACGTTCAAGTGTACGTCTGACGAACACAAGGAGATCGCACATGGCCAGGCTGGACTACGCGGACGAGAGCGGCGAAGTCGCCGACCGCATCCGCGCGCGCCGTGGGGGGCGCCTGACCCCGCTCGATCGCATGCTGTTGCACAGCCCGCCTTTCGCCGACGGCTGGAACAGCCTGCTCGGCGCGATCCGCAAGCAGGGCGTCCTCCCCGCGACGGTGCGGGAGCTGGCGATCCTGCGGGTCGCCGAGCTCAACGGCGCCGAGTACGAGTGGACCGCCCACGCCCTCGTCGCCGCGGAGGCCGGTCTGCCGGCCGAGGAGATCGAGGCTTTGCGCGAGGGCGCCGACCTGAGCGTCCTGGACGAGCGGCAGCTGGCGGTGCTGGCCTACACCGACGCGATGACGAAGCAGGTCGCCGTGCCGGACGAGGTGTTCCTGGCTCTGCAGAAGCACTTCGCGGAGCAGGAGATCGTCGAGCTGACGGTGACCGTGGGCGCGTACAACCTCGTGTCGCGGTTCCTGGTCGCGCTGGAGGTCGGCCAGTGACGGACCCGCGCAACCCGGGCCCGCACCCCCACCCGCACGCGCCGCGAATCCCGTTGCCCGCCAACAGTTGTGACGCGCACTGCCACGTCTTCGGCCCGACGGCGAAGTTCCCGTACGCCGAGGGCCGGTCCTACACGCCGCCGGCGTCGCCGAAGGAAGACCTGCGGGCGCTGCACCGGCTGCTCGGGATCGACCGCGCGGTGCTCGTGCAGCCCGCGTGCCACGGCACCGACCACGCCGCGCTCCTCGACGCGCTGGAGACTTCCGGCGGCCGCTACCGCGGCGTGGCGCTGATCCGGCCGGACACGTCCGCGGCGGAGGTGAAGCGGCTGCACGAGGCGGGGGTCCGCGGCGCGCGCCTGAACTTCACCCCGCACCTCGGCCCGGCACCGGCGCGCGACGAGATCGATCGCGTTCTCGAGCTCATCCGGCCCCACGGCTGGCACCTCGCGCTGCACGTGGCCGGTGCCGGTATCGCCGAGCACGCGGACCTGGTGCGGTCGCTGGGGGTGCGGGTGGTGATCGACCACCTCGCGCGGGTCGACCTGCGCGAGGGTCTCGACAGCGCGGCCGTGCGGGCATTGCTGGACCTGCTGGCGACCGGGACCGTGTGGGTCAAGCTGAGCGGCACGGACCGCATCGCGACCGCGCCGCCGAGCCTCGCGGATTCCGCCGCACTGGCCCGGCTCCTGGCCACGCGGGCGCCGGACCGCGTCCTGTGGGGCACGGACTTCCCGCACCCGAACACCACCGGGTTCGTCCCCGACGACGGCGATCTCGTCGACCTGATCGCCGAGATCGCGCCGGACGCGGCCGCCCGCGAACGGCTGCTCGTGACGAATCCCGCGGAGTGCTTCGACTTCCCGGACGCCGGCTCGCCGGAGGTCTAGTGCAGACCCTCGATGTCCTTGGTGATCGCGTCGGCCGTTTCCAGCAGCCGGGGCACGAACCGCTTGCGCAGCTCGGCCTGCGACACGCGGGCCGCGTTGACCGACACGTTGAGCGCGGCCAGCGTCCGCCCGCCCGCTCCGCGCACGGGCGCCGCCGCCGAGCGCACGCCTTCTTCCCGTTCCCCGTCGACCACGGCGAACCCCGCTTCGGCGACCTCGTGCAGCTCGGCCCACAGCCGCGCGGGATCGGTGATGGTGTGGCGCGTGAGCTTTTCCAGGTGCACACTGTCCAGATAGGATCGCAGGTCCGCCTCGGGCAGTGCCGCGAGCAGGACCCGGCCCATCGACGTGGGGTAGGCGGGCAGGCGCGAGCCGACATTGAGCGTGATGGACATCGACCGCGACGCCGGGACCCGGGCCACGTACACGATTTCGGGACCGTCCAAGGTGGCCATCGAGCACGACTCCCGCAGCTCGTCGGCCAGCTCGCGCATGTGCGGCTGGGCGTGCTCCCAGAACGGCAGGGCGGCGAGGTAGCCGTAGCCCAGGCGCAGCACCCGGGCGGTGAGGCGGAAGTGGCGGTCGTCGGCCTCCGCGAACCCCAGGCGCTCCAGCGTGAGCAGGATGCGGCGGGCCGTGGCGCGGGTGAACCCGGTGGCCGCGGCGGCGTCGCTGACGGTCATCGCGGCGCGCTCGGCGGAAAAGACCTGCAGCAACCGGAACGCCTTCTCCACCGAGTCGATGACGTCGGGGTCTTCTCTCGACACTGCCGTCCCTTTCCCTGGTTGCTGCCTGACGAGAACGGTACCCGAGCGAGGGCGAGGAGTGACGGATGACGGACGGGCTGCTCTGCGTGCTTTCCGAACCGGGCGCGGTCGGCGAGGACGAGTTCCACGACTGGTACGACGGTGAGCACGCGCCGGCGCGGGTCGCCGTGCCCGGTGTGCGCAGCGGCTACCGGTACCGGGCGATCGACGGCGCCACGCCGTCGTGGCTCGCGTGGTACGAGCTCGACCTCGCCTCGCTGGCGTCCGCGGAGTACGCGGCCGTGCGCCGGCGCAGCCCGCGTGAGCAGTCGGTGGTCGAACGCCTCGAGACGCTCGACCGGCGCGTGTACGAGCTGACCGCCGAGTACGGCGAACAGACCGGCCCGGCACCGGTGCTCGTCGCGGTCGCGCTGACCGGCGACGAGGCGGCGCTGGACGAGTGGTACCGCGAAGAGCACGTGCCACTGCTGCTGGAGCTGCCGGGCTGGCACCGCATCCGGCGCTATCGGCGCGTCGAGGGAGCGGGGCCGGATCTGCTGGCGCTGCACGAGATCTCCGGCGTGGAGCTGTTCGACGAGCCGGGGTACCGGCACGCGACCGGTACCCCGTGGCGCGACCGCGTGATGGCGACGGTGACGGCGCGGGAGCGGCGGGTCTTCCGTTACCACAACACCGCCCGCTGACCGGTCACGTCGGATTCAGGCCGGACTCGCCGGTGATGTCGTGCGCGAGCTTCCGGTGTTCGAACAGCCAGCCGGCTCCGGTCCTGACCACGCGGTCGGTGTAGGTGCCGGCCACTGCGATCGCAGGGCCCGCGCTCGTGTCGCGCACGACGAGGAAGTTCGACCGCACGGTGGCCCGATCGTCGCCGTCGAACCGGATGACGATGTTCGTCGTGAGGTGCTTGCGTCGCGTGCCAGGCCCGGGCGGCGGCACGAGGGCGCTCATGAGCTCTTCGACGGCGGCGGGCCCGGTTGCCGTGCCGTTGCGCGACTCCCACGTGCCGGTTTCGGTGAACAGGAGGGAGAACTCCGCGAGTTCGTAGCCGTCGAGCAGGAAGCAGTAGGTGGCCAGCAGTTCGCGGATGTCGTCCTTGGCCGTCGCGTCGGTCATGGGGCCACCAGCTCGTTCGTGACGGCCCGGCGGGCGGCGATCGGGGTGCGCGTCATCGTCATGGTCAGCACGGCGCCGACGACGAGGAGCACGCCGGCGACGACGAACGCCGTGCCGTAGCCGCCGGACCACGCGATCACGTAGCCGGTCGCAATGGGCGCGAGCACGCCGAACCCGTTGCCGCCCACCATGAGGATCCCGTTTGCTCGCCCGGTGTCCGCCGGGTCGGCGAGCAAGTCGTTGAGCAGTGCGATGTTGAGGCCCACCGCACTGCCGATGCTGGTGAGCGACAAGGAGAACAGCGCCAGGATCACCGCGGCGTTGGTGACGAACGGCGTGAGCAGGATGCACGAGGAGACCAGCATCGTCACGGTGACCATCACGCGGCGGCGGCCCGAACCGGCCGGACGGCCGCGCAGCAGGCGGTCGCTGAGCCAGCCGACGAACATGGTCCCGGGCACGGCCACGGCGTACGGCACGGCGGTGTAGAGGCCGGACTTCAGGACGGTGAGCCCGTGGGTCGCCTGCAGGTAGCTCGGCAGCCAGGTCAGGAACATGTAGACGGTGTACACGGCGCAGCCCTGCGCCACGAACATCCCCCACATCGTGCGCGAGCGCAGCAACGTGCCGAGGGACGAACCGCCGTGACCGGGCCGGTCCGGGTCGCCGCGTTCGGTGAGGATCTTCGTGCGCTCGGCCTCGCCGATGAAGCGGGCCTGCTCGGGTCGCTTGTAGACGAAGATCCATGCCAGCAGCACGAGCACGCCGAGGATCGCGCCGAAGTAGAACCCGCTTCGCCAGCCGAACTGGCCGACCAGGAACCCGACGACGACCGAGCCGATCGCGGGGCCGGCGTACCCGCCGGCGTTGAACACGGTGGTGGCCAGCCCGCGCTCGCGGGTCGGGATCCACTCGCGGATGGCGGCCGCGCCGGCCGGGTACGTCGACGCCTCGCCCACGCCCATGACGAGCCGGAAGGCGAACAGCGACCCGAATCCGCCCGACACCCCGGTCAGGAGCGTCGCGACCGTCCACAGTGCCAGCCCGGAAACCGTCGACGGTTTGGTGCCGATCTTGTCGGTGAGGATTCCCCACGGCAGCACGAAGACCAGGTAGCTCCACAGGAAAGCCGAAAGCAGCAGTCCCAGCTCCGGCGCCGAGAGCCCGAGCTCTTGTGAGATGGGCTTCGCGGCCACGGAGAGGATGACGCGGTCGACGTAGTTGACCGTGACCGCACCCAGAAGCAGCAGGTAGACGAGCACGCGCCCGGTTCTCAGGGTTCTCAAGGTGGGTTCCCTTCCGCGCTGACGGGACCACGGCCGGCGTCTCCGGCCACGGGGGAGGTGCTCCGGACCGAAGAGTGTGCGACCGACGAACACATGGACGTCTGACGAACATACGTCCGACGAAGAGATAGTGGGACACGGTCACCGTGATGTCAATCCCGGAACGCGAGCCGGCCCCGTGGCCGGTTCTCGCGACCACGGCGGACGGCCGCCGTGCCGGGACCGGCGCCGTAGGATCACCCCGCGCACAGACATCCGGTCCGCGCGCCCGGCTCGAGGAGTCGCCGTTGTCGGCCGCACCGTCCGCCCCCGCGTCGTCCACGTGGGCGCCACTGCGCCGGCACGTGTTCCGTGCGCTGTGGTTCGCGCAGCTGGGCTCGAACGTCGGCAGCTGGATGCAGTCGGTCGGTGCGCAGTGGACGGTCGTGCACCAGCCCGACGCCGCCACGCTGACCTCGATCGTGCAAGCCGCGAGCCTGATCCCGGTGCTGTTCGTGTCGTTGCCGGCGGGCGTACTGGCCGACGTGCTCGACCGGCGGAGGATCATCGCAGTGCTCACGGCGGTGATGGTTGTGATCACGGGGATCCTGGCGGTGCTGAGCAGCCAGGGCCTCGTGACACCGGCGACGCTGATCACGATCACGCTGCTGCTCGGCGTGTGCCAGGCGCTGATGAGCCCGGCCTGGCAGGCGATCCAGCCCGAGCTGGTGCCGCGCGAGGAACTGCCGTCGGCGGCGGCGCTGGGCAGTCTCAACGTCAACATCGCGCGCGCGATCGGGCCGGCGCTCGCCGGGTTCGTGCTGGCGCTGACGGGGCCGGCGGTGGTGTTCGGCATCAACGCGGTGTCGGACCTGCTGATCCTGGGCGCCGTGCTGATGTGGCGGCGCACGAGCGCCGAGTCCGCCGGCCCGGCGGAACCCTTGCTGCCCGCCTTGCGCGCCGGAATCCGGTATGTGCGGTACGCGCCCGGTGTCCGCCGGATCCTGGTGCGCGCCTTGGTGTTCGTGCTGCCCGCGTCGGCGTTGTGGGGGCTGCTGCCGGTCGTGGCCGCTGACCGGCTCGGTCTCGGTTCCGGCGGCTACGGCGTGCTGCTCGGCGCCCTCGGCCTCGGCGCGGTGGGCGGCGCCGTGCTGATGCGGCCGATGCGCGCGAGGTTCGGCCGCAACACGCTGCTGGGGGCCGCCACCATCGCCTACGCGGTCGGGGTGTTCGCCGCCGCGCTGCTGCCGAGCGCGGCGGTGGTCGCGGTCCTGCTCGTGCCGGGCGGCGCCGGCTGGCTGGCGGGACTGTCCACTTTGAACACCACGCTGCAGCTCGCGCTGCCCGGCTGGGTCCGCGCGCGGGCGCTGGCGGTGTACCTGATGATCTTCCTGGGCGGCCAGGGCGTCGGCGCGCTGATCTGGGGCCTGGTCGCCGCCGGCCTGGGCGCCGCGACGACGCTCGCCATCTCCGGTGTGCTGCTGGTGCTGGGCGCGGCGTCGCTGTTCGTGCTCCCCATCCACGCGCGCACGGGCGAGCTGGACCGCACGATCGTCACGCCGTGGCCGGAACCGGAGATCGCCGTGCTCACCGGCGACGAGGAAACCCTCGACCCCACGGCGGGACCCGTGCTGGTCGAGGTCGCCTACCACGTCCCGGCCGAGAGCTCGGCCGAGTTCCTGGCCCTGCTCACCCGCGTGGGCGTCTCACGCCAGCGCACGGGCGCCCGCCGGTGGAGCGCCTACCGCGACCTGAGCGTGCCCGACCGCTACGTCGAGGTCTTCGAGGTCGCGACCTGGGCCGAGCACCTGCGCCAGCACCACGAACGCATCACCGGCGAGGACGCCGGGCTGTACCGGGAAGTGGCTGGGTTCTCGGTGGAACCGCCGTCGACCCGGCACCTGCTGGCGAACTGACGTCCGGAGAGTCCTTCGACACCCGGACAACCGGGAGATTCGCGGCGCCCGCGCCGAGCGGAATACAGTCCTCCGCATGAGCAGAAGCGAGGGCGTGGCGGGCGTCAACCCGCCGCAGTACCCGATCGAATCCGTCGACAACGCGCTCAAGCTGCTGCTGCTGTTCGGCGAGCGGTCGGAGGTGCGGCTGGCGGAGGTGAGCGAGTACCTCGGCGTCGCCTCGTCCACAGCGCACCGGCTGATGGCGATGCTGCTCTACCGCGGGTTCGTGCGGCAGAACCCGGCCACGAAAACCTACGAGCCGGGTACGGCGCTGACCGGCGTGGCGTTCTCGATCCTCGAGCGGTTCGACTTCCGCCAGGTGCTGCGGCCCTACCTCGAACGCCTCAACGCCGAGCTGCGCGAGACCGTGCACCTCGGCGTGCTCGACGGCACGAGCGTGCGGTTCGTCGACGCGATCGAGAGCCCGCAAGCGGTCCGGGTCGCGTCGCGGCTGGGCAGCTCGCTGCCGGCGAGCTCGACGTCGTCGGGCAAGGCGATGCTGGCCGGCCTCAGCACCGATCAGCTGCGGGTGCTCTACCCGGACGAGCGGATCAGCGGGCTCACCGACCGCAGCATCCGCACCCGCGGTGACCTCGAAGCCGAGCTCGGGCGGGTGCGCGAGCTCGGCTACGCCACCAGTGCCGAGGAGAGCGAGGCCGGGGTGTCGTCGGTGGCGGTCGCCTTCCCGGTGACGGTGGGGGCCGGCCGGATCTCGTTCAACGTCGCCGTGCCCGCGAGCCGCATGCCCGAGTCGCAGCAGCTCGTCGTCGCGACGGCACTCCAGGCGATCGTGCGGGAGGCGACGCCGCTGCTGCACAGCTGAGCCCCGTCTTTTCCGAACGGCGGTGACCTGGGTGAAATGCCCAGGTCGCCGCCGTTTTTTTGCGCCCTGGGCGCGGCCGGCCGGCCTCACCTGACCGAGGGAGAGCCGACGTCGGGTGTTGTCATTCTGCTGTGCAGAAGACTACTCTTTCTATTGCGGTCGTCACAGAGGCGACATAGAAGAGGAGGACGGGATGGCCATCGTTCACGCGGATCGGGGGAAGTGCCGGGGCTGGGCCAACTGTGTGGCCGGCGCCGACGACGTGTTCGACATCGACGACGACGGAGTCGTCACACTGCTGCGCGAGGCCATCGGACCGGACGAGGTCGGGCGCGTCGGCGAGGTCGCGCGCCGGTGCCCAGAGGCGGCGCTGGCGGTGGACGGGGCATGAGGCCGCGCACGGTCGTCGTCGGTGCGTCCGTCGCCGGGGTGCGCGTGGCCCAGGCGCTGCGGTCGCACGGCTACGAGGGCCGCGTCGTGCTGGTCGGCCGGGAGGACGAGCTCCCGTACGACAAACCGCCGCTGTCCAAGGGGGTGCTCGCCGGCTCGACCGCGCTCGACGACGTCCGGCTGCTCACCGAACGCGAAGCGGCCGACGCGGAGATCGAGCTCGAGCTCGGGCAGGTCGCGACCCGGCTCGACCTGCTCGGTTCCCGCGTGCACCTGGCCGACGGGTCGGCCCTCGGCTTCGACGACCTCGTGATCGCCACCGGCGCGAGCGCGCGGCCCGCCGGCTGGGAGCACCTCGAAGGCGTCCACTCGCTGCGCACGGCCGCAGACACCCTGGCGCTGCGGGAAGGCCTCGGCCGCGGCGGCCCGGTGGTCGTGATCGGCGGCGGCTTCATCGGCTCGGAGGTCGCGGCCACCGCGAACCGGCTCGGCCTGTCCGACGTGACCGTGCTCGACGCCACCCCGGCGTTGCTGTCCCGCGCGGTGCCGGAAGTGTTCGGCGACCGGCTCGCGGACCTGCACCGGCGGCACGGAGTGCGGGTGCGGCTCGGCGCCCGCGTCGCGACGGTGGAGCGGATCCGCGGCCGGCTGCGGATCCGGCTCGGCGACGGGTCCGAAGTGGACGCCGCCACCGTGGTCGTCGGCATCGGCGCCGTGCCGGACGACGCGTGGGTGACCGGCACCGGGCTGAAGGTCGACGACGGCGTCGTCTGCGACCCGTTCGGCCGCGCCGCACCGCACGTGTTCGCGGTCGGCGACGTCTCCCGCTGGCAGACCGCCCGCCACGGCCGAGCGGTGCGGTTCGAACACTGGACCAACGCGGTCGAACAGGCCGCGTGCGTCGCGCACACCCTCGTGCACCCGGGTGATCCCCGCGCGCACAAACCCGCCGAATACGTCTGGACCGACCAGTACGACTGGAAGGTGCAGCTCGTCGGCGATCCCCGGGCCGGCACCGAAACCCTGCTGTTCGAACGCTCCGGCGACGCGTTCGCGATGGTCTTCGGCGCCGCCGGCCGGCCGGCGGGCGCCGTGGTCGTCAACTGGCCGAAAGCACTCGTCGGCTGCCGGCGCGCCCTGGCGGCCGGGAAGCCATTCGCCGAGCTCTGTGAAGAACTCCAGCACCTGTCCGCGAAGACCCAGTGAAAGGAGCCGCCGTGAACTACGTCCTCAACCCGAGCGACATCGCCTGGCACCGCCTCGAGAAGCCCGGGTTCCCCGGCATCGGGTTCCAGTTCAGCGAAAGCGTGGTCGACGACGACTACACGTCCGTCTACAGTGTCCAGCTCTCGAAGATCGGGCCGGGCGGGAAGTCGAAGCTGCACCGCGACCCGTACAACCACGCCTTCTACGTCACCGCCGGCACCGGTTCGGTCCGCATCGGCAAGGACAGCTGGGACGTGGAGCCGGGCAGCGTCGTGAAGATCCCCGCCGGGCTGCCGCACGGGTTTTCCAACACCGGCGACGTGGACCTCGAGTTCGTCGTGATCTACGACCCGCCCTACGTCGCCGGCACCGACCCGGTCAAGGAGCTCGAAAGCTGATTCGCGACCGGGCACCCGGCCTCGGCCGGGTGCCCCTCGTTTCCCCCGTCCCCTTTGCGCCCATGCGACCCACCGGAGTGTCCATGTCCCGCACCGCCGCGGCTTCCACGCTGCGCAGATCCGTCCTCGTCAGCCTCGCCGGCTCCGCCATCGAGTGGTACGACTTCTTCGTCTACGCCTCGGCGACCGCGCTCGTGTTCGGCAAGCTTTTCTTCCCGGCGAGTGATCCGCTCGCCGGCACCCTCCTCGCGTTCAGCACCTTCGCGGTCGGCTTCGTCGTCCGGCCCGTGGGCGCCGCGCTGTTCGGCCACTTCGGCGACCGCGTCGGCCGCAAACCCGCTCTCGTCACGGCGATGCTCATCATGGGGCTCGCCACCACCGCGGTCGGGCTCGTGCCGCCGTACGCGTCGATCGGCGCGGCCGCACCGGTTCTTCTCGTGGTGCTCCGGCTGGTGCAGGGCCTCGCGCTCGGCGGTCAGTGGGGCGGCGCCGTGCTGCTCGTGACCGAGAACGCGCCGCCGGGCCGGCGCGGGTTCTACGGCAGTTTCGCGCAGCTCGGTGTGCCGATCGCGTTGATCCTCGCGAACGTCGTGTTCCTCGTGGCCTCCACGGCGTTGCCCGAGGACGCCTTCCTCACCTGGGGCTGGCGGATTCCCTTCTTGCTCAGCGTTCTCCTCGTCGGGGTCGCGTTGTACGCGCAGAGCCGGGTCGCGGAACACGCGCCCGCCGCACCCCGCGGCGGCGGCCGCGCGCCACTGGTCGAGCTCCTGCGCCGCTACCCGCGCCAGATCGTGCTCGCGGCCGGCGCGACGATGGTCGGTGGCACCAGCTACTACCTGCTGGCGGTGTACCTCGTCTCCTACGCCACCGACCACCTGCACCAGCCGCGCGGCACCGTCCTCATCGCAGTACTGGTCTCGGCCGTCGTGTGCGTGGTCGCGATGCCGGCGTTCGCCGCGTGGTCCGACGTGGTCGGCCGGCGGCGGATCTTCCTGGCCGGCGCGGTTCTCTTCGCGCTGTGGGCGTTCCCGCTCATCCGGCTCGTCGAGACGGGCGCACCCGTGCTCGTCGGGCTCGGACTCGTGGTCGGCCAGGTGTTCTTCGCGATGACCTACGGCCCGGCGCCCGCCCTGTTCGCCGAGCTGTTCGGCGAACGCGTCCGCTACACCGGCATCTCACTCGGCTACCAGATCGGCTCCGTGCTCGGCGGTGCGTTCGCCCCGATCATCGCGACCGCTCTGCTGGCCGGCACGAACTGGTCGGGCTCCATCGCGCTGTACGCGATCGCCGTCTGCGGGATCTCCTTCGTCGCGGTGTGGTTCGCGCCGGACCGGCCGGCCGGCTCACGCGCTGCGCGCCGCGCTCTCGTCCGGGTCCCAGGGGCCGAGGACGGGTCCCGCTGAGGCGAACCCCTCGCCGCCCGGCCGGTCGCCGAACACGACCGGCCGGCGCGGCGTGGTGTCGTGGTGCAGCTGAAAGACGTCGAAGCGGTTGTAGGAACCGACGATGTCGTGCATCTGCTTGGGCTGGATGCAGCGAGCCAGGTCGATTTCCGCGTAGACGATGCCCTCTTCGTCGATGAGTGGTTCGACGACGGGGTTGCCGTCGGGACCGAAGATGCCGGACAGCGCGCTGTTCGGGCGGCGCATGAGCTCGGCGATGCCCGCGTCGTCGCCGGCGGCGATCTCGATCATCTCGTCGGTGATGGTGGAGCAGGCGACCACGGAGAACAGCTTGCCTTCGAAGGCGTGCGCGGCGCTGCGGACGGCGATCGCCTGGGCCATGTCGTAGTCCGCGGGGGCGACGGGCAGGGAGATGTAGCTGGCGACGTGGACCAGTTCTCCTTGCGCCAGCAGGGAGAACCGCGCGAGCGTGTTCGTGTTCTCGCCGCACGCCAGCGCGCCGAGCGGGCCGACGGCGGAGTCGAGCACGCGCACGGTGCTGCCGTCGCCGCCGCCCCAGGTGAGTTTCTCGGCCCACGTGGGCACGAGCTTGCGGTGGACGTTGAGGACCGAACCGTCGGGGCCGATCGTGACGACGCTGTTGTAGATCAGCCCGAGGCTGTGGCGGCTGCGTTCGTTGACGCCGATGACCACCGTGGTCTTCGTCGACGCGGCGGCCGCGCGCAGGGCGTCGAGGTGCGGGCCGGGGATGTCGATGGCGGTGCGGTAGAGGCGCTCGTACCACGGCGAGCCCTGCACCGGGTTCATCGTCCAGTTCCAGTACGGGTAGCCGGGCACGAAGACCTCGGGGAACGCGATGAGGGAGGCGCCGTGCGAAGCGGCTTCGGTGATGAGCGAGACGGCCTTGGCGACCGTCGCGGCGGTGTCGAGGTACACGGGCGCGGCCTGCACTGCGGCGGCGGTGAAGCGGGGGAAGTCTTCCACGGCTCAGAGGCTCCTGTTCGGGGTTCCGGCGGGTACCGGGGTCCAGCGCGAACGGGCCGGCGAGGGTTCGTCCGCGCGGAGGGTGAGCAACGGCCGGGCGCGGCCGCCGCTTGGCGGTTTGGCCTCGCCGCCGGCCTGGATGGGCGGCCAGTACGCGCCGGGCCCGGAGTAACCGAGCTCGGCCGCCGCGTGCAGCGCCCACGACGGGTCATGCAGCTGCGCCCGGCCGATGCCGACGAGGTCCGCGCGGCCGGCGAGCACGATCGAGTTCGCGTCGTCGCAGGTGGAGATGCCGCCGACGGCGATCGCCGGGACGCCGACGTCGGCGCGGATCCGTTCGGCGAACGGCGTCTGGTAGCTGCGGCCGTACGCCGGCTGTTCGTGCGCGACGACCTCGCCGCTGGACACGTCGATCGCGTCCACCCCGCGTTCGGCCAGCGCGGCGGCGATCCGCACGCTGTCCTCGATCGTCGTGCCGCCCTCGGCCCAGTCGACGGCCGAGAGCCGCACGAGCAGCGGCTTGTAGTGCGGCCAGACGGCGTGCACCGCGGCCACGACGGCGAGCGGGAAGCGCAGGCGGTTCTCCAGGGTCCCGCCATAGCCGTCGGTGCGGTGGTTCGTGAGCGGCGACAGGAACGTCGAGAGCAGGAATCCGTGTCCGGCCTGCAGTTCGAGGACGTCGAAGCCCGCCTCGTCGGCCCGGCGCGCGGCCGCGGCGAAGTCCTCGATCAACGCCTGCAGCTCGGTTTCCGTGAGCTCGTGCGGCACAGGCAGGTCGCCGTACGCGAGGGCCGAGGGGGCGACGGTCCGCCAGCCGTTGGCGGCCAGCGCCGGGCCCAGCGGTGCCGCGTCGGGCACGGTCGTGGAGCCCTTGCGCCCGGAATGGCTGAGCTGCACGCCGATCAGGGCGCCGGTGTGCGCGTGCACGGCGTTGGTGATGCGGCGCCATGCCGTGGCCTGCTCGTCGGTGTACAGGCCGGGGCACGCGGGGGTGACGCGGCCGTGCGCGGTCACGGCGGTCATCCCGGTGAGCACCAGCCCGGCGCCGCCGAGGGCTTTGCCCGAAAGATGCAGTAGCTCCGCTTCGCCGGGGATCCCGTCGACCGCGCTGTACGTCGCGATCGGCGCGGCGACGATGCGGTTGCGCAGGTGCCGGCCCGCCAGGACGAGCGGCTGGAACAGCGGGGGCGTGCCGTCGTCGCGGCCGCCGGGGCTATGAGTGCTGAACCAGCGGTCGACGGAGCGGATGTAGGCGGGGTCGCGCAGGCGCAGGTTGTCGTAGGTGACGCGGCGGCTGCGCGTGAGGAGGTTGAACGCGAACTGCGGCGGCGCCTGGCCCACGACGTGGTCGATCGTCTCGAACCACTCGAGGCTTGCCTGCGCCGCGCGCTGCGTGGACTCGACGACGGGCCGCCGTTCGGTCTCGTAGTGCTCCAGCGCCGCGGCGAGGTCGCCGGGCGTGGCCTCCAGCGCGGCGGCGAGGGCCAGCGCGTCCTCCATGGCCAGCTTGGTGCCCGAGCCGATGGAGAAGTGCGCGGTGTGGGCGGCGTCGCCGAGCAGCACGACGTTGCCGTGGCGCCACGTTTTGTTGCGCACGGTGGTGAAGCGCAGCCACTTCGAGTTGTTGGTGAGCAGTTCCGCGTCGCCGAGGAAACCGCGCAGCAGTTCACGGCAGCGCTCGACGCTCGCTGTGTCGCTGACGCCGGGACCGAAGGCGCCGTCGGTGAACCCGGCGGCGCGCCAGGTCTGGTCGTTCAGCTCGACGATGAACGTGCTGCGGTCGGCGCTGAAGGGGTAGGCGTGCACCTGCACCGGGCCGAACTCGGTCTCCTCGACCAGGAACGTGAACGCCTCCAGCACGCGGTCGGTGGCCAGCCACATGTAGTGGCACTGGCGCACGTCGAGCGAGGGGCGGAAGACCTGCTCGAAGCGTTTGCGGATGGCGGAGTTCACGCCGTCGGCCGCGATCACGAGGTCGTAGTCGGCGGTGAGCTGCTCGACGTCGGGTGCCTCGGTGCGGAACCGGACGTCGACGCCGAGGTCGTGGCAGCGCCGCTGCAGGATCTCCAGCAAGCGTTTGCGCGCGATGGCGGCGAAGCCGTGACCGCTCGAAGTCTGCGTCGTGCCGCGGTAGTGCACGTCGATGTCACTCCACCGGGCGAACTCCCGCTCCATCGAGGAGAACACGGTGGGGTCGGCGTTGGTGATGCCTTCGAGCGTCTCGTCGGAGAAGACGACGCCGAAGCCGAACGTGTCGTCGGCGGCGTTGCGTTCCCAGACGGTGACCTCGCGGCTCGGGTCGAGCTGCTTGGCGAGCGCGGCGAAGTAGAGCCCGCCGGGCCCGCCGCCCACGATGGCGATCCTCATCACGCCGGCACCTCCTTCTTGAGCGCGGTCCGCACGGCGTCGGGCCACGGCGTGGCAGCCGGCTTGTCGGGTTCGGCGTGGACCACGACGACGGAACCGTCGGCGGCGATCCCGTTCGGGCCGTGGACCTCGAAGGCGAACGTGAGTGACGTACGCCCGAGTTGCGCAACGCGGAACGTGATGCGCACCGGGTCGCCGAACCACAGCCGGCCCCGGTAGTTCACCTCGTGGCGTACACGCGGGGTGCGGCCGAACAGCCACGCGAGGTCCTTGCCCCGCAACAGGTCTGCTTCGGCCTCTTCGGCCCAGCGCAGGACCACGGAGTTGTGCTGGTGGCCCGACGCATCGGTGTCGTGCCATTCGACCCGCCGCTCGATCGTGGTCTCGAGACCGGCGAGCGGGGGAGAACCCGCGGAAGGGGATGTCGGCATGAGTTTTCCTCCTGGCGCCCTTGACATCACGAACGGTATAGCTGAACTATGACTGTCGTCAAGAAAACGACATACGGACGGGAAGGCGCGATGACCACACACAGCGATGACCAGCTGGGCCGCGCACGGGTGACGGACAACGAAGATCTGCGGGCGTACTACGAGAAGCTGGAGCAGCTCGACGCCGGTGCACTGTGGACGATCGCGAACAAGATCGAGCCGTGGTACCCGCAGCCGCAGTCCGTACCGATCAAGTGGAGCTACGAGCAGCTGCGCCCGCTGGTGCTGGAAGCGCTCAACCTGGTCAGTGGTGACGACGCCGGCCGCCGCGTGGTGGCGCTCTACAACCCGCTGCGGCGCGACATCGCGGCCACGGTGGGACTCCTCTACACCGGCCTGCAGGTGATGGGTCCCGGCGAGTCGATGACGGCGCACCGGCACCAGGCCGCCGCGCTGCGCTTCGTGCTGGAGGGCACCGGCGCGTGGACGATCGTCGACGGGCAGAAGCTCAAGGTCGGCCCGCGCGACTTCGCCATCACGCCGAACTGGACCTGGCACGAGCACGGCAACGAGGGCCTCGAAGGCGTCGACGGCCCGGTCATCTGGCAGGACGGCCTCGACATCCCGCTGGTCAACGCGCTCGACGCGCCGTTCTACGAGGTGCACCCGGACGTCTACCAGAAGCAGGACGGGGTCGTGAACTCCTCACTGCTGACCTACGGTGCCGGGCAGCTGCGTCCCTTCGGTGACACGTGGCACAAGAACCACTCACCGCTGCTGGCCTACCCGTGGGAACAGACGTACGAAGCGCTGCTCAACGCGGCGAAGGCGAGCGACGGCTCGCCGTACGACGGCATCATCATGGAGTACAGCAACCCGCTCACCGGCGGTTCGGTGATGCCGACCATGAGCGCGCACATGCAGCTGCTGCGCGCCGGTGAGTCCACACTCGCCCACCGCCAGGTCGGGTCGAAGATCTACACCGCGGCCAAGGGCAGCGGCACCTCGATCGTCGCGGGCAAGCGGATCGACTGGTCCGAAGGCGACATCTTCTGCGTCCCGTCGTGGGCGTGGCACGAGCACGCCAACGCCAGCCGCTCCGACGACGCGTGCCTGTTCTCGTTCAACGACTTCCCGGTGATGCGTTCGCTGGGCTTCTTCCGCGAAGAAGCCTATTCGGACAACGACGGTCACCAGCCGCTCGCCTGAGCTCACTGTCCACTTCGAACGGAGTTCTTCCATGCTGCTCGTCACGTTCGCCGGTCCCGACGGCCAGGACCGGCTCGGGATCCAGGACGGCACCGACGTCGTCGACGTCCGGGCCGCGGCGACCGACCGCGGAACCACCGCCCCCGCGTCGATGCTCGACGTGATCCACGCCGGCACGGCGGCGCTGGAGTCCCTCGTGGATTCCCCCGTGCGGAGTCCACTGGAGACGGTGACCCTGCGCGCGCCCCTGCGGCCGGGCAAGATCGTGGGTGTCGGCCTCAATTACACCGAGCACGTCGCGGAGTCCGCGCGGACACTCGACACCGACAAGGAGCTGCCACAGCGCCCGGTGCTGTTCAGCAAGCCGGCCACCGCCGTCGTCGGTCCGGGGGAGCCCATCCAGCACAACGGTGACCTCACCGCGCAGCTGGACTGGGAGTGCGAGCTCGCCGTCGTGATCGGGAAAACGGCGAAGCGCGTGTCGAAAGAGGATGCCATGGACCACGTCTTCGGCTACAGCATCGTCAACGACATCAGCGCGCGCGACCAGCGGCGTTCGGGGCAGTGGTTCTTCTCCAAGGGTCAGGACACCTACGCGCCGTTCGGCCCGGCGATCCGGACTGCGGACGACGTGGCCGACCCGTATGCGTTGGAGCTGTCGCTGCGTGTGAACGGGGACGTGAAACAGAAGTCGAGCACGAAGTACATGCTGTTCCGCATCGCCGAGCTGATCGCCGACATCAGTTCCGGCATGACGCTGGAGCCGGGCGACGTGATCGCGACCGGTTCCCCGGCGGGGGTGGGCGCCAGCTTCACCCCGCAGCAGTTCCTCAAGCCCGGCGACGTCGTGGAAGCGTCCATTCAGGACATCGGCACGCTGCGCAACCCCGTGGTGGACGCCCGATGACCGCACGGACGTATCGCATCGGCCAGATCGTGCCGAGCTCCAATGTCACGATGGAGACCGAGATCCCGGCGATCTTCCGCGCGCGCGAAACCGTCGCGCCGGAGCGGTTCACGTTCCACTCCAGCCGCATGCGGATGAAACACGTGCGCAAGGAAGAGCTCGCGGCGATGGACGCCGACTCCGGCCGGTGCGCGGCCGAGCTTTCGGACGCGCACGTCGATGTGCTCGGGTACGCGTGTCTCGTCGCCATCATGAGCCTGGGCCACGGTTACCACCGCACGTCGGAGTCGACGCTCGCGCGGATCACCGAGGAGAACGACGCGCCGGCCCCGGTCGTCACGAGCGCGGGGGCTCTGGTGAACGCGCTCGACGTGCTGGGCGCGAAGTCGATCGCCGTGATCTGCCCGTACCTCAAGCCGTTGACCGAGACCGTCGTGGATTACATCCGCTACGAGGGCGTCGAGGTGACCGACTACACCGCGCTGGAGATCCCCGACAACCTCGAGGTCGCCGCCCACGACCCGCGCAAGCTCGTGCCGCTGGCGCGCGACCTCGAGCACGAAGGCGCCGACGCCGTGGTGCTGTCCGCGTGCGTGCAGATGCCCTCACTCGCGTCGATCGACATCGTCGAGAACGAGCTCGGCAAACCCGTGCTCTCGGCGTCGATCGCCACCGCCCACCAGATGATGCGCGCGCTCGGCCTGCCCGCCGTCGCGCCCGGCGCCGGCGCGTTGCTGTCCGGCCGCTACGCCGAATCCCCGTATCCCGTCCCGCCCGCCGTCGGCTGACGGATTCCCAGGAAGGCCGCAGATGGAGCTCACCCCATCGGCCCACGTCGACTCGTTCTGCCGCGACAACCTCCCCGCTCCGGCGGACCAGCCCGAGTTCCGGTTCACGCTGCCGGAGCTCGCCTACCCGCCGAGGCTGAACTGCGCCGTCGAGCTCCTGCGCGGGAGCATCGACCGCTTCGGCCCGGACCGCCCGTGCCTGCGCACGGACACGGAGACCTGGAGCTACGCCGACCTCGACCGGCGCAGCGACCAGGTCGCCCACGTGCTCGTGCGGGACTTCGGGGTGGTGCCCGGCAATCGCGTGCTGCTGCGCGGGCCGAACAACCCGTGGCTGGTGGCGGCGTGGTTCGCGGTGCTGAAGGCGGGCGCGGTGCCCGTCACGACGATGCCGCTGCTGCGGGCCCGTGAGATCGACGACCTCGTGGAGCTCACGCGGCCTCGCCTGATCGTCACCGACCATCGCTTCGCCGCCGATCTCGCGGACGTCTCCCTGCCGGTACTCACTTACGGTGCCGACGGTCCTGGCGATCTGCTGGCTCGGGCGAGCGGCGTGCGGGAAGCGTTCGCCGCCGTGGACACCGCTGCCGACGACGTCGCCCTGCTCGCCCCGACGTCCGGCACCACCGGCAAACCCAAAGCCACCATGCACTTCCACCGCGACGTCCTGGCCGCCACGGACACCTTCGCCCGGCACGTCCTCAAGCCCGTCCCGGACGACGTTTTCACCGGCACCCCGCCGATCGGCTTCACCTTCGGCCTCGGCGGCCTGGTCCTGTTCCCGCTTCGCTTCGGCGCGTCGACGCTGCTGCTGGAAAAAGCGTCCCCGGAAGAACTCGCCGACGCGGTCGAACGCCACCACGTCACGGTGCTCTTCACCGCCCCCACCGCGTACAAGGCCCTGCTGTCCTCGGGCAACGCGGCGGCGCTGTCGAAACTCCGACGCTGCGTGTCCGCGGGCGAACACCTGCCCGTGTCCACGTGGGAAGATTTTCACGCCGCCACCGGAATCAAGATCATCAACGGCATCGGCGGCACGGAGATGCTCCACATCTTCGTATCGGCGGCTGACGACGACATCCGCCCGGGCTCCACCGGCCGCGCCGTCCCCGGCTTCGAAGCCACCGTCCTGGACGACGCCGGCCGGCCCGTCCCCGACGGCACGCCTGGCCGCCTCGCCGTGAAGGGGCCCACCGGCTGCCGCTACCTCGCCGACAGCCGCCAGAAGAACTATGTCGACAACGGCTGGAACCTCACCGGCGACACGTACCTCCGCGACACCGACGGCTACTTCTGGTACCAGGCCCGCAACGACGACATGATCGTCTCCTCCGGCTACAACATCGCGGGCCCCGAGGTGGAACAGGCCCTGCTGTCCCACCCGGACGTGCTGGAGGCCGCCGTGGTCGCCGCCCCGGACCCTGCCCGCGGCACCGTCGTGCACGCCTTCGTCCACTTGCAACCCGGCGCGACCGAGGACGCCGCCGCTCTGCAGGCTTTCGTCAAACAGGCGATCGCACCATACAAGTACCCGCGCGCGATCGACTTCGTGACGGAGCTGCCGAAAACCCCGAGCGGGAAGATCCAGCACTACCGGCTCAGGGAGCTGGTGGCGGCCCGGAACCGGTAACGGCGGCTCGTGGACATGGCCGGCAGCGCGGCCGGTCCGCGAGCTTGCCCCCTTCCGGCCCCCCTCGCTCGGTGATCACCGCCGCCGGCAGTCACCGAGCGAAGGGCCGGGCGTTACCGCGCAGGCTCCCGGCCCAGCAGCACATCCGCCGCCCGTTCGGCCACCGCCAGCACCGTCGCGTTGGTGTTCGCGCCGATCAGGGTGGGGAGGACGGACGCGTCGGCGATGCGGAGGCCGGTGACGCCGTGGACGTTCAGCGCGGGGTCCACCACGGTGCCCAGTGCGCAGGTACCGCAGGCGTGGAAGTAGCTGCCCGTGCTCTGGCGCAGGAAGTCCTCTTCCGCGGCGGGGTTCATGGCGGCCGGGCCGGGCAGGACTTCCTTGTCGCGCCACGGATCCAACGCCGGGGCGGTGCCGACGTGCCGGGCGAGGCGCAGGCCGGCCAGCATGCCGGCGAGGTCGCGCGGGTCGTCCAGCAGCGCGGGGTCCACGACGGGCGCGACGGTCGGGTCGGCCGACGCCAGCGTGACCGAGCCGCGGGAATGCGGGTACAGGTAGCTGAAGCCGATGGTGAACCCGGTCGCCGGGCCGGACAGGGGCGGCCGGAAGTACGGGATGTCCAGGAACAGCAGCTGCACGTCGGGCGCTTCGAGGTCGGCGCTGCTGCGCACGGCGGCGACGAGGTCGCTGTGGTTGTTGGCGCCGTCCGGCAGGGGGCGGGCGTTCGAGTACACGATGCCGGTCAGCGGGTGGTCCTGCAGGTTCCGGCCGACGCCCGGCAGTGCGACCCGCGGCGTGACCCCGGCCTGCTCCAGCGCGGCCGGGTCGCCGATGCCCGAGAGCATCAGCAGGTGCGGCGAGCCGATCGCACCGGCGGCCAGTACCACGGACTGCTCGGCCTCGGCGGAGGCCGGGGAGCCGCCGACGCGGTACTCGACGCCGGTGCAGTGGCTGCCCGCGAGCACGAGCCGGGTCACGAGCGCGCCGGTCACCACGGTCAGGTTCGGCCGGTTCAGCACCGGGCGCAGGTAGGCGTCGGCGGCCGACTGGCGCGCGCCGTCGACGATGTTCATCTCCAGCCAGGTCGCGCCCTCCGGCTCGGCGCCGTTGAGGTCGGGCGACTCGGGGAACCCGCGCTCCCGCACGGCGGACAGCGCGGCGTGGGCCAGCGGGTGCCGGACGGGCGGCGGCCCGACCCGCATGGGGCCGTCGGTGCCGCGGTACTTCGGGTCGCTGCCGGGCCGCGCGGTCTCGCTGCGGCGGAAGTAGGGCAGCAGGTCGTCGTAGCGCCAGCCGTCGACGCCCCAGGCGTCGTAGCCGGCGCGGTGGCCGCGAAGGTGCGCCATGGCGTTGATCGAGCTCGACCCGCCGAGCGTGCGCCCGCGCGGGTACGGCAGCTCCACACCGTGCAGGCCCGGCTGCGGGGTGGTGTGGAAGTTCCAGTCGACCGAGCTGCCCAGCAGCGCCGGCCACGCGGGCGGCACCCCCATCACGTCCGGCCCGGTCGCGGGACCGGCCTCCAGCAGCAGGACGGTCGTCGCCGCGTCTTCGCTCAGCCGCGCGGCGAGGACCGAACCGGCCGTGCCCCCGCCCACGACCACGTAGTCGTACTTCATCTCTTGGGTGTCCCTCCTCGACGGACACCTCCGGGTGCCCACGGCCCATGAAGCCAGACCCAGGCGGGTGAAAGAGGGCTCAGCCAGGACTTGCCGTTCCTAGGATCGGCGTCACACGAGCGACCGGCCGGGGCAGCTCCGCGGGTACGGCCGGTCCACGACGGACGGCCCCGCGCCGCGGCCGACGTAGGCTGTGGCCAGGCGAAAGGACGGGCGGCGATGAGGAGCTCCGAACTCGGCGAGTTCCTGAGGACGAGGCGCGCCCGCGTCGACGTCGCCCAGGTCGGCCTGCCGCCGACGGCCCGCCGCCGCGTGCCCGGGCTGCGCCGCGAGGAGGTCGCGGCCCTGGCCGGGCTCAGCGCCGACTACTACGCGCGCCTGGAGCAGGGCCGCCAGCTCACGGCGTCGCACGAGGTCCTCGACGCCCTGGCGCGCGTGTTCAGCCTCGACGAGGCCGAACGCTCCCACCTGCGCCGCCTGTCCGCGCGCCGCAGCGGTCCGCCGGACGAGGTCGCGCGCGGCGTCGGGCCCGGCATGCGCGGCCTGCTCGACGAGCTGGGCCGCGTGCCCGCGATCCTGCTCGGCCGCTACACCGAGGTGCTCGCCGCGAACCGGATCGCGCGGCTGGTGTTCGCGGACTTCCCCGGCATGCCCGCGCGCGATCGAGTGGTCGTGCGGTGGCTGCTGTGCGACGAGTCCGCCCGTGCCCTCCACGACGACTGGGAGGGCATCGTCGAGGAGATGATCGGGATGCTGCGCCTCGCGGTCGGCCGCGACCCCGAGGACCTGCGTGCCCGGCGCCTGGTGGCCGAACTGTCGGCGACCAGCCCGCTGTTCCGCCGCGTGTGGGCCGACCACCGCGTGGAGGCGACCCCGCGTTCGACGAAGCGGATGTTCCACCCGGTCGCGGGCGAGCTGAACTTCTACGTCGAGCACCTGGCCTCCCAAGGCGCCGGCGGACAGAACCTTTTCACGTTCGTTCCCCGCCCTGGAACGGGTACCGCGGAGGCGGTCGACGAGCTCCTGGCCAGGGAAAACGTGCCGGCGAGCTGAACTTCGAGTCCACTGTGGGCTGGGGTCGGACCGTGACCGGGCCACTTCCGGTGATTCATTCGTGACCCGATCGGGTAAGTCGACAGGAAGTGCGCTTACCGCGAATCGGGGAGGTGGTGGCGTTGACCGGAGCCCGCAGTGCCGGCCGTCCGGGCACGTGGGTGCTGCCGCTGCACGGCACCACGTCGGCGACGGTGCGGACGATGCGCAGATGGGTGTCGGAGCACCTGAGCACGCTGGGTGACGAGCACCGCGACGACGTGCTCCTCGTCGCCACCGAACTGCTGGCCAACGCCCACGACCACGGCGACGGACCGCGCCACCTGCAGCTGTGGCACAGCCTGCGCCCGTGCACCGTGCGGGTCGAGGTCGCCGACCGCAACCTCGTGCAGCCGACCATGGGCTTGTCCCGCCTGCCCGGCCCGCGCGGCCGCGGGCTCCTGCTCGTCGACCGCCTGTCGGTGACGTGGGGCGTGCTGCCCGAGACCGAGTTCGGGCGCAAGACGGTGTGGGCGCAGATCCCGTGCCTCGGCCGGTGCCCCCGGCCCGGGCGGACGGGTGACCAGACCACCTACGGCGGCGGATCCGGCGAGCTGGCCGGCTGAGGCCCGCGACTGTCCCCTGTGGACGGATTCACCCGCCGGGGGTGACGTCGCGGCCACGGCCCACCCCGCGCGTCGCGGCCCGCGAACCGGCCCGCGGAAGGCCGTCGCCGACGCTCCCACCGCGCCGGCCCAGGTCTCATCCGGCACGGGTGAAGCGCGAGCCGTGTGCGGACGGTGACCGTATCCCCGGGACCCACCGGCCGGAGCCGCCGCGCAGGTCCGGCCACACCGGAGTGACATCGGGGAGTCGCCCGTCGACGCGGGGCACCGCCGCAGCACCCCAACCCGGATGAGGGTGAGGTGGTCTCGTGAGGCTGCGCGGACGAACCGGTACCACGAAGCGCAAGCGTTCCGGCCCTGCGCCCGTCGCGCCGACTTTCCCGCCCGGGAGCACGCTGCCGCGGGTGCTCGTGATCATGGTCGGCGCCGCGTCGGTGGTCATCACGCTGGGCGGCCTGCGGGCGATCGCGTTCATCGTCGGGCCCGTGTTCCTGGCGATGGTCATCGTGGTCACGGCGAGCCCCGTGCAGTCCTGGCTGCGGCGCAAGGGCTGGCCGCGCTGGCTCACGACGGTCGTGCTCGTCACGGTGGTCTACCTGGTGATCGTGAGCCTGGTGTTCGTGGTGATCGTGTCGCTGGCGCAGCTCGCGACGTTGCTGCCGACCTACGCGTCGAAGGCCAGCGAGCTGCTGCAGTCCGCCACCGACAAGCTCGCCCAGTTCGGCGTGGGACCGCAGCAGCTGCGGGAGATGGCGTCTTCACTGGATCTCGGCAAACTCGCGAACGTCGTCGGTTCTCTGCTCTCCGGCATCGGCGGCGTGCTCACCAACCTCGTGTTCCTGCTGGCGTTGCTGCTGTTCCTCAGCACCGAGGCCACCTGGGCCGACAAGCGGCTGGACGCGATCGACACCGACCGGCCGTGGCTCACCGCCGCGTTCCACCGCTTCGCCGCGGGGACCCGCAGCTACATTCTCGTGACCACCGTGTTCGGCTTCATCGTGGCGGTACTCGACGGGGCCGCGCTGGCGATCATCGGCATCCCCGTGCCGATCCTGTGGGCGCTGCTGGCCTTTGTCACCAACTACATCCCCAACGTCGGGTTCGTGCTCGGCGTGATCCCGCCGGCGCTGCTGGGCCTGCTCGACGGTGGCTGGGAGAAGATGGTCGTCGTCGTCGCGGTCTACTGCGCGCTGAACTTCGTGGTGCAGTCGCTCATCCAGCCGCGCTTCGTGGCCGGTTCGGTCGGGCTGTCGACGCTCGTGACCGTGCTCTCCCTGGTGTTCTGGACGTGGCTGCTCGGCCCGCTGGGCGCGATCCTCGCCGTGCCGGCCACACTGCTGATCAAGGCGCTGTTCGTGGACATCGACCCCACGGCGGGCTCGGCCGACGCGCTCATCCGCATGGTCGCCAGGGGCCCCGACCGTCCGGAGGCTGGCGAAGAGACGGCCGAAGAGACCGAAGCACCTGGGAAAACCCGAGCGGAGACCGGCGCGGACCCCGGGGAACCAGGGCCCGCACCGGCCTGACCGCCCCGGTCAGAGCTTCCTCATCTCCTTGCCGTGCACCGCGAGCGCGTAGATCACGAGCACGTCGACGGCGATGATGACCATCGACCACAGCGGGTACGCCGGCAGGAACGCGAGGTTGACGATCGCGCTCAGGCCCGCGAGGACGATGCCGGCGATCTGCGCGACGCGGTTGCCGGTGAACACGCCGATGCCGACGACGATCAGCAGCGCGCCGAGCGCGAGGTGCACCCAGCCCCACGTGGTGTAGTTGACCGAGACGACGAGGCCCGTCTCGTCGACCACGAAATACCGGGTGTTGAGCAGTGCGACAAGCCCTTCGATCACCTGGAACGCGCCCAGCAGCATCATCATGGTCGCGGCGAAGGCGACCCACCCGGTCCAGCCGCTCGGTATCGACTGGGAGTCCGGGGGACGGCCGGTGGTTCCACCGGCCTCGGTGTGCGGCGCTCGTGCTCCCGTGTCGGTCATGGTGAGAGTCCTCTCGTGTCCGCGGGATCCGTGCCCGTGCCGGGCTTGCGGAAAGCGTCGGACTCCGGCGCGGGCACGGCCTCATCTGTCGCGGATGAAGCCTCACGCGAGACCGTGCTCGCGGGCGACGAGGACGGCGTCGCGGCGGTTGGTCACGCCGAGCTTCACGTAGATCGCCCGCACGTGGGTCTTGACGGTGTTCACGGACACGGTCAGGTCCGCCGCGATCTCGTCGAGTGACCGTTGCGACGGCAGCCGCTGCAGCACGACCTGCTCGCGCCCGGTGAGGCGGTCGTCCACGGGCGCGGGGTCGAAGCGGCGCAGACGGTTGCGGACCGACGCCGCGAAGCCGTCGAGCCGGCCAAAGCCGCCCGAGTGGTCCACGAGCAGGTGCTGCACGGCCGGGTCGGCCAGCGCGAACGGCCGTGCGAAATCACCGCCCACCGCCAGGCCCAGCGCGCGTTCCAGCGTCCGCAGCGCCTCGGTGCGGCGCCCGGCGCGCAGCGCGAGCGCGGCTTCGGTGAGCTCGGCGTCGACCGGGGTGGTCGGCAGCAGTGCCGCGCGGCGGGTGCGCACCGCGGCCGCGGCCTCGTCGAGCCGGCCGGCGGCGAGGTGGGTCCACGCCTGCATGAGGTCCAGCTCGCGCGTGTGTGGGAGGTGGTCGCGGGCCCACAGCAGCACTTCGTTGGCGTGCAAGGGTTCCCCGAGGAACACGGCCGCGTGGTGCTCCAGCACGGCGACGAGCGCGGCCGGGCCGGCGGCGAGCTCGCCGAGGTCGTGGCGGGCGCGGCGCATGGTCTCGAGGCCGTCGCGGCGGTCCTCGCCGTCGAACTGCGCCGCGCCGTCGAGGAACGCCCCTAGCGGCGTGGCCGCGTCGCGCGCTTCGCGCGCGGCGGCCGCCGGGTCGAGCCGCAGCAGGTGGTCGCATGCGAGCACGAGCCGGCAGACGGCCAGCCACGGCGACCGCGGCCAGCCGTGCCGGGCGGCGAGTTCGACGGCTTCCTGGCAGGCCGCGCGGGCCGCGTCCTGGTTGCCGCCGAAGGCGCCGGCCACGGCGAGCGAGGCCAGGCCGTGGAGCACGAGGTAGTCCTGGCCGTCGCCACGCGCGGTGTCGAGGGCGTCGCGGACGCGCGTGGAGGCGTCGTGCCACGCGCCGCGGTAGAGCGAGGACCACGCGCGGTCGAGGTCCGCCCAGGTGCCCGGCTCGGTCGGCGCGGGCCCGTCCGGGCGGCGGCCCTCGGCCAGCGCGTGGTGGCGTGCGAGCAGGGGGTCGTCGGACGGTTCGGCCGGGTCGCCGCTCTGGATGGCGGCGAGCGTGCGGGCCGCGCGCAGGCCGGGATCGACGTCGTCGCCCAGGTGCGCCAGGGTTTCGCGGACGGCGTCGTCGTCGCCGGCCAGCAGGCACGGGACGGCGTGGGCGCGGAGGAGCTCAACGATGCCGTCGCGGTCGAGGCCGGCGACGGCGTGTTCGAGGGCTTCGCTGATGTGGTCCTCGTTCGCGAACCAGCGCGCGGCCGTGGCGTGCAGCTCGCTCGCGAGGCCGGGGTAGCGCAGATCGAGGTCGGCGCGCAGGTAGGAGCGCAGCAGCGGCTGCACGCGGTAGGAGGCACTGGGGTCGTCGATGCGCGCGACCAGGAACGTGTGCCGCTCCAGCTCGGCGAGCACCGCGCCCGCGTCTTCGCGCGCCGCCAGCTCGCGGGCCAGCGCGGCCGGCACGGAGTCGCACACGCTGATGCGGCGCAGCAGCTCGGGCGCGCCTTCCGGAAGGCGGGCGAGCACCTCGTCGGCCAGGAACCCGGCCACGGAGCGGTCGTCGCCGTCGAGCTGGGTGAGGAAGGCGTCGACGTCGGCTCCGGTCCGCAGCGACACCGCGGCCCAGTGCACGGCGGCGGTCCAGCCCGCCGTGCGTTCGACCAGGCGGCGCACGTCGTCCTCTCCGCAGCGCACGCCTGTGACCCGCAGCAGCTGCGCGGTCTCCGCGGTGGTGAAGCGGAGGTCGTCCGCGCCGATGCGGGCGAGGTCGCCCTGCACCTTCAGGCGCGCGAGCTGCAGCCGGGGATCGGCGCGCGCCGAGAGCGTGAGGCGCAGCCCGGCGGGCGGGGTGCGGATGAGCGTGGTCATGTCGTGCAGCGGGCCGGCGTCCACGATCTCCTGGAAGTCATCGAGCACCAAGCGCACCGGCGCGGGCAACGCGTCGAGGGCGTCGACGAGCTCGGCGAGGAAATCGGCGCGGCTCTCGCCTTCCGGCGCCGCGACGCTGTGCACCCGGCTGTCGGCGGGCACGGCTTTGTCGAGCGCGCAGAGGATCGCGGACCAGAAGCGGCGCGGGTCGTTGTCCTCCGTGTCGAGCGAGACCCACGCGACGGGGCGGGTCGTGGCCCATTCGGCCAGCAGCGCGGTCTTGCCGAAGCCGGCGGGCGCGCAGACGGCTGTGACGGGGCTGCCGGCGGCCGCGTCGAGGGCGTCGAGCAGTCGTGGGCGCGTCACGAAATCCGGTGGCAGCAAGGGCATTGTCACCTTCGCGCCCGGTACCCGCCACCGGTTGGTCCCCGACCGGCCGGCTCCACCCACGCCTTCGACCGTAGGTCGTCGCGGTGCCCCGGTAAGGGCCGAACGTCCCAACTAACTGTCCACGAGACCGCGCCGGACGGCCGAACGCACGGCCTCCCGTCGCGAGCCGACGCCGAGCTTCCGGTACAGAGCTCGCACGTGTGTTTTGACGGTGTTGGGCGACACCATGAGGTCTCCGGCGATTTCGTCGAGTGAGCGGACTGTCGGCAGGAGGCGCAGCACGGTCCGCTCACGCTCGGTGAGCGCGACGGCGTCGGGCTGCCTTCCGCGGACGGCCCGCGCCTGGCGCAGGTCGGTGGTGAAGCGGCGGCCGCCGGGCACGTCGAGCAGAGCCAGGTCGAGTACCTCCGGAGCGGCGGTGACGAGCGGGCGCAGCACGCCGAGCTGTTCGGCCGGGCCGAGCGCCCTCGCGACGGCGCGCCGCGCGCGGGCGTCCTCGCCGCAGCGCAGGGCGATTTCCGCTTCGAGCAGCCAGGCCGTGACCGGCGTCCACGCCAGCACGGGGTCGATCGCGCCGTCGAGCAGCGGGCGCAGCAGGTTGCGGGCGTGGCCGTCGCGGCCGAGCACGACCTGCGTGCTCGCGCGGACCAGGAGGATCTCGGCGGCCGAGGGGATCCGTTCGCGCGCCCAGGCCAGCACGTCACGGGCGGTTTCGCCGCGGCCGAGGCGCGTGGCGGCGTCGTGCTCGCACACTGCGGCGAGGGCGACGATGCCGTCGGGCAGGGGGGCGGAGCCCTCGGCGACGCGGGCGTCGGTCATGCGGCGCAGCCCGGCCGAGCGCTGCCCGCCGTCGAAGCGTGCGGTTCCTTCGAGCGTCGCGGTCAGCAGCGTGAGGCCGCCGTGGCCGAGGCTTTCGGTGGTGGCGAGCACGCCCGAGACGCGGTCGACCTGGGCCAAGCAGGCGGAGGCGTCGGCACGAAGCAGTGCTCCGCAGGCCAGGATCAGCGAGGTTTTCGCGCCGGCCACGGTGTCACGCCAGCCGTGGGTTTCGGCGAGCTCGTCGGCGGCGCGGGCGAGGGCGGCCATGGCGCGGAAGTCACCCGTGGCCGCGGCGACGCCGGCCAGCACGGTGAGGCACTGCTGCTCCAGGTGCCCGTGGCCGTGTGCGCGGGCGAAGGCCAGCGCCGACTCCACGGGACGGCGGGCCTCGACGGCCCGGCCCGCGGCGAGCAGCGCCTGGCCCAACTCCAGCACCGTCATGGCGCTCAGCGCGGAACCCTGCTCGGCGAGGGCGTCGATATCGCCTTCGAGCGAGCCCGCGGCGTGGGCGAAGCGGGAGTCGACGAGTCCCCGCAACGCGCGAAGTTCGGGTGAAGGCTCGCGGGGCCACGCGCGTTCGGCGAGCGTGACCTGGGCGCGAGCGGCGCCGGGGCGAGCGGCGTCGAGATGCTCGAGGGCGCCGGTGAGGGCGAGCCACGGGTCGTCGCCGACCACGTCGTCGCTGAGTGCGGCGCGAGCCCGGCGCAGCACGTCGTGTTCGCCGGCGAGCAGCAGATCGAGCGCGTGGCGGCGCAGGAGGTCCGCGACGAGTGCCGCGTCGCCGGCCTCCAGCGCGTGCGAGACGGCGTCGCCGGCCTGGTGGCGCGCGCGCAGCCACTCGGCGGCGCGGCGGTGCAGCGCGGGCACCTGGCGGGGCGTGCGCAGCATGAGGTCGGTGAGCAAATGGGCGCGCAACAGCGTGTGCAGGCGGTAGATCCGGCGGCCGGCGCCGGCGCGGAACAGCATCGCCGTGCGGTGTTCCAGCCGGGCCAGCAGCTCGCCGGCGTCGGCGCGACCGGAGAGCGCGGTGGCGAGCGAGGCGGAAACTCTTTCACAGACGCTGATCTCGCGCAGGAACTGACGCTCCTCTTCGGACAGTGGCGCGAGAACCTCGTCGACGAGGTAGGCGCTCACCGTCGGGTCGGTGCCGGTGAACTCCGCGCCACCCTTGAGGGATTCGGCCGCCAGGCGCAGCCCGCTCGCCCAGCCTTCCGTGCGCGTGACGAGCCGGTCGACCTGTTCCGGACTGATGGCGACGCCTTCGGAAGTCAGCAGTGCCGCGGCCTCGTCCGGGCGGAATTGCAGGTGGTCGGAGCGCAGGTCGACGAGCCGGCCGGACAACCGCAGGCGCGCGAGGGGGAGCGGTGGGTCCCAGCGCGTCGACAGCACGAGCCGCAACCCGCGTGGGCGCAGGCGAAGCAGCTGTTCCACGTCGCGCAACGGTTCCGTCGCCACGAGCTCGTGCACGTCGTCGAGGACGAGGCGCAGCGGCGCGGGCAGGGTGTCGAGGGCGTCGACGAGGTCGGCCAGGAAACTCGGGCTGCCCGCGTCGAAATCGTGCAGTCCGGGCGCCGCCGGGGTGAGCGCGTCGAGGAGACCGGAGCGGAACCGGTGCTCGTCGTTGTCGGCGGCGTCGAGCGAAAGCCAGGCCGCGGAACCGAGTCCGCCGCCGCGCAGCCATTCCGCGAGGACCAAAGTCTTGCCCGACCCCGCGGGCGCGCACACCATCGTGGCGGCTTCCGGCGCCGCGCGATCGAGCGCTTTCAGCAGTCGCGGCCGGGACACGAACCCGTGCGGCAGTTCGGGCACACTCCTCTTGCGCCGCGGCACGCGCGGCTTTTCCTTGTGGGACACCCTCTTCTCCCTCCGACCCCGCAGTCACCCACTGTCGCACGCCCACCGCCCGAACACGAGCTCATCCGGCACGGGCGAGGACGCCCACCCGCTCACGCGCGACCGTGGCGACGAGGGGCGCTCGAAGGGCCAGACGGGAGGCTCAGGTGTCGCAGTCCAGCTACGTGTTCCGCGTCTCCGGCCGCCTGTCCGACCGCGCCGCCCACGCCGTCGTCGACTTCGGCGAGCTGGAAGTCGCCGCCGCTCCACCGGAAACGATCATCTACTGCCACGTCACCGACGAGGAACGCCTGCACCGCTTGCTGAGCCTGTTCCGCGTCCTGGGCCTCGACGTGGTTTCCATGCACCAAGTCCCGTGATTTTCCTGGGCCCACGGCTTTTTCACGCGAGGCGGCGTTCGGGTGAGCTTCGTGGGCCCGGCTGACAGCCCGTGGCGGAGCGGCGACGCACCGGTTTCGCTCCTCACGAGGGAAATTCGCCGGGTCAGGCAGGAAATCGCGGTGGGCCCGTCGCCGGCCCGCTCGGGCAAGCCGGCGAAGCCCAATGCGTCACGGACGGTAACGAGGTTTGCACGGTCACCAGCGCGGGTGGCGGCAGCTGACCTGTCTGCTTCAGCTCGGCTGTGCACTCAGCGCGGCGCAGGCGACGGCCTCCTCGGCAGCTCGTCCACGAGAATCGCGTCCTGTCGCCCCGAAGCCCTCCTCAGGTTCCGCACCACCAGCCGCACCAGAACCCCCGCGGCGACGACGACCAGCACGCCGAAACTGATCACCCCAGCGTGCTCGACCAGAGCGTCCCGGTAGTGCCGCCCCAGAAACCCGACGGCGATCCCGATGGCCAACGCGTCCACCAGCGCCAGCCGAACCATCCACGGCCTGGGCGGACGGCGTGCGGCACCCATTGCTCAACCCTCCAGGGCGAGGTCGTGGCGGCGACGTCCCTGCAACCTAGACGACGCGTCCCACTCCACGGCACAACCACCAACCTGTTCGGCCTACTCCGCCGGCTCACCCGGGGCCCTGTGATATTTTGGGGCGAACTGGGGCTCATGTGCTAATGCAAACTGGGTGTCAGCGAGGGGCCGGTAGCTCAGTTGGTTAGAGCAGGGGACTCATAATCCCTTGGCCGTCGGTTCGAGCCCGACCCGGCCCACTCTTCACGTCTACATTGTGTCCCTGACCTGCGTAAACGTGGCGACTAGTTGATCTCGGTGAGCCTCTTGGCGGGGCGCCAACAAGTAGCACAGCGCTGGGTACCCAAGGGATTATCCGGGTACGACTGATCTCATCGCCGTCGCCGAGGCACCTGGGGAGGTGCTGGACCCCGAGGACGTCAGAGCGCTCGTCGGGGACTGGAGAACGCATCTGAGGGCGAAGAACCGCGCTGACTCCACGATCGATGCGTACTCGAGAGCGTCGCCATGCTTCGAAGACATCATCGAGATCTCGCCCTTCTGCAAAATGGAAGTGCCCGCCGTCCCGGACAACCCGCCGGCGATCTTGCGTGACCACGAACTGAAGGCACTTCTGGCGACGACGGTGGGCAAGTCGTTCGTGCAGCTTCGTGACCGCGCGATCATGCTGGTGTTGATCGACTGCGGAGTACGGCTCGGAGAACTGTGCGCGCTGCGAGCGGCGAACCCGGCTGAGCGGGATCCGGGAAGTTTCGACTTCGAGGTGTGTTCGATGGGGGTCTTGGGCAAGGGGCGTCGTGCACGTCCCGTCCCGCTCAACCCCGCCACGGGGGAGGCATTGGCGTCGTTACTTCCGCGCACGCGCGCGCCACCCACACGCCAAGCTCATCAACGCGGCGTGGCTCGGCCGCTTCGGCCCGTTGAACGAGTGGGGAATCAGGGCGATGCTCGATCGCCGTGCCGAGGAGGTCGGGATTGCCCGGATGTTCCCGCACCTGTGGCGCCACACCTGGGCTCACCGCAACAAGGTGGCAGGAATGCGCGGTTGGGTGTCGGGCGGGCGGTGTCGTCTTGGACGAGGAAGCTGCCGTAGTCGGCGAAGACGTCGAGTTCGGGGTAGGCGATCTGGCCGGTTGCGGGACTGGGGGTGTCGGGCACGCTCAGCCGCCGGGGAGGGGGCCGGGGTAGCGCCTGAGGACGTGGGGTTCGGCGATGGGGCCGGGCCAGAGGATGAGGTGGTAGAGGTCGTTGCCGAAGCGGCCGTCGTCGGAGATGGTGCGGAAGCCTTTGGCGTAGACGCGGGCGGTCGTGGCACCGTGGTGGACAAGAAACCTGACCTGCGACCTGGCTCTGTGTGGGTTGCACTTGAGACAGCCGGGATCCACCTCGTTCCCGGCGCACGTCTGCGCACCGTGGAGTCCTAGCCTTCGCCGTGGTGGCTCCGTCGACTCGACGGCTTTACCGCTCCGGGAGCTACCCGCGGCGCAGGCATGGGCTTGCGTGTCTCACCAAGGACAACACCGCTGAAGCGCGGTGCTCGGCGCTGCAATTTCGTAGGTGAGGAACTGCCGTGCGGCGGCGAGTTTGCCGGCGTAGATCCACGGCAGTCCTCCACTTTCGTCGGGGCCGCCGCTGACCGGGCAGGTGTTGAGGTTCAGGCTTCGATGAGTCCGCCCCGTATTGCGTAGCGGGTGAGTTCCAAGCGGTCCTTGAGGCCGAGTTTCTGGAGGATATTGGCTCGGTGCCGCTCGACGGTCTTCGCGCTGATGAACAGCAGATCGGCGATTGCCTTCGACGAGTGGCCTTCGGCGACGAGTTTGAGGATCTCTTCCTCGCGCCGAAGCCGGAAACGGCGCGGAAGCGATCGCTGCGGCACGGGCTAAGAATCCGGACCTGGCCATCCTCGACATCGCGATGCCCCGGATGACCGTGGCTTGGGGATACGTCTGGCTGCGCTACTTCACCTGACTCCCATCGCCCCACAAGGCCCGCTCGTGACAGCCACGATCACCGGCGCTGCACGACCGCGTCGCGGTCGGTCTCGATCGTGCCGAGAGTCGCGAGCGACACGCCTCTCAGCGTCGGCTCTGCAGTGGTCTGGAGCACTACGCGGCTCACTGTTCGGCTTCTGCCACGGCACGAACTCCATCGCGCGATCATTGCTCGAAGACCGCGGTTACGAGCCTCGCCCCCACGTTCAACTGCGATGAGCCCCTGGAGCGAGCTTGGCCAGCAGCTCTCGACCCTTCTCCGCATTGCGTGGCTGGCACAGGACGTCGTAGCGGCCGGCAACGAGCTGGCTGGCAGAGGAGAAGTCGCGGCGTCCGCGGGCAGTGGCGTAGCTGAGCGCCGCGAATACGCCGCCGAACAGGGCTCCTGCGGCGAGGCCGACGATCATCGGCGCAGCGGCCATGCCCTTGGTGCTGTTGAACAGGCCCAGCAGCAGGCCGACGAACAGCCCGAACCAGGCGCCGGACAGCACGCCGGTGCCCAGCACTTTGCCCCAGGTGAGCCTGCCGATGACACGCTCGACGAGCATGAGGTCGACGCCGACAATCGTCAGGTCCTGGACTGTGAACTCGTTGTCGACCAGATACTCGACCGCGCGCTGTGCTTCTTCATAGGTGTCGTATGAGCCGATCGGCCACCCCGATGGCGGCGTCGGCAGGCTGGGCAGTCCCGGCGCCCGCAGTCCCGACGAGATGGGATTGGTCACGATCATCACCTGTGCTTCGTTCGGCTGCGCTGAGGGTCTTGACATGCTGGATTCCACTTTGCGGCGCCTTGCGTGACTGTCTTACTTGGTGCCGGTGGATGAGGTGACATGAAGGCGTCCTCATCAGACTTGCCTCGGCTGAACTATCGGCCTGGCGATGCCGACCGTCCGATGGTTTGACGAGCGGTAAGGACCCACCACGTTGCGGTAGCAGACCGGCGGATGAACACCAGGAAGCTCTCTTCGGATGGGTTCGACGTCGTGAAAGAGCGGATGGTCCGCGCTGGCCGCGCTCCCGTCCGGTGCCGGCCAGCTGCGGCCGATCGAGGTGCGCTGGTTCGGGCACCGCCAGCGCGACGCCGCCACCGACATCCTGCGGCGCCGGCGGTCCGCCCGGCCGCCGAGGCAGCCGGCGCGGAGCACCCTCGGGGGGTGTCTGCCGAGATCCAAGCCGAGCGGGAACGTCGGCAGGCTGAGCGCGCCGAGCTGAATCACTCGAGGTGCGTCGCGGACCGGGGCCTTGCGGCATCAGCACACCCGGTCAGCGCACTCGCCAGGCCGGCCGCGTCCAGTACGTCCCGGCGCGCCACAGCCATTCGAACGGACCGTAGGCGAAGTGCGCGAGCCAGAGGTGGCTGAACACCAGCTGCACCGCCCAGATCGGCACGCACAGCAGCAAAAGCAGCGCAGTGGGGATCGTCCAGAACGAAGCGAGAGTGCCCACCACCGCGAGGCCGAGGATCGCGTGGGTGAGGTAGCTCGTGAGCGCCATGCGCCCGTAGCGCTGCAGCGGCAGCAACGCTGCGCGCAGCCGGGCCGAGCGCAGCAGAAGAACGAGCCCGCTGAGGTACGCGACGGCCGGCACGATGGCGAGGTTTTCCTCCAGCGCGTGCATGAGATTCGTGTCCGACAAAGACAACGTCCACGCCCACAAGGCGATCGTCGCGATCCCGGTTACCGCGAAGAGCTTCCGGATCGCCGGCACGTGCCGCTCGGCTGTCAGCAGACCGGCGCGCAGCGCCCAGCACCCGAGCATGGTGTGGCCGAACGACTGGACCACGACGCCTGTCGCCAGCCACGAAACCTGGCCGATTCCGGCGCCCGTGTAGTGGTCCGCGAGCGCGACGCCGGTGCTGGCGACGTCGGCGCCGAGTCCCACGACGAGGCCGACGACGAGCAGAACTCGTTGCGGCGCGCGGAAGAACAACGCGAGCACGGCGCCGTTGAGCGCGTACACGGTCAGCACGTCCGGTGCGTGCAGCAGGGTCAGGTTCACCAGGCCGAAC
The DNA here is from genome assembly GCF_019468465.1 of Amycolatopsis sp. DSM 110486. Taxonomy (NCBI): domain Bacteria; kingdom Bacillati; phylum Actinomycetota; class Actinomycetes; order Pseudonocardiales; family Pseudonocardiaceae; genus Amycolatopsis; species Amycolatopsis sp. DSM 110486. The sequence goes on along the minus strand of NZ_CP080519.1, from coordinate 314,563 downwards.
GCAAGCAGGATGCCCATCCGGCGCAGGTAAGGTGCCCAGAAGTTCCCTCGCCGCGTCATGTTCTCGTACTGGATGGCCGCGCTGACGCCGAAGAGGAACGCGAAGATGAAGTGGAACTTGTCGAGCACCAGCAAGTCGACGAGCCCGCTCGCCACCGTGTCCACGGCCGACGTTTCGGGCGCGGGTCGGTGACCCGGGCTGGCTGTGGCGTAGTACGCCCCGACGTTCACGAGCAGGATCGCCATCACCGCGATCGCGCGGATGATGTCGATCGACTCGATCCGCTGCCGGACCGTCGTCATGGGTTTCGTAGCCGTGTCCACGGAAAGTTCCCTTCGTGCTGTGGTGTGGTGTGGAGAGTCAATCGCCGCCCGGACTGCTCAGGCATCGATCCCGA